>CANQXP010000072.1 GCA_947627885.1 uncultured Rikenella sp.
CTCGAAGACGCCGGACTCACCGCATCGCAGATCGACGACGTTATTTTGGTGGGCGGTTCGACCCGTATCCCGGCCATCCAGCAGGTGGTCAAGGATTTCTTCGGCAAAGAGCCTTCCAAGAACGTGAACCCGGACGAAGTGGTCGCTATCGGGGCCGCTATCCAGGGGGGCGTGTTGACGGGTGAGGTGAAAGACGTTTTGCTGCTCGACGTAACCCCGCTGTCGCTGGGTATCGAGACCATGGGCGGCGTGATGACCAAGCTGATCGACGCCAACACCACCATCCCGACCCGCAAGTCCGAAACCTTCTCGACGGCGAGCGACAACCAGCCGTCGGTGGAGATTCATGTGCTGCAGGGCGAGCGCCAGATGGCCCGCGACAACAAGACCATCGGCCGGTTCCACCTGGACGGCATTCCGGCGGCGCCGCGCGGCGTGCCGCAGATCGAAGTGACCTTCGACATCGACGCCAACGGTATCCTCAACGTCTCCGCGAAAGACAAGGGGACGGGTAAGGAGCAGAGCATCCGTATCGAGGCATCTTCCGGTTTGACCGAGGCCGAGATCCAGCGCATGCGCGACGAAGCCAAGGCCAACGAGGCGAAGGACAAGGAGGAACGCGAGCGTGTCGATAAGATCAACGCCGCCGACTCCCTGATCTTCAGCACCGAAAAGCAGCTCAAAGAGTACGGCGACAAGATCCCGGCCGATAAGAAGTCGGCGATCGAAACCGCGCTGAACGGGCTGAAAGAGGCCCACAAGGCTCAGAACCTGGCCGACATCGACAAGTATTCCGAAGGGCTGAATGCCGCATGGCAGGCCGCTTCGCAGGATATCTACAACGCGGGCGGCGGCAATGCCGGCGGCCCGGATGCGGGCGCAGGCTCGGCGGGTGCGGGTTCCGCATCCCAGTCGCAGCCGGAGGACGACGGTCCGCACGATGTGGAATTCGAAGAGGTGAAATAATGTCTGATAGAACGTAACGTGAGCGCCCTTCCCGGATTGAATAGGGGAGGGGCGCTCTTTTTGTTATATGAAAGGGATATTCCATCCGTTGGCTCCGACAGAACCTGAAAGGATGAATAGTGGAGTCCTTTTGTGCAATCCGCAGGATTGCCGGGCCCGCCGTCAAGCCGCTTTGCGGCTTCCGCCCGTGGCGGCGGCCCGAACCACAAGAGAGCGAGTAGCTCAGTTCTTGCGCCGACAACGAGAAAGCGAGTAGCGCATTCCGGGAAGGAACGCCGGGCGGACCCGTTGGGTCTTTTGCGGGTGTTTTTAAGGATTCAAGGGGAGGCCGGGGCGCCCGAAAACGAAAGTGCGAATAGCCGGGATTCCCGCGACAGCGGTGTCCCGGTCGCGGGGACGCGTTGCGTCTTTTACTGGCATTTGCATTGCAATTAGCATTGTAAGGGCGCGCGCGGGGACGCGCGCCGAGACAAATAAGGCCATAGATTACTCCCCGCGCCAGCGGCCAGCCCGGAACCTCCCCCGCTGAGGCCCGCAACGGCGCTGTGCTTGTTTAGACACAGCAGGCTGCGCCCGGTATAAAAACTACGATAACAGATCGTCCACTTATGAAAAAGAAAATACTGATTACCAACCGGCTTCCCCGCGAACACTTCGCCAGCCTCGAAGAGCGTTTCGAAGTGCTTATGCCCCGCAGCGAACGGCTCACCACCGAAGAGCTCGACCAATGGCTGCCGCAGGCCAGCGGCCTGATCTCCTCCACTGCGTTTCCGGTCACCGACGAGATTATGGCCCGCGCGCCGGAATTGAAGATCGTCGCCAGCTATGGCGTCGGGTATGACAACATCGATGTGGAGGCCGCCACCCGGCGCGGCATCGTCGTCACCAACAATCCCATACCCGTGCTCGAACCCACTGCCGAGCACGCCTACGCCCTGATGCTCGCCCTGGCCCACCGTATCCCCGAATGCGACCGCGACCTGCGCGACGGGCGCGCCCGGTGGGGCATTATGGACAACCTCGGCACCTCGCTCTACGGCAAGACCCTCGGCATTGTCGGCATGGGGCGCATCGGCAAAGCCCTGCGCCGCTACGCCGCCGCCTCGCGGATGAAAGTGCTGTACCACAACCGCCGTCCCCTGCCCGAAGCCGAAGAACGCGACTTGCAAGCGGAGTACGCCGATTTCGACGCCCTATTGGCGCAGGCCGACATCATCTCCGTCCATATCCCCCTCACTCCCGAATCGCGGCATATGTTCGGTGCCGGGCAGTTCCGGAAGATGAAAAACACCGCCCTGCTGGTCAATACCGCCCGCGGCCCGGTGGTCGATAACCGGGCGTTGGCCGCAGCCCTGCGCGACAGGGAGATTGCCGGAGCCGCCCTCGACGTGTTCGAGGGCGAGCCGAAGGTGCTGCCGGAACTGTTGTCGCTGGATAATATCGTCCTGACCCCCCATACCGGCACCAACACCGTCGAGACCCGCGAGCAGATGAGTTTTTACGCCGCCCGCAACGTGATTCGCTTCTTCGACGGCGATCCCGGTATCGACCGCGTGAATTGACCGTCGGGTTCGGTATTCGGCGATCGGCAGGGTCGCGGCAGTTTGAACCTTAACGATAACCGGGCGTCCGCTGGGAAACAAAAAGCCCTTCCCGGTCGGGGAAGGGCAGTCCTTAGAGTCCCGGCGCGGCGGTTACACATTGAACAGGAAGTGCATGATATCCCCGTCCTGCACCACATACTCCTTGCCCTCGATCCCGATCTTGCCCGCCTCGCGGCACACCTTTTCGGAGCCCAGCGCCACGTAGTCAGCATATTTGATGACCTCCGCCCGGATAAAGCCGCGCTCGAAATCCGTGTGGATGATTCCCGCCGCCTGCGGCGCCTTCGTCCCTTTGGCATACGTCCAGGCCCGCGTTTCATCCGCGCCCGTTGTGAAATAGGTCTCCAAATCCAATAAGGCATACGCCGCCCGGATCAGGCGCGATACCCCCGACTCCTCCAGCCCAATGTCCGAAAGGAACATTTGCCGCTCCTCGTAGCTCTCCAGCTCCGCGATGTCCGCCTCCGTGGCCGCCGCCACAACCAGCATCTGCGCCCCCTCGTCCTTAATGGCATCGGCCACCGCTTGGGTAAAAGCGTTCCCCGTCGAAGCCGAAGCCTCGTCCACATTGCAGACATACAGCACCGGCTTGTTGGTCAGCAAACACAGGTCGGCCACCAGCTTCTCGTCCTCCTTGTTGTCCAGCGCCACCGTCCGCGCCGAAAGCCCCTGCTCCAGCGCCTCCTTGTAGCGGATCAGTATCTCGTACAGCCGTTTGGCCGCCTTGTCACCGCCGCTCTGCGCCTGCTTCTGCACCTTGCCCAGACGGCTCTCCACCGTCTCTAAGTCTTTCAGCTGCAACTCCGTGTCGATGATCCCCTTGTCCCGCACCGGGTCCACCGAGCCGTCCACGTGGGTGATATTCCCGTTCTCGAAACAGCGCAGCACGTGGATGATCGCATCCGTCTCGCGGATATTGGCCAGGAACTTGTTGCCGAGCCCCTCGCCCTTCGACGCCCCCTTCACCAGGCCCGCGATGTCCACGATCTCGATGGTCGTCGGCACCACCCGTTTCGGGTTGTCGATCTCCACCAGTTTGTTCAGCCGCTCGTCCGGCACCGTGATGACCCCCACGTTCGGTTCGATGGTGCAGAACGGGAAATTGGCCGCCTGCGCCTTCGCGTTCGACAGACAGTTGAAAAGCGTGGATTTGCCCACATTTGGCAGGCCCACTATACCGCATTGAAGTGCCATGGTAGTTTCGGTTTAAGAGCCGCAAAGATACGCTTAATTTCGCACATTTCGGTGATCTGTCGGGTTTCGTTGCCGCGTAAGCGTTCGCCCCGGACTCATCCCCGGCGGAGGATTGGCCTTGGTGCCCGGTCACAGCCTGCGGAGTGTGCAACGGAATCGTGCGAACGGTTTTGTTGCGGGCCTCCGCGGTGGGAGGCTGCGGCCCGCCCGCTGCCGCGGAGACTTAATCGATCGCTCTCCGTCTTCTCGCCGCTTGCTATTTTGAATAGCAACCAGCGGAAAATATCTTCCGATAAAATTCCCTATCTTTGGGCACCCCGGATCAAACCCCGGCACCCGAATTAGATGCACTACGCCGAATACGCCGGCCGCGCGCCGCAGTTTTTCACCATCGACCGCCCGTTTCCCCTCGAAGAGGGAGGCTCCCTGCCCTCCGTGACCCTGGCCTACCATACTTATGGTACGTTGAACGAAGCCGGGGACAACGTGATCTGGGTGTGCCACGCCCTGACCGCCAGCTCCGACGTCGCCGATTGGTGGCCGAACACAGTTGTTGAGGGTGGACTGCTCGACCCCACGAAATACTTCATCGTCTGCGCCAATAAGATCGGGTCGCCGTACGGCTCCACCTCTCCCATTACGGTCAATCCCGCCACCGGCGAGCCGTGGTACCTCGACTTCCCGCAGGTCACCGTGCGCGATATGGTGCGCGCCTACCGGGAACTCCGTACCGCACTCGGTATCACCCGGATCAGAATGATTATCGGCGGCTCCACCGGCGGGTGCCAGGCGATGGAGTGGGCGATCTCCGAACCGGAGCTGTTCGATAACGTTTCGCTGACCGTGACCTTGCCGAAAATTACGCCGTGGATCGTGGCCGACAGCGAAGCCCAGCGGATGGCCATCGAAGCCGATCCTACTTTTTTCGAGCGCCGTATCGACGGCGGCGGCAAGGGGCTGGCCGCCGCACGGGCCATGTCCATGCTGATATACAGGAACTCCGTCGCCTTCAACCGCACCCAGTACGACCCCGACTCCGAAAAATTGGAGGGATACCGCGTGGCGAGTTACCAGCGGTACCAGGGCGAGAAGCTGCGCAAGCGGTTCAACGCGCACTGTTATTACCGATTGTTGCAATCCCTCGACTCCCATGACGTGGGGCGGGGCAGGGGTGGGGTCGCCGCCGCATTGCAGCGGATCACCGCCAAGACCATCGTGATGGCCGTCGATACCGACATCATGTTCACCGAGCCGGAAGTCCGGGAGATGGCCGTGGCGATCGGGGCGGACTACCACGTTATCCATTCCGACTACGGCCACGACGGCTTCCTGATCGAGACCCCGGAGATCACCAGGGTACTCAAAAAATATTTGTAGCGGATTTCTGCTTTCCCGACCGGTACCGGCTTGTGTCACAAGACGCAAGCCGGTATTTTTTTGCGATCTTAATAGTACAAAATGTATTTCATTGACTGCCATAATCAAATGCGACAGGTAAAAAACTTACAATTGTTGTAATTGAATGAATTTCAGTGTATTGATTTAATATGCTGAGTTTCAGTCCAGAGTGAAAAATAATGTAATACCTTGTAAATGTTGTGCGGAAAAGTTTTTTGCGAATACAAAATGTATTATATTTGTGGTGTGAAATCATTACAAAATGTATGATGAAAAACTTTAATTATTTGAACTATGGAAAAAGTATGGAAATTGATTTTCGGCAGCTCCGTCCGCACGGCGAGCCTGCCCCGCGCCGAGGATAAGTGCCGGCGCATGAGTCTCACGCAACGGCTAGCTATTCACCATCGAACCTGTGACTGATGAGCTGGCTGTTCGACGATGTTTACGAGTACCGCGACCAGGCGCAGACGGTGCTCGACCGGGTCAAAAAGGCCCGCAGCAAAATGAAAGTCCGGTATGAGCGTATCGACGACGCCACATGGGTCGAGCGCGACCGGAATCCCAAACCTGTCAAAAAGAGAGAGACCATGGAAAACACAGTTACCCGTCAGGAGGCCGAGCAGGCCATCGCCATTTACCGCACGGCGCGCAGCGCCAAACTGGAGTCCGAAGCCCAGATGGCCGAGGCCGAGCGCCTGATCGAATCGTTCGGGCGCGCCCATCTCGGCGAATTCACCGATGGAAGGCTGGAGATGGACAGCGGTACGCTGGCCGTCAAGGCCGGGGCTGCCAAACCGCTCAAGGCAGGCAGGCCGCTGACCACCGCGGCGCGCATCGAATTGGCCTCCCGGCTGCCCGCTGCTTATGTGCGGCCCTCGTGCGACTTCTCCGAGCTTTACGGCTGCCGGGATAAAATGGTGCGCCAGCTGCTCGCCGCCCGCGGCATCGAGATCGTCCGCGACGACAAATTCATCGTCCTGTAACTTATTTATTAACTGTTCTTTTAATTTGTATTGTGCCGTCCGGAACCGTTCTCTTTGTGAACAACCGACGCTGCCAGCAAGAGTAGAGCGGGCTTGCACGCTTTGCCTTGCGGCGAGGAGGAAAACAAGCGTAGCGCAGTTAGCGAGAACCAGAAAAACTTTCGAGGATGCTAACGCATCCTAAACCTGCCGGGATCCGAATGCCGTCGGACCGGTGCTTTTCGATGCTGCGCGCTTGGTTTAATTCAGCGTTTTAGCGCGCCCATCGAAAAGCCCGGCCCGACGAATTAAGGCCGGACACGCCCGGATTAGCGAAGCTCTGGAAAAGTTCTTTGGTTCTTTCTTTCAAGAAAGAACAGTCACTCACAGCACAAAGACAAATAAAAGAACAATTAAAAACCAAGAAACCATGAAAGTGACCGCCATCTACATGAAATTCGACGCCAACCCCTTCCGGAGCCAGCCGGGGGATTACAAACGCGTGATCGGGTATGTCCCCGCCGGCCTGAGCGACGAACTCATCGCCAGCTACGCCAAAGAAGCCGTTCCCTCCGGCTACGTCTTCGTCGGCATCGAACGCGGCGAAGCCAACGCATAAAAAACCGTTCCCTATTCCATATTTCTATTTAAAAAACTATCCGTCATGGCCTATAATAAAAAAGGATACTACAAGCGAGCCAAAGCTTTGCAGGAGCTCACCGCCCAGCACTACGAACCGGAGCGGCACGACCGCTGCTATAAATGGGTGTGGCGCAAATACGTCTACCCCCAGTTCGGTATCTGTTATCACAGTTATTTACGTTACCTGCACACCGTCGTCCCCGCCGAAGCCTGAAGCGGCCGACCGGAAAACGCCCGCAATTCCCACCGGAATTGCGGGTTTTTTCGTAACTTCGGGCCGCTAAACTAACGCCAAACCATGAAAAAACTCCTCCTCGGCGCCGCCTTGGCTTGCGGCGTCGGCGCAACGCAGGCCCAGACCATGCCCGCGCCGCCCCAATGGCTCGACACCGCCGTCTTTTACCAGATCTACCCCGCCAGCTTCAGCGATACCGACGGCGACGGCATCGGAGATCTGGGCGGTATCATCTCCAAACTCGATTACATCCACTCCGTAGGCGTCAACGCCATCTGGATGAGCCCCGTCTTCAGCTCCGAATTCCGCGACGGCGGGTACGACATCACCGACTTTTACAGCGTCGCGCCCCGGTACGGCACCAACGCCCAGCTCGTCGAGCTCGTCCGCCAGGCCCACGCAAAAGGGATGAAAGTGTGCCTCGACCTCGTGGCCGGCCACACCTCCGACCGTCATCCCTGGTTCCTGCAATCCATGCAGGCCGACACCAACCTCCATTACAGCGACTACTACATCTGGACCGACTCCAAAGACAAGCGGCCCGGTGGCGGTTATGTTGCCTCGGATGCCCCCCGCGACGGCAATTACCTCCGAAATTTCTTCGACTGCCAGCCCGCCCTGAACTACGGCTTCGCACGGCCCAACCCCGCCAACCCGTGGGAACAGCCCGTCGACGCTCCGGGGCCGCAGGCCGTGCGGCGCGAACTCAAGAACATCATCGCCTTCTGGATGGATAAGGGCGTCGACGGTTTCCGCGTCGACATGGCCGCCAGCCTGATTAAGAACGACCCCGGCCACGTCGAGACCCGCAAACTGTGGCACGAGATGCGCCGGTGGTTCAGCGCGCGCTATCCCGACGGCGTGCTCATCTCCGAGTGGAGCCGCCCGGAGGAGGCCATTCCCGCCGGGTTCCATATCGACTTCATGATGCAGTTCAACACCCCCGGCTTCCCGTCGCTCTTCTTCAACAAAGAGGGCGTCGAGATCCAGCAGGACACCTGCTATTTCCAGGCCCTCGGCGGCGGACAGATCCGGGAGTTCGTCGATAACTACACCCACCAGCGCAGCAAGACGCTGGGCCTCGGCTATATCGCCCTGCCCACCGCCAACCACGACTGCCAGCGCCTCTCGTGCGGCGACCGCACCGATCCCCGGCAGTTGAAAGTCGCCATGACCTTCCTGCTGACCATGCCCGGCACCCCGTTCATCTATTACGGCGATGAGATCGGCATGCGCTTCCTGCCCGACTGGCCCGAAAAAGAAGGCAGTATCATGGGCCGGAATGCCAACCGTTCCGGCAGCCGTACCCCCATGCAGTGGGCCGCAGGTCCGACCGCAGGCTTCTCGGCCGGCCCTGCCGATTCGCTCTACCTGCCTCTCGACCCTGATCCCCAGCGGCCTACCGTCGCCGCGCAGCAGGACGATCCGGAGTCGTTGCTGAACTACGTTCGCGGCCTGCTGGCCCTGCGGAAAGAGACTCCCGCGTTGGCCACACGGGGCGACTGGAGGCTCGTCAGCGATGTCGATAAGCCCTATCCGATGGTTTACGTGCGCCAGCCCGAAAACGGGCCGTGCTATCTGGTCGCCGTCAATCCGGCGGAGCGGAACGTCGAAGCGACCCTGCCGGCCTATCTTTCCGGCGCGCAGTATATCTATGGCACCGGAGCCAAAGATATCCGGTGGTCAGCCGGGAAAGAGTCTGTCCGTTTAAGGATGAAACCCATCTCCGCCGCCGTCTTCCGGCTCGATGATGTGGCAGTCGCCGTACCATCGTTTCGGTAGATCCGGTTGGTAAGAGCCATTGACCCCCCTGATTGCACCTAATAAAAGTTTAACCATCTGATAGCTTCAATAGTCAACTTGGGGTTGGACGCCCAGGATGCACGCCCCGAACCTGTGAGGGTTAACTGCACTTCGCTTGTTTTGGCTTCGCGTTGACCTTCGGTCTTCCTCGGGGCGCCTCGGCCAAGCGGGCAAGCCCGTTTAGCTCTCAGCTGCGATCTCGGTTCCTCGTGCTTGCGAGGCACCGTCAGCAAGCTGCCGTGCTCCCGCTTCGCTACTCGGTTCCTTCTCGCCGTTCGGCCCTGGGGTAGATACAGCCCGGACGGAGTGCCCGCGGCACCTGGCAGCGTCGGTTGCGGGCCTGCGCCGTGGGGAGGCGTCCGGCCCGCCCGCTGCCGCGGATATTAATCGTAGGGTTAATAATTCGGCTCGGAGCCTGCGCGGGCAAGACCTTTAGGTTGCAGCCCTGCGCCGGGGGAGGCTCCGGGCTGACATTGCGAGATCGTGCCACAAAATTGTACGATTATTTGATATAAGTTCCGCGTGGTCAGCCCGGAACCGAGCAGCGTGACGAGGCTAAAGCCGGCGTGCGAGCTTTGGCGAGTTAGCGCGAGGAACCGTCACAATAGCTGAGCGCCATCAAGTGTGCTTGAATGGCCGAAGCACCAGGAGTAAGCCGGAACGGCAACACGAAAGGTCAACCACCCCCGGTGGCAGGCAAAACCGAGCGTAGCGAGTGTTGCAGCCCGCCACTGGTTCCGGGCCTGCGAAATAATTTTTTAACCGTGTGATAAAAGTTCCGCACAGGCCGGAACAACGTCCCGCGAGTTGTCTGTGTCGCGGAAATCCTTGTAAAAACAGTCCGGGCCGGAAAAAGCATTCGCTTTTTCCGGCCCGGACTGCATAAAGAGAGCAGGGGAGAGAGATTACTCCTCCTCCTCGAACGCCGAGTCGAACTCCAGCCGGTAGACCTTCAGCCCGTCGCTGCGCCTTTCCGGTGTCACCGACGTGCGGCTCAGGCAGCTCAGCGTATCGTCCGTCCAGCCCTGCAAGGCATTGTAGACCTCCTCTGTCAGTCCCAGTTCCGCCGCCGGGTCTTGCACATCCGGCCACGCCCGGAACGCCACCCGCACCGATACCGTCACCCGGCACTGCTGCGTCAGGCACGTGATGTCCCCGCATTCCGGGTACGCCACGTCTACCAGCGCCGCCGGCAAAGCCGGCATTGGGCCCCCTTCCGCGTCGATCTGGCCGCAGTCCAGGGCCACCGTCTCCAGCCCCGGCACATTCGTGCGCAGCCGCTCGCATACATTCCGATAGATTTCTTCCATAAAGCGATAAAATGGTTATAAGATGAATAAAAATCGCCCGGAGATTCCCTCCCGACGATGCAAAAATGGGCCTTTTACGGCGGATGCCGAAAAATAGTGTAAACCCTTCAACAGCTTTTTGTTACGCGTCGATTTTAGCCCCATCTTTGCACCGTGGATGAGAGAGAAACCCCCGGAAACGCTGCGCAGCGCCCCGGCCCCGGCCGCCCCGGGAAAGACCGTCCGGCACCCTCTGCGATCCGAAACCCCCAACGAATGGAAACCTGGATAATTTACGTCATCGCCCCCATCGCCGTCGCCTTGGTCAGTTGGATACTGGGCAAGAACAGCCGCCGCATCGACGAGACCTCGAAAGTAGTGACCCTGCTTCAGGACGAGATCGGCCGCCTGACCGTCAAAGTTGAGAAACTCGAAACGAAACTCGAAACCAAAGACGAAGCCTTGGAACGGAAAAGCGTGATCATTCAGGAGGCTTTCCGGTGCCGGACCCC
>CANQXP010000073.1 GCA_947627885.1 uncultured Rikenella sp.
CGCCTCGTCCGCCGATCCATATTCCGACCACAACACCTCCGCCAGCTTCGGAGCCACCGGCCCCGCCTCCATTCCCACCCGCCGCAGCACGAAAAACCCGCCGTCGGCCCACGGTTCTCCCCCCATCGCCGCCATTGCCCGCGCATAGCGGTAACATGCCGCATATTTCCCCGCTTCGGCCGCCTCAAACGGTGCGAACGCCGATATTTTCTCCGCAAAGAGCGCCGCATCGAATCCCCGCGGCACGAAAAGCCGCACCACGCTCCGGCATCCCAGCCCCCAATAGAGGAACATATCTTCCGCCAAGCCGCGCAACTCCCCATCCGTTTCCGCCCCCGTCAGCACCGCCACACTCTGCCGGTTCCCCCTCAGCAACGCCGGGACACCGGTAAAACGCTCCGCGAAATAATCCCGCGCCGCATCCCCGCCCGTTGCGATCACCCCGTCCAGCCCCTCAGGCCGCAATTCATCGACTGTTTCGATCCCGCATCCGCACTCCTGCAACCTGCGCACGACAAAATTCATCAAGGCCCGGTCTTTCGACGAAGGCTTGACCACCGCCTTGTGCCCCACGGCCACGACAGCAGCCAGGTCGGCGAACCCCACCAACGGCAGGTTCCCGGCCATAGCGATCCCCACTCTCCGCGGCTGCCAGCCCTCCGGTTTGCGGTACCCTGCCAACCAATCCGCCAACCGGTTCGGAGCAAGCATCTCGCCGCGCAAAGCCGCGACGGCCCGCCCGACCTGCCCCGGCGTGAACCATTCGTTCTCCCGCCCGGCGACCACGACCGCCCGATCCCACTCCGGCCCGGCCAATTTCTCGGCTAATTCCTCCAAAGGCCCGATACACCAATCTTTCATCTTTTTTCTCTACTTTTATCCGTTCGATTTTATTTTATTCTCACACCTGTTGCATCTATTTTGAATTTTTGCGGTGAGCAAAAGCGAGCCATGCGGGCCGAACGCCTCCCCACGGGAGGCCCGCAACCCTCACAAGTTCGGGGCGAGCATCCCGGGCGTCCGGCCCGACAGGATTAAAAAAAGATCAGCGCCAAAAGACCGAAAGCAAAATAAAATCGAACGGATAAAAGTAGAGAAAACCGATGAAATATTTAGCATTGATCCCGGCCCGCTACGCTTCGAGCCGCTTTCCCGGCAAGCCGCTGGCCGACATACACGGCAAGCCCATGATCCACCGCGTCTACGAACGCTGCACCGCCGTTTTCGGCGCCGACTGTTACGTCGCCACCGACGATAGCCGCATCGAAGAGGCCGTGCAAGCCTTCGGCGGACAGGTTATCATGACCTCCACCGAACACCGCTCCGGCACCGACCGCTGCGCCGAAGCCCTCGACACCGCCGAACGCCTTACAGGCCGTCAATTCGACATCGTGGTGAACATCCAAGGCGACGAACCGTTCATCGCCACCGAACAGCTGGAACAGATCCGCGGCTGCTTCGACGACCCCGCGACCCAGATCGCCACGCTGGTCAAACCGTTCACCCCCGCCGAGAACATCTTCAACGAGAACTCGCCGAAAGTGGTGCTTTCCGCATCCGGCGACGCCCTCTACTTCAGCCGCAGCGCCATCCCGTTCCTGCGCGGCGTGCCGCAAGAGGAGTGGCAGGCGCGGCATACCTATTATAAACATATCGGCCTCTACGCCTACCGAAGCGACGTGCTCCGCGCAGTCACGAAACTGCCGCAGTCGCCCCTGGAGAAGGCCGAATCCCTCGAACAGCTGCGCTGGATCGAGAACGGCTACCGCATCCGCACAGCTGTGACCACGCTCGAAAGCCATGCTATCGACACCCCCGAAGACCTGCAGAACGTACTGTCCCGGTTTCCGGCCTGTCAGTAATTTTTTCGGCACCGGATTTGCATTGAAAGAAAAAGTGTTTATCTTTGGAACGCAGTTTTCCGTCGCAGCACCACTGCGGTATTCCAACCGAAAACATTAATTCTTAAACTTTACGGACCGCGCATTCGGCCTTTCGACGAAAGGTTGGCCTTTGTGTTTTTTGCGCACGTTGCGTCCGAACCACACCTTATACTCTTTTAAATGCAAGATAAAGAGACTCTGGAACGCCTGACCCTCGGCCAGTTGCGTTCGATGGCCGAAGCTGCCGGCGTTGTGACCGGCAAAGGATACGTCAAAAAAAACGAACTGGTATCGCGGCTTCTTGCCGCAGGCGGAGCATCGGGGCAACAGGCGCCCGACGCGGCAGGGAACACCCAGCCGCGTGCGGAACATATGCCGATCCAGTCCAACGAAAGGGAACATACCCTGCAAACTCCGGTCGGCAACAACCGCCGCAGGCGGCGCAGGGTGCCGGGCGAGAACGATGCCGCCAACCCGGCCAACAATCCAGGCCCGGCGGTCACGGCCAAACCGGAGGTGGCGGCGATGCGGGGGGACGAACCCGCCAACGCGACACAACAGGCGGGACAGACGTACAGCGCCAGCCCGGAAAAGACGGCGGAACGGCATCCGGGGCAGGGACGTTATGGCAACCGGAACCGGCACCAGAACAACCCGCAAGCGACTGTCCCTGCCGAGGAGAATGCCCAGCAGCGGCAGCAGCCGGCCCAGCAGACCCGCAAGATCGACCATCAGAACGACTTCCTGGGCGTCATCAATTGCGAAGGTTCGCTGGAAACAATGCCTGACGGCTACGGCTTCCTGCGGTCGGCGGACTACAACTACCTCAACTCGCCGGACGACGTCTATGTTTCGCCGGCGCAGATCAAAAGCTACGGCCTCAAGCAGGGCGACACCGTCAAAGGGATCATCAAGCCGCCGAGGGAGGGAGAGAAATACTTTCCGCTGGTTAAAGTGATCGAAGTCAACGGGTTGCAGCCGGAGATGGTGCGCGACCGCATCCAGTTCGAATTCCTCACCCCGCTTTTCCCGGAGACCAAATTCAATATCACTTCGCAGGGGCATAACAATCTCTCCACACGCGTGGTGGATCTTTTCGCGCCGATCGGCAAGGGGCAGCGCGCGCTGATCGTCGCCCAGCCGAAGACTGGCAAAACCATGCTGCTCAAGGCCATCGCCAACGCCATTGCCGATAACCATCCGGAGGCGTATATGATTATGCTGCTGATCGACGAGCGGCCGGAAGAGGTGACCGACATGGCGCGGAGCGTCAAGGCCGAGGTGATCGCCTCGACGTTCGACGAACAGGCTTCGCGGCATGTGAAGGTGGCGGAAATGGTGCTCGAAAAGGCGAAACGGATGGTCGAATGCGGACACGACGTGGTGATCTTCCTCGACTCCATCACCCGTCTGGCACGGGCTTACAATACGGTGCAACCGGCCTCCGGTAAGGTGCTGTCGGGGGGTGTGGACGCCAATGCGCTGCACAAGCCCAAGCGGTTCTTCGGCGCGGCGCGTAACACGGAGGAGCGCGGATCGCTCACGATCATCGCCACGGCGCTGATCGACACCGGCTCCAAGATGGACGAGGTGATCTTCGAGGAGTTCAAGGGGACGGGCAACATGGAACTGCAACTCGACCGGAAGCTGTCGAATAAGCGGATCTACCCGTCGGTGGACATTACGGCTTCCTCGACGCGGCGGGACGACTTGCTGCTCGACCGGGATACGTTACAGAAAATCTGGATCCTGCGCCGTCACTTGACGGACATGAATTCGGTGGAGGCGATGGAACTGGTCAAAAAACAGATGGAGGGCACGGTGTCGAACGAGGAGTTCCTCGCCACCATGAACAAATAAGCGTTTTTTCAGAAATATTCATTTCGGACAGGGGGAGACGGAAACGTAAGTTTTCCGTCTCCCCCTTCCGTATCCCCGTCACTCCCGTACGCAGCGGACGGGAAAACCGTGGGCACGGCCGCTGAAGTTGTTCTTGCGCAGGAAGGTCGCCGTTCCGAACAGGAAGCCGCCGCCGGAGGCAGACCAAATGGTGGTTTCCCGGCGAGTGGCTCCGGGGTCGCCGGTCAGAAAGTGCCTCCAGCCGCTTGCCGGGTACCAGACTGACGGTGTTCCGTACACTGCGGGCAGATTCCAATTGCAGCCCGGATCCGTTGTGTTCCAGTTGCCGTTCGTATACCGATCGTCGTCGCTGCCGAAGTCACGCCACGGACTCAGTTCCCCGTCGCCGCTTCGCGGCACCCGCCACCCCGCCGGGCAAGGGTCGAAAAGGGTCTTGTCATCGTCCCGCCAAAGCGACGCGTTCTGGGGGTCTGTCCAGTCGCTCTGCGGGCCCATGAAATAGAAACCGGAAAAGTTGCACCGACTGTCAAATAAATGGACAGTTTGTGTCAATAAATTAGACAATCCGGGAATAAAGGTTTTTATGTAAATATATGTTACTCAGTATGTTGAATCGGATGGCATTATATTGGCATGTTTTTATTTCTTAATTCAAATACCTCTTTCCGACATGATAGGTAACTACCTGCTGCTTACGTTCCGCAACCTGGGGCGACACAAGCTTTTTACCGCCGTCAACATCTTATCGCTGGCCGTGGGCATGGCCGTGGCGCTGCTGATCCTCAATTACGTCGTTTTCGAGAAAAGCTACGACTCGATGCACCCCGACAAGGAGCGCCTCTTCCGGGTCGAGAGCCGGTTCTACGAGGGCAATACCCTGACCGACGACTGGGCGACTTCGTCCTACGGCTACGGGCCGGCCATGAAACAGAATATCCCCGGCGTGGAGCAGATGGTGCGGTTCGACATCAACAATACGGAGCAGATCGTCCGCTATGGCGACCGGCAGTACCGGGAGAACAGCGTCACGTCGGTCGATCCGGCGATGTTCGACCTGTTCGGCTTCCGGCTGAAAGAGGGCGACCCGGCGAATGCCTTGGAGGGTCCAAACAAGGTGGTTATTACTCCTTATGCCGCGGCCAAGTATTTCCCGGACGAGGATCCTATGGGCAAGACCCTGCGGTTCAATTCGCTCAACGGTGAGCTGAACTGCGAGGTGACCGGCGTGCTGGAGCCGATGCCACGCAATTCGCAGATTCAGTTCGACTTTTTCATCTCGTGGAAAACGCTGCCCAAATGGCTGGACAACTACTGGTACCGGCACGAGGTCTACACCTATGTGCGGCTGACCCCTGGCACCGACCCGCGTAAGGTCGAAGAGGCCTTCACGACCATGTCGGAGACCTACAAGACCGAGGCGGCGCTGAAAAACAAGACCTGGAAAGTGGTGCTGAACCCGGTTGAGGAGGTGCACCTGGCCCCGTGGAAACAGTACGAGCGCGAAGCGAAGGGGAGCAAAAGCACGGTGACGACCCTGATCCTGGTGGCGCTTGCGATCCTGGCGATCGCGTGGATCAACTATATCAACCTGACCACAGCGCGGTCGCTCGAACGGGCGCGCGAAGTGGGTATCCGGAAGGTGTCGGGCGGCACGCGGCGGCAACTGATCGGCCAGTTCATGCTGGAATCGACGGTCGTCAATCTGGTGGCCCTCTTGCTGGCGGTGGGGCTGGTATCCCTGTTCAGCCCGCTGTTCAACCAGCTGATCGGCAAAGAGATCGGTTTCGTGATGCTGGGCCGGCCGGTGTTCTGGGTGGCGGCGGTGGCGACTTTCGCCGCCGGGGTGGTGCTGTCGGGTTTTTACCCGGCGTTCATTATCTCGAACGTCAGGCCGTCGGAGGTGCTCAAAGGGAAGTATACCCATACGGGCAAGGCGGGTTTCGTCCGCAAATGTTTGGTGGTATTGCAGTTTACGGCGTCGCTGGTGCTGATCGCGGGAACCTTCACGGTGAACCGCCAGCTGGCCTATATGCGGAACCAGCCGCTGGGAATCGACATCCAGCGGGTGTTCGCGATCAAGTATCCGGGGGCGACGAAGGAGATGCAGGCCAAGATCGAGGCCTACAAAAGGGAGCTGAAATCGCTCAAGGGGGTGGAAGATGTGGCGACGTCCAATTCGGTGCCGGGCATGGAGGTGGCCACGTTCCTGTCGAACCACCTCACGAACGACGCGACGATGCAGAACCGGCTCTACGAGATGCTGGTGTCGGACTACGACTATATCCGGACTTATGATCTGGAAGTGGTGGCGGGCCGGGGCTTCGGCGAGGAGTTCACGGGCGACGAGGATCGGATGGTGATCAACGAAACGGCGGCTCGCACGCTTGGATTCGCGGCGCCGGAGGAGGCTTTGGGACAAAAGGTTTCGGTCGAAACGCGCGAGAACCTGCCGATGGAGATCGTCGGGGTGGTGAAGGATTACCACCAGCAGGGGCTGGGCAACGCCTATACGCCGATCATGATGATCCGCGAGAGCGCGATCGGCTGGATTCCGCAGAAATTCATTTCGGTGAAGTTCTCGGAGGACGCCCCGATCCATGATATCCTGCGCGAGGCAGAAACGCGGTGGAAACGGTTCTTTATCGAGTCGACGTTCGACAGCTTTTTCGTGAACCAGTTCTACGACAAGCAGTACAATGCGGACAGCCGTTTCGGGGCGGTGTTCGCGCTCTTCTCGGGGCTGGCCCTGTTCATCGCCATCGTGGGGTTGTGGATCCTGACGCTCTTCGCGGCCAACAACCGGCGTAAGGAGATGGGGGTGCGCAAGGTGTTCGGGGCGACGGGTTTCAACCTGTTCTGCAACCTGTCGGCGGAGTTCATGTGGCTGGTGATGGCGGCGGTGGTGATCGGCGTGCCGCTGGCGTGGTATGCTATGGAGGGCTGGCTGGGCGGCTATCCGTTCCGGGTGGGGATGGTGTGGTGGCTGTTCGCGGTGCCGGTGGCGGTGATCGTGGCGGTAACCCTGGTGACGGTCAGTGGACGCATCCTGATCACGCTGCGGTCGAACCCGATCAAGTCGCTGAAGGCCGAATAACGCCTGCATTTTGCGGGGCCGCCGTCCGGCGGGCGCGCGATAATTTGCGTATCTTTGCGCCTTACGGATAAGACTTCGTTATGGACAATACGCGCGGAACGGCTCGCTGGCACCTGATGGCTTTGATAACGGTGGCCATCTGGGGGACGACTTTCGTATCGACCAAGATACTGTTGGGCTACGGGCTGACGCCGGCCGAAATACTTTTTTACCGGTTCCTGCTCGCCTATGCCGCCATCTGGTTCTTTGCCCCGAAGGTGATCCGCTCGCGGAGCTGGCGGGACGAGCTGCTGTTCGTGGCCGCCGGGCTGTGCGGCGGATCGCTATACTTCGTGACCGAGAACACGGCATTGGGGATCACGCTGGCCTCCAACGTGTCGCTGATCCTGAGCACGACGCCGATCCTGACGGCGCTGGTGTGGCTGCTGTTCCACCGCCGGGAGCGGCTGAAGGCGGATCTGGCCTACGGTTCGTTGATGGCGCTGGCCGGGGTGGCGCTGGTGGTCTTCAACGGCAGCTTTATCCTGCGGATCAATCCTGCGGGAGATATGCTGACGCTGGCGGCAGGATTGATGTGGGCGTTCTACTGCCTGATCCTCAAACGGCTGCAACAGGAAGACTATCCGATCCTGTTCGTGACGCGCAAAGTCTTTTTTTACGGAATCGTGACGCTGATCCCTGTCCTGGCGGTCGATCCGCCGGCCTGGAATATGACGACTGTATTTTCGCCGACGGTATTGGGGAACCTGTTGTTCCTGGGACTGGTGGCGTCGATGCTGTGCTACATCATGTGGAACACGGCGGTGGCGCGGTTGGGGGCGATCCGGGCGACGAGCTACATCTATGTGGTGCCGCTGGTGACGCTGGTCACTTCGTCGATCGTGCTGGACGAGCGTATCACGTGGGTGGCGCTGGCGGGTTCGGCGCTCATCCTGTGCGGCGTCTATGTGGCCGAACGGGGATTCCGGCTCGGTTTCTTCAAAAAGACTAAAGGCTTGCCGCAATGACAAGCCTTTAAAATAACCATTCAGATTATCACTGCCGCTGAGGGAGTGGTGATAAGCGGTCTTTATTTGTGTGACACCACCAGCATCTTGGAGTTCTTCCAGAAAGCGTCCTTGTCGGTGATGACCAGCTCTTCGACCACGTCCTTCGACCCTTTGACCAGCATGTAGCTCTTCTCCGGGTGCGAAGTGACGATCTTCACCTTCGCCTTGCCGATCGGAATGCGTTCCACCGTCCGGTCGTCTGCCTTGGTGAAATCCGTCATCGAAGCGTTGTCGCTCACTACCCGCGTGCGGCCGATAAAGCCTTTCTTGTCCACGATATCCTTCGCCACCAGATCCTTGTCGCTCGCCACGATGTAGTAAACCGTGTGCAGTTTCGCATCCTGATCCGCCACCGTGCCCTGCAACTCGGTTTTATCGCTCTCCAGGTTCGATACCGTGTGGCCCAGCGCCTCGACTTCGACCTTCAGCGCCTTGACCTGGTCGGTCAGGGCCGCCAGCTGGGCGTTCTTCTGGTCCAGCTGCTCCTGCAACTGCGCGATCAGGGTCTGCAAAGCGTCGATCTTCACATTGGCCTCCTTCAGCTTCTTGGCTGACACCTGTAGCCGGGCGATCGTCGCGCGGTTTTTGTCCAGCAGCTCGCTGATGGCCGTAATGTTCTCCGCGATCTGCTCCCTGACCGGTTTGGTCAGCTCCCCTCCGGCCGAAGTCTGGCGGGTGACCAGTTTCTCGCGTTCCGCGATCTGGTTGATATTGGCTGCGATCTCGCCGATGCTGTTGAACGCGTCGTTGATGATCGAATCCTTCGCTGCGATCACCTGGGAGAGCGAGTCGTTGGCCAGCGCCGCCGCGTCCGGTTTTTCGGATTTCGGGCCGCAGGAGGCGAACAACGTTGCCACAGCGGCAAAAATCAGGATCTTCTTCATAATCGAAATCAGTTAAATGATACCCCACAAAAATAGGTAAAAAGGGGGTCGGTTGTATGCGCCCTCCGGCAAAAAATGCGGCGTTACGGCCCCAGCCGCGCTATTCGACGTCCACCAGGTCGCGGAGCTTCACCTCCAGCGCGCGGCAAATGGTCAGCAACGTCCCGACGGTCACGTTGGTGCGGCCGTACTCGATCCGGCTCATGTTCGACTTCTCGAAATTGCACCGCGCCGCGAGATCCTGCTGGCTGATCCCCCGCTCCGTCCTCAGCTGCACGATCCGCCGACCGATCCGGTACAAAATGTCGTTCATGACTCCGTTATCATATTTGATAACAAAGTTTTTTCTTTATCTTTGCAAACAGGTTATCATATATGATAACTATACAACTTATCTGCAAATCGATGCCATACACAGCCGTCTCCAGTTGCCGAATATCGGCCTGCACAGAATATATGCGAGTTGTACTTTTATCATTTTACCCCACATGATGAGACCCTTACGCATTTCGCTTTTGCTGACTGCCGTCGTTTGTTCGCTTTGCACGTCGCAGGCCCGGCAGCCTTCCGGGCGTTCGTCCCGGATCTACCAGTATGTACAACGACTGGACACCGTTTCGGGGACATGGCGGACGCTCAACGCACGGGCACGATTGACCTGCGGCGCCCGGCTGACGACGATCGTCATCTGGAACACCTGGGCCGACGAAAAAATCAATCCGCTGGTCCGGATCACGGCCGTCGACCGTCCCGAAAAAAACACCGAAAACGGCAAATGGCAGTATAAAGGGACTATTTTCAAAACTAACGATACCGGAAAGGACTGTTTGATAGAGTCTTGCACGATAATTGCAATTACACAGGATCCCGACTTCACGGCAACCGGCCCCGATTTCTCGTACCGGTACCGGATCAGCCGGAAACCACCTAAAAAGCCATGAACACCGAAGAGATAATACTGACTACCCTGCTTGCCGCCGTTATTGTATCCCTGCTGCTGCGACCTTTCGTCGTCCGGCAACCTGCCGCACGTCCTGTGCGCCGGCGTAAAGCCGTCCGGCCACCCGTACTGAGGGCGGAGGCTTACCGGATCTCCGCCCAAGCGCGCAATGCGGGATACGAGCCGTCGGCATCTCCGGTGCACCTGACTGTAGCACACCGCAAGATTCCGCCGATACATCCGTACGGGCGGGAAAGGAACAGCGAAGCCTACTCGCACCGGTAGGCTTCGCCACACAACAGCACAGGTTACAGGAAAAGTTCCGGCTCGCGCCGGGCGCTGAAATTGCGGAACAGTTTTTCCGTATAGGGCGTATCGAAACGCCGGGCACCCACGGGGCAGAATTTCAGGCACGCGCAGCATTTGATACATCCCGCCGCATCGCTTACGGCCACACCAGCATCCGTCAAAGATACCACGCCCGTGGGGCAAACGTCGATACAGTTTCCGCATCCGGTACACAGTGCCGGATCGGTTACAGGCGTAGCGGGAGTGGACGGCCCTTTTTCTTTATAAGGCACATTCCCCCGTACCTCTACCGGCGTCCATTCCTCCTTGTCATACTTATCCCTCGACTCCGCACCGAAACGCTTCGCAACAGCGCAATCCGCCGTATCCGGCCGTCCTTCGGCAATGGGCATCCCCTCGTCCGGCCGGCTGTACGAATGTTTGCCCACGAAAGCCCCGGCTGACAGCGGTACGAATCCCTGCCGCACGACAATATCCCGCAACTCGACCAAAGCGTCCTCATAATCCCGGTTCCCATAGACCACGGTCAGAATAACCGGCGTACGCCCCGGCTCCCCAGCCCGGATG
>CANQXP010000074.1 GCA_947627885.1 uncultured Rikenella sp.
GTGTCAATGGTGCGGGCGTCGCCGAAGTACGAGCTGCCCTCGGTGTAGATGCGGCCCTCGCCCAGCGCGTACAGCCCCGGAATGGTGGTCATCAGGTTGTAGTCCACCCAGATCCCCCCCATGGTGTAGTGTACTGCCGGGTAGATCATCATCGGCTCTTCGTACGGGTTCACGTCCACGATCTTTTCGTACATCTGGAACAGGTTGCCGTAGCGCTGTGCGATCACATCCTTGCCCAGCCGGTTGATAGCGGTCGAGAAGTCGAGGAACACGGCCAGGCCGGTCTCGTTCACGCCGAAGCCCGCGTCGCAGCGCTCCTTGGCGGCACGCGAAGCCACGTCGCGCGGCACGAGGTTCCCGAAAGCCGGGTAGCGGCGCTCCAGATAGTAGTCGCGATCCTCTTCCGGAATTTGCGACGGTTTCTTGGCGCCCGAACGGACAGCTTCGACGTCCTCTTTCTTTTTCGGCACCCAGATGCGGCCGTCGTTACGCAGCGACTCGGACATCAGGGTCAGTTTGGACTGCTGCTCACCGTGTTTCGGGATGCAGGTCGGGTGGATCTGCGTGAAGCACGGGTTGGCGAACATCGCCCCTTTCTTATAGCACTGCCAGGCCACCGAACCGTTCGAGTTCATGGCGTTGGTCGAGAGGAAGAAGACGTTGCCGTATCCGCCCGAGCAGATCAGCACGGCGTGCGCCCCGAAGCGCTCGATCTCGCCGGTGACCAGGTTGCGGGTGATGATCCCGCGGGCTTTGCCGTCGATCAGCACCAAGTCCAGCATTTCATGCCGGGTATAGCTTTTCACCGATCCTTTCTGGATCTGCCGGTTCAGCGCCGCGTAGGCCCCCAGCAGCAGCTGCTGCCCGGTCTGGCCGCGGGCGTAGAAGGTGCGGCTCACCTGAGCCCCCCCGAACGAACGGTTGTCGAGCAATCCGCCGTAATCGCGCGCGAAAGGCACGCCCTGTGCCACGCACTGGTCGATGATCGAGTTCGACACTTCGGCCAGCCGGTAGACGTTCGCCTCGCGGGCGCGGTAGTCGCCCCCCTTGATGGTGTCGTAGAAGAGGCGGTAAACCGAGTCATTGTCGTTCTGGTAGTTCTTGGCGGCGTTGATACCCCCCTGCGCAGCAATCGAGTGTGCGCGGCGCGGCGAGTCGCTGATGCAGAACACCTTGACATTGTACCCCAGCTCGCCGAGCGACGCGGCGGCCGAAGCCCCGGCCAGGCCGGTGCCCACGACGATCACGTCCAGCTTGCGTTTGTTGGCCGGGCTGACTACTTTGATATCTGCTTTATGTTTGCTCCACTTCTGGGCCAACGGCCCTTCGGGGATTTTGGAATCGAGTATGCTCATTTCTTTCAGTCGGAATTAAATGTGAATGTGAATGGGTTTACCGAAAACCGGAGCCGCTATTTACCGAAAAGGGTGATCAGCAAAACGGCCACCGGGATCGAGATGAAGCCTACCGCTACGATAAAGGCGTAAACTTTGGCCGCGCATTTCCAGCGTTTGAGCCAGATCTGGTTGTCCAGGCCGATGGTCTGGAACGCGCTCCAGAAACCATGGCGCAGGTGGAACCACAGGGCGATGATCCAGATAATATAGAGCACCGAGATCACCGGGTTGGCGAAGGTCTGCACCAGCAGGTCGTACGGGCTGGCCACGGCCTCGCCGCCGATAAAGTGCTGGAGCTGCATATGCGCCCAGAAATCGGTGAGGTGCCACACCAGGATACCGAGGATGATGATCCCCAGCACGTACATGTTACGCGACTCCCAAGCGGATGATTTGCTCAGGTCCTGCACTTTGTATTTCACGGGGCGGGCCGTCTGGTTCTTCAGGGTGATGACCGTCGCCCAGGCGATGTGGATCACGAAGCCCAGGGCCAGCACCGGAACCATCACTTTGATGAACGGATTGGTGTCCATGAATTCACACATGGCGTTGTAAGCGTCGGGACCTCCGTAGTAAAAGAGGTTGGCGACCAGGTGGACGAGCAGGAAGACCAACAGGAAAAGCCCCGAAAGGCTCATCACTAACTTCTTCCCGATGGAAGAGCTCCAGAGTTTACTCATAAGTTTGGTTGTTTTGAATGTTTGTTATGTTTGTAAGCCTGATTTGTAACGGTAATAAATGGATGGCGGGGTGCGGCGCCCGGCGGCCGGGGCCTGTGATAAAATACAGCGGAAAAACAGGGGCTGTTTTTCCGCTAACAAAGGTATTTCCCTTTTTCGGATTACACAAATTTTTTTCAGAATGCCGCTGCGTGCTCCCACGAGGCCGGTCGCGCTTATCGAAAGAAATAACGAAAAATATTTTGCCGTTTCCGGAAACCGTTCTATATTTGCATTCGATTTAAATATGTAATTATTACAAATACATATGAAAAACCCTGTAAACACAAGTGATTTGCTTCGCCGGCACGGTATCCGTCCGTCAGTGCAGCGAATCGCGGTGATGGACTACCTGCTGACGCACCGGACACATCCGACGGCGGACGAGATTTACGGGGCTTTGGCGCCGCAGATCCCGACGCTGTCGAAAACGACGGTATACAATACGCTGAGCCTTTTCGTGGCGCAAGGGGCGGTGACGCATATCACGATCGACCCGCGCGGCTCGCGGTTCGACGGGGACACGAGCGTGCACGGCCATTTCCTGTGCACGGAGTGCGGCGGCCTGTACGATGTCTTTTTCGACGCTCCGCCGGTGCTGCCCCAGGTTGGCGGCGGACACAAAACCACGCAGGCGCAGGTATACTATAAAGGTGTGTGCGCGCATTGTGGCGGTAAGGACGAGAAGTAACCGATTTTTTCAAACCCAACTAATATCATTCAACACTATGAAAAAGAAATTCATCTGCACGGTCTGCGGCTACATTCACGAAGGGGACGAGGCTCCCGATTTCTGCCCGCAGTGCAAACAGCCGAAGGAAAAGTTCAAGGAGTATGTGGCGCAGGAGGGCGGCCTGAACTTCGTGGACGAGCATGTGATCGGGGTGGCCAAAGGGGTCGACCCGGAGGTGCTGGAGGGGCTGAAGGCCCATTTTGCGGGAGAGTGCACGGAGGTGGGGATGTACCTGGCGATGAGCCGTCAGGCCGACCGCGAAGGGTATCCGGAAATTGCGGAGGCTTTCAAACGCTATGCCTGGGAAGAGGCTGAGCACGCATCTAAATTCTGCGAGCTGCTGGGCGAGGTGGTCTGGGATACGGAGACCAATGTGAAGGCGCGTATGGAGGCCGAATGCGGCGCCTGCGAGGACAAGAAGCGTATCGCCACGCGTGCGAAAGAGCTGGGGCTAGACGCTATCCACGACACGGTTCACGAGATGTGCAAGGACGAAGCGCGACATGGCAAGGGCTTCGAGGGGCTCTATAACCGCTATTTCAAAAAATAGGGCTTTTCTCTGGCTTACAGAATGGCACTAACAAGTCACGGGAGCTCTTCCGGTTGGAAGAGCTCCCGTGACTATTTAACCGTCCGGTTTTATCACTACCCGGAGTGAACCGTCCCTTTCTTGAAAGAAAGGGACCCAAAGAACTTTTCGAGCAGCCTGCCGAGAGGCTTAGTCTGCCGAAATCCTCAATTTGTAATCAAGGGTAAGGGGTACAAGGCTTAACGCCTGTACCCCTTACCCTTGATTACAACCGGGCAGTTACAGCCAGAGCATCCCAACGGGATGCGCTCGAAAGTTTCTTTGGTTCTTTCTGTTCACAGAAAGAACAGTACCCTCCCATGGGGTAGCAATAAACCGGAGGGTTATTTGACCGGTCTGTCGCCCAGCAGGTTACCCGTCGAGACTTTGGCCAGGATCTCCGCGAACTCGTCCCGACCCTTTTGGCTCAGCGTGGGATAGAGCGCATGGAGCGACATCAGCGCCAGGTAATCCAGCTTCGACTCCACCTCCTCCGGCGTATAGGCCTGATACGCAAAATTAATGCACCACCGCATCATAATGTAGTGGTAAATGTGCGTCCCCTCGATGATCTCCTTGGTGGTATCCTTGTCCAGATACCCATTCAGCTTCAGTAAGGACATGACCCGGCGGGCGATGGCGAAATGTTCGTCCTCGTTGACCCGTCCCGCCTCCTGGTCGCGCTTCATGGCCCCCAGGTCAGCGCTGCGGAAGACCACGACGCCACGGTACTTGTAATTCAGGTTGATATTGATCCGATTCAGCAGGTAAAGCTGCTTCATGTCCAGCAGCGTGGTCAGCGAGCGCACCACCTTGCCGTACTCTTCGAGATACTGCTCCCAGAGCGCCACGCAGATATCCTCCTTGCGCGAAAAATGGTACGTGATATTCCCCGGACTCAGCCCCAGCGAAGTAGCCAGCGTGTCGATCCGGAAATCGACCATCCCCTTCGCATTGATCAGTTCCAGCGACCGGCGCAGGATCATCTCCCGGGTCGATACCTCTTCCTGCGGCAACTCCACCGCAGCCTTCTTTATCGTGCTTGTTTTCGTTTTAGCGGGCATGGTCGGTTATTTTATCAGGTTAACGATATTGACGAACTGGCGTTTGCCGGACTCCGTCAGGTAAGGAATCAGTTGCAGCAGCGACAGGGCGATGTACTTGTCCATAACGACCGGCAGATCCTGTTCCGGATACTTGGTCAGCGCATGGTTGATCCACCAGCGCAGCATGGTCATTTGCGAGTCGAACGTCAGCTCCTTGATCTCCGGGTTCTCGATCGGCTTCATGTAGCCGTTCCTCACCAACGTGTCGTAACTGGAGAAGATCAGTTCGCGGCCGCGCTCGATCTGGCGGCGGAACGTTTCGTTCTCGCGCAGCAGGGCGCCCATATCCCCGAAATAGTAGGTCGTCACTCCCACATAGTTGATCGCCTTGGATGCCGCCGTGCGGAAATAGAGGAACAACTGTTTGATGTCCAGCAGCGGGGTGATCATCTCTTCGGTCGTATCCCGCATAATGGCGACATACTCCTCCCAGATCGCGGCGATAATGTCCTCTTTCTTCGGAAAGTGGTATGTGATATTCCCCGGACTGAGCGACAGCGACTGGGCCAGCGTCTCGATCCGGAAATCGACCACCCCCGTGCGGTTGATAATTTCGTTGGCGCTGGCGATGATCAGCTCGCGGGTCGAAGTGCCGGCCCGCTTGGCAGCCAAGCGGGTCATCCGCGCCGCTTCGGATTTTACGCCGCGCGGTCCCGCCGCCCGCGGGATTTTGTCCGTTTTAGGCGGCCGCCCGACTTTTCGCTTCGGCTGGACTTCGGCGGCAGCTTCCTGCGGTTTCTTCTTTTCTGGTTTCACCTGTGTGCTCATCTCTTCGTATTTATTTTATTTTCTTATTCGCTTCTTTCGACCATCGAGGTGTTCCGTTCAAATAACTGTTATTATTCAGGAATTTTCATAATGGCGTTTGTAAAACGGAGTAAAATATGGCAATATTGCACTCTTTTCACCTAAAAGGTGCAAATTTAATCAAAAAAACGGACGTAATTTGGATTATTGTACGTTGCAGCTTAAATTATTCGTATCCGGATTATTTCCGGCAATTGTTTCGGCAGAGTGCCTTTTTACCGGATTAATTCCCCGTTTCCAGTAAGCGGATACCCGTTGCTTTTGTAACGGCAAAAGAATAACTTTGCAGGACAACAAACCACTCAATCACTATGTACGGTAAAATCAAGCAACACCTCGCGGACGAGCTCGCAGCCATCGAGTCCGCCGGCCTGTACAAACGCGAACGGATCATCACCGGCAGCCAGCAGGCCGAGATTACGGTGACCGGAAATAAAAAAGTCCTCAATTTCTGTGCCAATAATTATTTGGGCCTCTCCAACAGCCCACGGCTGATCGACGCGGCCAAGCGCGCCATGGATTCGCACGGGTTCGGGATGTCGTCCGTCCGCTTTATCTGCGGCACGCAGGATATACACAAAGAGTTGGAAAAAGCGGTCTCTGACTATTTCGGGACGGAGGACACGATCCTGTACGCGGCTTGTTTCGATGCCAATGGCGGAGTGTTCGAACCGATCCTGGGCGAAGAGGATGCGATCATCTCGGATGCGCTGAACCACGCCTCGATCATCGACGGGGTGCGCCTGTGCAAGGCCAAGCGGTACCGCTATGCAAATGCCGACATGGCTGACCTGGAGACCCAGCTCAAGCTGGCGCAGGCGCAGCGGTTCCGCATTATCGTGACGGACGGGGTCTTCTCGATGGACGGCAATGTGGCTCCGATGGACAAGATCTGCGAGCTGGCGGAGAAATACGATGCGATGGTGATGGTGGACGAGTGCCATTCGGCGGGCGTCGTGGGTAAGACGGGACGCGGGGTGACGGAGCTGTTCGACGTTCGGGGGCGCGTGGATATTATCACGGGCACGCTGGGCAAGGCGTTCGGGGGCGCTGTGGGGGGCTTTACCACAGGACGCAAGGAGATTATCGACATGCTGAGGCAGCGGTCGCGGCCGTATCTTTTCTCGAATTCGATCCCGCCGGCGGTGGTGGGAGCGGGGATCGAGATGTTCCGGATGCTGGGCGAGAGCGATGACCTGCATACGAAGCTGGCGGAGAATGTAACTTATTTCCGGGACAGGATGATCGCGGCGGGATTCGATATCAAGCCGACGCAGTCGGCGATCTGCGCGGTGATGCTGTACGATGCGAAGCTGTCGCAGGATTTCGCGGCGCGCTTGCTGGACGAGGGTATCTATGTGACGGGCTTCTACTATCCGGTGGTGCCGAAGGACCAGGCACGTATCCGGGTGCAGGTCTCGGCGGGCCACGAACGGGAGCATCTGGATCGCTGCATCGCGGCGTTCACCAAGGTGGGCAAAGAACTCGGCGTACTTAAATAATCCTCCGGTTTATTGCTACCCCATGGGAGGGTACTGTTCTCTTTGTGAACAACCGACGCTGCCAGCGTACACCATACAAACCGCAGGTTTGAATATGGCTACGCGGCGAGGAGGAAACCGCTTTGCGGTAACGAGAACCAGAAAAACTTTGGAGGATGCTGCGCATCCTAAATCTATCAATGCCTTTGTATTTGGGGTACGGAAAAGGGGCCGCTCATGTAGTTATTACATCAAGCGGCCCCTTTTTTCGCACCCCAAAGTGTTAAGCCTTTCGGCAGACTAAGGCTGAGCGCAGCTATCTCAAAAGTTCTTTGGTTCTTTCTTTCAAGAAAGAACAGTCACACACGGTTGGGTTATGAAAAACCGGACGATTAAAAAGTATAGCGGATTTTGAAAGCCGCGAGATCCCACTGCGAGTGCGGAGTGAAATTGATATTCGGTTTATAGTCCACCGCCAGCGCGATCGGTGCATCCGCGAACTTATACTCGAAACCCACCGTCGGATCCAGACCTATCGTAAAATCCGCGCTCTGGTGCTTGCCCAAATGCAGCGCACCGATATTCAGACCGCCACCGGCATACAGGCTGAAACCCGTAGCCAACGGCACATGGTACTGGTAAACAGCCGACAGCATCACCCCGTGGCACGAGAGATTGTAGCCGAACTGCGCCTCGACAGCGCTGCGCTCGCCCAGGAAATGCTTGAAACCGAAGCCCATATCCCCCCCGATATTGACGCTGACCGCCGTATTATACTCCTGCGCATGCGCCGTAGGGAAAACGGCTAACGGCAAAACCAGTGCGAACAAAGCGATGATCTTTTTTTTCATGGGTATCTGTGTTTATGTTTGGTAGCCAAATATACGAAAAACCGGGCAAAATCATTCCGGCTTTCCCCGAAACGTCCGGCCATGCGTTCCGCCGGCATCCAGCGTCAGAGCCTTTTTTCCCTTCCCCCGCCGACCGACATTGATCCGGATCGGGCCGCCCTGACAGGTCGGATCCGCCACCGATACCGTGCCGTCCGCCTCCATCGCCGCTATCGCAGGAGTCGAAACTTCCAACTCCGTCCCGTCGGAAAACACCGCACGTCCGGCGTCAAAGAATACAGCCTCTTTCCGGCCCGTCTCCGGCCACTCCACCGCCATTCCTCTGTCCGGAACACGGAAAGGCATTTTGCCCCGCAACAGCTGGCGCACATCGACACGATCCATTTCCGGAACGATCACATAAGTGTAAGCCGCATTCACCGGCTCCATGCCGTGCCCGATGGTGACCGAAAAGATGTTTTCGGTCACCGCTGTCGTGTCATACATCGTCGCAAAACGGCGCCAGTTGCCGGTCACAGGCCCCAGGGACACTTCGACCCGTCGGGCAGTCGCTTCGGCGGGGAACCAATACCCCACGCCGGCGTGCTGCACCAACACCGGCCACCGCTTCGGCGGCAAGACTACCGGTTCACCGCACCGGAAAACATAGGTCACGCCCTTGTTGTCGGTTACCCGTACCGGCGTTTCGGCCAATTGCTGCGCCACGGTCGTGCGAACGGGCTTCAACCCCAGGTATGGCTGTCCTGTAATGCTGTCGCCGCGGCAAATAATATAGTCTGGCGAGAAGAACCAAGCCTTGCGGGCCCGCACGCCGTCCCGCTCGAAGATCATCGCCGAAACGCCGCAAGCGGAGTCCTTGGAAACGAGTCCTCCGGCATAATCGGTATTGCCCCGGAACTCCTTGTAACCGCCATTGTGCCAGCAGGTATCGCTGTCCATCGCAGTCGTGATACCGGGCAACTCCGTATAATCCCACACGGGGGCGATATTCCGGTACTCGCGTCCGGTCTTATAGAGCAGCAGCACGCCGTCGGCCATCTGGTCGCTGAGCAGGTTCTCGCCGTTGACCACTTCGGAACCGACGGTGCGGCGCGAGGACATCTTGAGGGTCGCCATCCACCGGGGCTGCCGGTAAACGCTCATATCGGAATACCGGAAATGGGTATAACCGCTCTCCCCCTCAGCTTCCCGGCCCCGGATCAGTTCATCGTACAACGCACGGTACCGCGTGGCATATTCCGGATCGAGCACGGCCATATCGAGCAGCACTTTACCGAAGGCCAGCGCCTTGCCTTCCTGCGTATTGGGAAACAGCTGCCGGCCGCAGGAGCTGACGTCCATCATCCCTTTCCAAATAATCCGGGACATCCCCTCCAACACCAACCCCCGCAAGATGCGGGTCTGCTCCGGTGTAAGGGCGTAACGGGTTCCCTGGAATAGTTTTCCCCACGAGGCGATCCCCGATACATAGGCGAGTCCGTAGTTGCCGAACTGCTGCTGGGGGCCGTGCTGGTGGAAACTGTAATCGGGCTGAATCCCCTCTTTTCCCTCGGCGGCGATGGATACTTCGGCGACGATCACATCGCGCGCTGCCTGCACGAGGCTGTCGTTCCTTTCGAGCAGTCCGCGCACCAGCACATTCCCGGCGAGCCATGTCCGGTTCTGCCCGGTCATGCCGATCCGGGCCTGCTTCATGTAGTTAACTGCCTTCTCCCGCTCCCCGGCGGTCAGTTCATCATCCAGCAAAAGCAAAGCCGGAGACAAGAGCCTCGGCCCGCCGATCTCGTTGTACCACCAGTTCGGGCATTGCAACCCCATGTCGAACCATTTATTCAAAGCCTGATGCAGGATCTGCCGGGCTCGTTCCGAATGATAATAAGGCGATGCGGGTGTTTTGTACGACCGGGCGATCTGGGAGATGCGCTGCACATGGAATGCGGGAGGCCATGCCCCGCGCTGCTGGCTTTGATAGTCGATATCATGCCACGTGCTATCGGTAGCGAAGGTATCGAGCCAAACGGCGGTCAAGCTGTCGTTGGCCCCTTCCGGCAGTTCCCGGATCACCACGTCGGTACCGTCGGTGTTCCGGACGATATAATCGATGCGCCGAAGCACTTCGGGGTCGTTCTGCGTAACGGTGACATAGGATTGTGCCATGCGCTGGCGCAGGGTATCGAGGTGCGGGACGGCCTGTGCTGATGCACAAAACACAAGGGTCGAAAATAATCCGGCACTTAGAATAGATAGGTTAGTAGTCTTCATGGGTAACAAATATACTTAACCTCCAACAGACCCCCAAAACAAAATATTCCCCGGTTCGGGGATCCATGGGATCGGGGAATCGAGGAATGTGGTCAAATAAAGAAAGACGCCTTTTCGGGTCCGAAGGTCGGACTGAAAAGGCGTCTTGAAATAGGCGGCGACCTACTCTCCCA
>CANQXP010000075.1 GCA_947627885.1 uncultured Rikenella sp.
TGCGGAGCCTAAGGAGTAGCGCAGCTGGCTCAAAAGTTCTTTGGGTCCCTTTCTTTCAAGAAAGGGACGGTTGCCTCCAACCCCAAGAACGTTCAAAGGAAAAATGTTTAACTTTACCGTATGGCACTATTGACATCCGAGATGCCGCTCAGCGCGGCATTAGAACAGCATCCGACCCTGATCCCCCTGGTCAGCCGCTTCGGCATCCGGCTGGGGCTGGGCGACAAGTCCGTGGCCGCCGTGTGCGCCGAACACGGCATTGACGCAGGCTTCATGCTGACCCTGATGAACACCTACCTGTTCGAGGAGTATTTCCCCGAACAGAAACTCAAGTCGTTCCACGTCAGCCAGATCGTCGATTACCTGACCAAAACCAACGCCTATTACCTCCAATCCCAGCTGCCCAATATCGAGCGCCACCTTGGGTCGCTGATCGCCAGCGGCGAAGGCGAGAACAAGAACCTCGCCCTGATCGGGAAATTCTTCGCCAAATTCAAGCAGAGCCTGGCCGCCTCCATCGAATACGACACCCAAGAGTGGTTTCCGTATTGCCTGGCCCTGAGTTCCGGTGCTGCGGCGAAAGGCGGGTACCTCTGCGCACAGGTGCCTGAGATCCCCGACGCCGGGGAGGAAGATCCGGCCGTCAGCCAGCTGTGCGACCTGCGGAGCATTATGGTGCGCCACCTGAGCGGCCAGTACAACGACAACCTGGCCTACGCCGTGATCTTCGCCATCGGCAGCATCGAGCGGGACATCCGGCAGCACAACCGCATCCGCAACCGCATATTGACCCCGATAATCAGCGCCTTATGCCGCGGGTAGCCTTGATCTTGCCCGACCTGTTGCAGGGTGCCGGCATGGCGGCGATCCTCGAACGCTATTTCTCGCCGGTCGAGGCCGAGATCTTCGGCGCGGTGGAGGGAGCGTTGTGCGAAGGGGGCCATTTCGACTGCTATTTCACCGACAGCGCCACTTTCGCCGCGAACGTCGATTTTTTCCTGCCCCGGCGGAACCAGTGTGTGGTTCTCGTGCCGGGCGGCAATCCCGCGGCGGCGGGCGATACGCCCCGGATCGTCGGCACGGGGGATACGCTGGAAAACCTGCTGGAAGGGATCGGAAAAGCGCTGGAGACGGACCGCTCGTCGGAAGAGGCCCCTTCGGACGAACTTTCCGCCCGCGAGGTGCAGGTCCTGCAGCTGGTGGTGAGCGGCGCGATCAACAAGGAGATCGCCGACCGGCTGAATATCAGCCTCAACACGGTGCTCACCCACCGCAAGAACATCACCGCCAAGCTGGGGATCAAGACCATTTCGGGGCTGACGCTTTACGCCCTGATGCACGGTTATATCTCCACCGAGGACATCGCTTTGTAGGCGATCTGTCCTTTGAAGTTGCCGCGCGGTATATTCCCTGCGGACGGAATGATAACGGCCGGGGAAAGAAAAATTTGGACGGGAAAAAGAAAACGTTATCTTTGCACCCATCACAATGTTCAAGACCGCCGCTACACTCCCGTCCCAGCGGAGCGGAAGTTTCGGAAACGAAACACTCAGACCATCGCTCCGTCGATCGGCATTACCGCCGAAAGGGGATTGCAGCGCGGATTACTCCCAGGAATCTTACATTACCGTTATACGCCGCACCGACGATATCAACAACATCGAGTCGGAGGGGCGGTACCGCTTTGCGGTAGCCGTCATGCCGCGCCGCACCGATGCCATCAACAGCATCGAATCCGAAGGGCGGTACGACGGTAAGACCCCGGATTGCGGCCGTGCGTATCATTGCGGCCGGATCGGTGGCCAGACATACGACAATCTTCTGCAAGAGGACATAGCATCAGCGCTGTGTCCTCTTGTTGTTTTCCGCCCCTCCCATTTCCCGAACCGACCTGACAACCTAACCTAATACCCAATTACACTATGGCGCTTTACATTCCCACCGGCTACCGGGCCGCCCTGAACCCCGAAACTACCGAGCAGGCCATCAAAATGCTCAAAGACACCTTCCAGCGCAGGCTGGCGCAGGAGCTGCGGCTGCGGCGCGTGACCGCCCCGTTGTTCGTCCTCTCCGGCATCGGCATCAATGACGACCTGAACGGCGTGGAGCGGCCCGTCAGTTTCCCGATCAAAGACATGGGCGAACGCCGCGCCGAAGTGGTTCACTCGCTGGCCAAATGGAAAAGGATGAAACTCGGCGAATACCGCATCGCACCCGGTTACGGGCTCTATACCGACATGAACGCCATCCGGGCCGACGAAGAGCTGGACAACCTGCACTCCGTCTACGTCGATCAGTGGGACTGGGAGCGTACCATGACCGCCGAGGAGCGGAACCTCGATTTCCTGAAAGGGATCGTCCGTACTATTTATAGTGTGCTGAAAGAGGTCGAGGCCGACACCTACGAGCGGTATCCCCACATCACGCCGGTACTGCCCGAACAGATCACCTTTATCCATGCCGAGGAGCTGTTGCGGGAGTTTCCGAAGCTCACCCCGAAGGAGCGCGAGAACGAAGCGGCGAAAAAATACGGGGCCGTCTTTATCATCGGTATCGGCGCGCCGCTTTCGGACGGCCAGAAGCACGACGGCCGCGCGCCCGACTACGACGACTGGTCGACCGTGAACGAAGCGGGCTACAAAGGGCTGAACGGCGATATTATTCTGTGGAACCCCGTGCTGGAGTCGGCATACGAGATCTCGTCGATGGGCATCCGCGTCGATCAGGCGGCCTTGGCGCGCCAGCTTGACGCCGAGGGGTGCCCGGAGCGGGCGTCGCTGCCTTTTCACAAAGCGTTGCTGGAAGGGCGCCTGCCGCTCTCCGTCGGCGGCGGGATCGGGCAATCCCGGCTCTGCATGTTCTTCCTGCGGTGCGCCCACATCGGCGAGGTGCAGGCCAGCATCTGGCCCGACGAGATGATCGACGCCTGCCGGCAGGGAGGGATTTTCCTGAAATAGGCACTCCTGTGCGATGCTTCGCATCGCCGGTCCCGTCGCCCTGGCGCTTCGCGCCACCGGGGGAGGGCGAGGGACCGAATCATACGACCCGCCAAAAACGAAACCTTAAACCAACCACACATACACCTATGTCTACACTCCGATTCAGGATGGTCGAACAGGCCATCAACCGCAAAGCCATCCCGGTGCCTCATCCCGCCGAACGCCCGTCCGACTACTACGGCGTACAGGTCTTCAACGAGGAGAAGATGCGCAAATACCTGCCGGCCAAGTGCTACGACGCCCTGCTGCGCACCATGCGGCACGGGGTGCCGCTGAGCCGCGAGACCGCCGAATGCGTGGCCGCCGGAATGAAACAGTGGGCCATGGAGATGGGGGCGACTCACTATACGCACTGGTTCCAGCCGCTGACCGGCGGTACCGCCGAGAAGCACGACGCCTTTATCGAGCACGACGGCCACGGCGGTATTATCGAGGAACTTTCGGGCAAACTGCTGATCCAGCAGGAACCCGACGCGTCGAGCTTCCCGAACGGAGGTATCCGGAATACGTTCGAGGCCCGCGGATACTCGGCATGGGACGCCACCTCGCCCGCTTTCGTGGTCGGCACGACGCTCTGCATCCCGACCATCTTTATCTCCTACACGGGCGAGGCGCTGGACTTCAAAGCCCCGCTGCTGCGGGCCCTGCATGCGGTGGACGAGGCGGCCACGGCGGTGTGCAAGCTGTTCGACCCCAAGGTGGAGAAGGTCTTTTCGTACCTCGGTTGGGAACAGGAGTATTTCCTGGTCGATGAGAGCCTCTGGGCCGCGCGTCCCGACCTGATCCTGACAGGCCGGACTCTGATGGGCCATGAAAGCGCCAAGAACCAACAGCTCGAAGACCACTATTTCGGTTCGATCCCCTCGCGCGTGCTGGCCTTTATGAAAGACCTCGAATACACCTGCCTGCAACTCGGCATCCCGGTCAAGACCCGGCATAACGAGGTGGCGCCGAACCAGTTCGAGCTGGCACCGATCTACGAAGAAACCAACCTGGCCAACGACCATAACCAACTGCTACTCTCGACCATCCGGGAGGTAGCCCGCAAGCACTGCTTCCGCTGCCTGTTGCACGAAAAGCCTTTCAAAGGGATCAACGGCTCCGGGAAACACAACAACTGGTCGCTGGGAACCGACACGGGCGTCAATCTTCTTTCGCCGGGCAAGACGCCGCAGGAGAACCTGCAATTCGTCACCTTCCTGGTGAATGTCCTGATGGCCGTGTATAAATACAACGGTCTGCTGAAAGCCTCGGTGATGAGCGCGACCAATGCCCATCGGCTGGGGGCCAACGAAGCGCCGCCAGCGATCATCTCCGTCTTCCTCGGCTCGCAGATCAGCAAGGTGTTGGACAGCATCGAGGCCAGCAAATCGGAGGAGGCGATCGTGATGGACGGCAAGGCCGGTTTCAGGCTGAGCGGCATCGCCCATATCCCGGAGCTGATGCTCGACAATACCGATCGCAACCGCACCTCGCCATTCGCCTTCACCGGAAACCGCTTCGAGTTTCGCGCCGTCGGTTCGTCGGACAACTGCGCCGATGCGATGATTGCGTTGAACACGGCGGTGGCGGCCCAGCTCGCCGAGTTCAAAAAAGCGGTCGATAAAGAGATCAAAAAGGGAACGAAGGTTGAAAAGGCGATCTTCGCCGTCCTGAAAAAGTACATTAAAGCCTGCAAACCGATCCGTTTCGACGGCAACGGTTACAGCGAGGAGTGGAAAGTGGAGGCGGCCAAACGCGGCTTGGATGTAGAAACCAGCGTGCCGCTGATCTTCGACCGTATCATCGAGCCGCGCAGCGTGAGGATGTTCACCGACACGGGCGTGCTGAGCAGCGTCGAGCTGCACGCGCGGGCCGAGGTGAAGATGGAGACCTACACCAAGAAGATCCAGATCGAGGCGCGGGTGTTGGGCGACTTGGCGATGAACCACATCCTGCCGGTGGCCTCGCGCTACCAGAGCATGTTGCTGGACAAGACGGCCAAATTCGCCGGCATCTTCCCCGAAGAGGAGGCCGCCGCGCTGGCCGAACAGGACCGCGAACTGATCGTCAAACTGGCAGGCCACATGAAAGAGGTGCAGCGGCAGGTCGAGGAGATGGTCGAAGCCCGCAAGGTGGCCAACCGGATCTGCAGCGAGCGCGACAAAGCCATCGCCTACCACGACACCATCGCGCCCATGCTGGAGTCCATCCGTTACCACATCGACAAACTGGAACTGATCGTGGACAACGAGATGTGGCCGCTGCCCAAGTACCGGGAACTTTTATTCCTCCGCTAACCTGTACCGAATGAAAGAGAAACAAAAGAACAGCCCTCCGCAAGGGGGGCTTTATTCGCCCGGATACGAGCACGACGCCTGCGGCGTGGGCTTCGTCGTCCACCTGAAAGGCGACCGCAGCCACGACATTATCGACGCCGGGCTGAAAGTGCTCGAACATATGAACCACCGGGGGGCCGAAGGAGCTGACAGCCGCGACGGCGACGGGGCCGGGATCATGACCCAGATCCCCCATGAATTCATCCTCCTGCACGGCATTCCGGTGCCGGAGCGGGGCAAGTACGGCACGGGGCTGGTCTTCCTGTCGAAAGACCCGGCGCGGCAGCAGCGGCAGATGGAGCTGGTGCGGCGCGAGGTCGGGCGGCAGGGCCTCACCCTGATGCACGTGCGAGACGTTCCCGTGGACTCCTCGGTTCCGGGGCCGCACGCTTCGGCCACCGAACCGGCCATCCGGCAGCTGTTCGTCACCGGCGACCACGGCAACTCGCTCGAACGCAAACTCTACCTCGTGCGCAAGCATATCGAACGGGAGGCCGCCGACGGTCTTTACGTCGTGAGCCTCTCGTCGCAGCGCATCGTCTACAAGGGGATGCTCTCCTCGCTCCAGCTGCGGGACTACTTTCCCGACCTGAGCGACCCGTATTACACCAGCGCCATCGCGCTGGTGCATTCGCGCTTCTCGACCAACACCTTTCCCCGCTGGGACCTGGCGCAGCCCTTCCGGATATTGGGCCACAACGGCGAGATCAACACCATCGGCGGCAACCGCAGCTGGATGCTGGCCCGCGAGCCGTTGTTGCATTCCGAAACGCTCGGCGCGGCGGCCGATATAGCCCCGCTGATCCAGCCGGGGATGAGCGACAGCGCGTCGCTCGACAACGCGCTGGAATTCTTCGTGCAGGCAGGCATGTCGCTGCCCCACGCGCTGGCGATGATGGTGCCGGAGAGCTTTAACGCCAAGAACGCCATTTCGCGCGAGCTGAAAGGATTTTACGACTACCACAGCATCTTTATGGAGCCTTGGGACGGCCCGGCGACCATCCTTTTCTCCGACGGGCGGTATGTCGGCGGGATGCTCGACCGCAACGGCCTGCGCCCGGCCCGGTACCTGATCACCGACGACGACGTGATGGTCGCGGCTTCCGAAACCGGCGTGTTGGACGTCGATCCGGCCCGCATCCGCGAGCGCGGGCGTTTCCGGCCCGGCAAGATGCTGCTGGTCGATACGCAGGAGGGGACGCTGAAGTACGACGCCGAGGTCAAAGCCGAACTGGCGGCCGCACACCCTTACGCGCAGTGGATCGAGCGGCAGCGGGTGACGCTCGGCGAGATCCGCTCCGGACGCCGGGTGGCCCGTTCCGTCGAGGGATACGGGCGGATGCTCCGTGCCTTCGGCTATACGGCCGAGGATATCGAAAAGGTGATCCTGCCGATGGCGGAGTTGAGCCGCGAGCCGCTCGGGTCGATGGGCAACGACACGCCCCCGGCGGTGTTGTCCGAAAAGCCGCATCGGCTGTTCGACTATTTCCGCCAGAAATTCGCGCAGGTCACCAACCCGCCCATCGACCCGCTGCGCGAGGAGCTGGTGATGTCGCTCACGGGCTATATCGGAGCCATCCGCAGCGACCTGCTGACCCCCAAAGAGGAGCATTGCAAGGTCGTGCGGCTCTTCAACCCGTTGATTACCAACCGTGAGCTGGACATTTTGCAACATTTAGAGTACAAAGGGTTCTACACCACCCGGCTTTCGATGCTTTTCCCGGCCTGCGACGGCGCCGAAGGGCTGGCCGACACGCTCGACCGGCTTTGCGCCGAGGCTGAAAAGGCGGTGGACGAAGGGAAGAACTACATTATCCTGAGTGACCGGGGCGTGTCGGCGGAGCTGGCGCCCGTACCGTCGTTATTGGCATTGTCGGCCATTCATCATTACCTGATCCGCAAGGGGAAACGGGCACAGACGGCCCTGATCGTCGAGTCCGCCGAACCGCGCGAGGTGATGCACATCGCCCTGCTCATCGGCTTCGGGGCCAGTGCCGTCTGCCCCTATATGGCCTTCGCCGTGCTGGACCGGTTGGTGCATGAGAAAAAGGTGCAGCTCGATTACGAAACCGCCGAGGCGCACTACATCAGGGCTATCGACAAAGGGCTGCTGAAGATCATCTCGAAAGCGGGCATCTCGACGATCCGCAGTTACCGGGGCGCGCGGATGTTCGAAAGTTTCGGACTGGCCTCGGAATTGCTGGAACGATATTTCGACGGGATGCTCTCCCCGGTGGAAGGGGCGTCGCTGGCCGATATAGCCGCTGCGACGCTGAAAGCCCATGCCGAAGGGTTCGGCGGTTCCGAGCCGGAGGGCGGGTTGGCCGACGAGGGGTTCTATATCTACCGGAAAGGGGGCGAACAGCATGCCTGGACTCCGAAGATGGTCGCTGCGCTGCGGCAGGCCGCCGCTGCCGGGTCGGGGGAGAAATACGAACAGTTCGCCGCGCTGGCCGATGCGCCGGAGCATCCCGTATTCCTGCGGAACTTGCTGAAATTCAGGGAAACGGAGGCTGTTCCGGTCGAAACCGTGGAGCCGGCTTCGGAGATTATGAAGCGGTTCGCGGCGGGGGCCATGTCGTTCGGGTCGATCAGCCGCGAGGCGCACGAGGCTATTGCGCTGGCGATGAACCGCATCGGCGGCCGGAGCAACACGGGCGAGGGGGGCGAAGACTCCGGACGGCTCCGCTCGGCGGCCCGCAGCGCCATCAAACAGGTGGCATCGGGTCGTTTCGGGGTCACGGCGGAGTATCTGGTCCATGCCGACGAGATACAGATCAAGGTCGCGCAGGGGGCCAAGCCGGGTGAAGGCGGCCAGCTGCCGGGCTACAAAGTAGACGAACTGGTGGCCCGCACGCGCCATTCGCTGCCGGGGATCACGCTGATCTCTCCGCCGCCGCACCACGATATTTACTCGATCGAGGATCTTGCGCAGCTGATCTTCGACCTGAAGAACGTCAATCCGGCGGCGAGGATCAGCGTCAAGCTGGTCTCGGCGCAGGGGATCGGCACGGTGGCTGCCGGGGTGGCCAAGGCCAAGGCCGACATGATCGTGGTGAGCGGCGGCGACGGCGGGACCGGGGCCAGTCCAGCCAGCTCGATCCGGTACGCCGGGATGCCGTTCGAGTTGGGGCTGGCCGAAGTGCAGCAAACCTTGATGCGCAACGGCCTGCGGGGCCTGGTGGCCCTGCAGGCCGACGGGCAGCTCAAGACCGGGCGTGACGTGGTGGTCGCCGCGATGTTGGGGGCGGAAGAGTTTGCCTTCGCCACCGCGCCGCTGGTCGCGCTGGGGTGCGTGATGGACCGCAAGTGCCATTCGAACCGCTGTCCGGTGGGCATTGCCACGCAGGACCCTGCGTTGAGGGAGAAATTCCGCGGTTCCGCGGACGCCGTGGTGAACTATTTCACCCTGTTGGCCGGGGACGTGCGGCGCCATCTGGCGGCGCTGGGTGTCACGAAACTGGAAAACATTATCGGCCGTACCGACTTGTTGGAGCAGGTGCCTTCCGAAGGTTTGGATCTGGGGCGCTTGTTGTGGCGGGCCGGGGAAGGTGCCGTGCGGCAGGAGTCGACAGGGCCGCGGACGGTCGAGAATCCGCTGGACGACGAGATCCTGCGGCGGGCCGTTCCGGCGCTGAGCGGCGGCGAACCGGTGCAGATGTCGCTCCGGGTGACCAACACCGACCGTTCCGTCGGTGCACGGCTTGCGGGCGAAGTGGCGCGGAGATACGGCGGCGAGGGGCTTTTGCCGGGTACCGTGACGGTCAACCTGAGGGGTTCGGCGGGCCAGAGCTTCGGGGCGTTCCTGACGCGGGGCGTGACGCTGAACCTCGAAGGGGACGCGAACGACTATCTGGGCAAGGGGCTTTCGGGCGGCCGGATCGTGGTACGTCCGGCCGCCGGGGGCCATTTTAAACCGCAGGACAACACGATCGCCGGAAATACGTTATTATACGGCGCCACGTCGGGCGAGGTCTATATCAACGGCCGGGCGGGGGAGCGTTTCGCGGTGCGCAACAGCGGGGCGGTGGCGGTGGTCGAAGGGGTGGGGGACCACGGCTGCGAGTACATGACGGGCGGCC
>CANQXP010000076.1 GCA_947627885.1 uncultured Rikenella sp.
CTGAAGATCACGGGCGGCGTTTCCCTGCCCGGTGCCGCCACCTCGAGGAGGCTAAGGGGGCTACGCCGCTGAACAACGTGCTGCTGGCGGTCGGGCCTGAGATATACTCCATCTCGGACGGGACGCAAACCTTCTCGCTCGACCAGAAAAACACGACCTACCTCTACACGCTTCAGGAAGGTCAGACGGCCATAGGCGAAAGGACGATCACCTACACCTACCAGACCAAAGACCCGCAGGCCGCACCCCTCTCGCGACCGGAAGCGACGCTCATATCGAACAGCAACGCGATCCAAAGCGGGCGGATCTACCACGACTTCGTCGTCTCGGACGACGGCCTCACCGGAAAGGGAACCATACGTTTCAACGTGAGTGCGCCCACGGCAGACCGGACCGGGCGGGCGGCGATCTATATCAAGGCGGGTAAATTCACCCGTACGCTGAATATCCTGGTGATCGACAAGTTCCATTTCGGGAAGCCGTGGATCACGTCGGGCATTTACAACCGGGAAACGGGCGTACCGGTCGGCTTTACCTTTACGATACCGGAGGACTACCCGGCCGAACTGCTGCCGCTGGAGTGCAAAATATCGGTCAACGAGATCACCGGCAATGTCTCGATGGGATTCGGCGAAGAGGAAAACTCCTCGCAGAAGCCGCTGCGGGTCATCACCCCCGATTCATACGAGGGCGACTGGGGGGAAGAGACCGGTTTCAGCTATAAGTACCTGTACGAGGCGACGACGGTCGGCCAGCACCGCATTTACTTTACCACGAGGCAGACGGACTCCGACTTGGCGGCCGGGAACGACGCCAGCTTCTTTTTCGAAGCCCCTAACTTCGTCACGGTCGAAAAGACCATCCGGACGGCTTCGCTCAACTCGACCATCGAGTTCGACGGCGTGTTCGCCTATTCCGAGAATGCCGACGTGAAGTACATGCTGGTGCCGCAGATAGCCAACAGCCCGGTCGATATCCAATTCCACCTGACGCTGAACGGGCAAATACTTCAATTGACGGGTGACCAAACGGTTCCCGTCCGGATATATACCGAGAACCTGCAATCCGGCGACCTGGAGTTGCACCGCGATACGCAGGAAGCGAACGGCAGCTACTATCTTTTTACCGCCACGGCCGATAACCATACCGGCGGCGTTTACACCGTACCCTTCACGACCCGTCGGGCGGACTGTGCGGAGGCGATCCGCCTGGCCGATGACAGGGCTGCGAATGACGATGAGAGCATCGCGCAGTACGCTTTCCGTTCGAAGATGATGGAACTGGGGAACTACCGGATGTTCGACTTCTCGGACGTGGAGATCTACGGTTATGAACACGATGTGGCCGGCCGACCTGTTTCCGGCACCTCGACTGCCGCGATCTCCTACATTCCGGGTTCGGAGGTGTTCGTTAACTTCACGGCAAAGCCCTTCACGAGCCTTCCGCAGCCGGCCCCGGACGGAAGCGGTGGAACCGTAGAGAACACAGTCACTCCCAAGTATCCGGTACGCTGCCTGATAGCCGCCGGGAATCTGGAGCCCGCCGACGGCCAGTCCGGGCTGCAACTCGCCCGGGATGCGTCGGGAACGAAAATCGGGTATTATTACGATGTCCAGGACGCCTCTCCGGTGCGCCTGCGTTTCAAGACCGATAAAATAGTCAGCGCGGGCGACGTGGTCATATCTTCGGTCGGGGACAACCTGTTCGAACCTTACCTCCGGACGCTGACCAACCAGCCGATCAGGGGCATGCTGTATTACGCCGAGAGTAGGGATGCCGCCGTTGCCGATAAGAAGCCCGTGCCTGCGGGGTCGTTCGTGACCCTCGAACGGCAGGACGGTACGCGGATAGGGCAGATCGTGGTTCGGGAACCTGTCGACGATCCGGTTTACGGGCGGTACAATTATACGCTGACTCTGCGCGGCGAATACCGCTACGGCTGGGATGATACGAAAGTAACGTTCAAATTTTCGCTGCCGAACAGTTCGGGGGTGTACGGGGCTACGACCTACTTGAGTATTATTCAGACGGAGCCCGGCGGAACATTGGGGCTTGATCCGGACTCGTGGGACCAAACCGGCAATTGAACTGCGGGGGAGGATCGCGACGCGTGATCCGGCATGCCGCCATCGTCGTTGCGGAATATCCGCCAACATCGGGTCGTAGGTATTTAATTGGTTTCATAGGGCGAGGCCAAAACGTAAGTCTCGGAAAAAGACCCATTTTCCCTAACCTCGCCCTTATAAAAAAGTAACAGTCCGAGAAATCGGACTGTTACTTTTTTTTGTGGGTTATGCCGGACAAAGGGAGGCCTACTCCACGATCACCTCGTCGCAGAACATCCACGCATCGTCGTTGCTGTGCCACGCAGGCATCTTGCCGTGCCCGCGGGCGATCACCTTGACATAGCGCACCGTTTTGCCGATCCGGTCTTTCGTGACCGGCACCTGGTGCGTCGGCTCGTCCTTCGCCTCGCCCAGTTCGATCACTCCCAGCGACTCGTACGCCGTCCCGTCCGGCGAAACCAGATATTCCACCGACAGCGGCGGCATGATCCAGTCGCTCCTCGAATGGAGGTACTGCGACGTGATCCGCTCCACAGGCACCGGCGAGCCGAGGTCGATCACCACCTCCATGTCGTTGCCGATAAAACCCTGCCAAGCCGGGTCCGTGAAGCGCAGCGAGGCCACCTGCCCGTCCGTCAGCGCTCCGTCGCCTCCGCCCGTGTATTTCGTGTACGGCTTCAGGTAGGTCACCTTAGCTCCTAATGCCTTGTGTGCCGCCACCTGCTGCTCCGTCGCCCCGTAGCTGCGGCCGTCCGGGCCGAAAACGCGCGCCTTCACCACACGCACGTCGCTGATCTTGACCGGTTCCGTGTAAACCGCCGACGTTTCCGTCGGCTCGCTGCCGTCCAGCGTGTAGCGGATCACCCCGCCCGGAATGTGGTTGTTCATCGTGACCCGGAAACTGCGCGGATTGGCCGTGTCGGGAGCCACCGCGAAATCCATGTCCGGCACCACCTCGACAAGATCGAACCACGCCGTGCCCGGCGTTAGTAGTTCCAGCGACGAGTTGAGGTATCGCGCCTCCCGCGCCGCCTTCGTGTAGGTTGCGCTCAGCTCGTACTTCGTCCACTTGTCCGTCAGCTCGAACTCCTGCGAGGCGATGTTACCGAGGTTGAGCCGGAACAGCAACTTTTCACCCTTTTTGAGGCGCTTTAAAGAGGCTTCCGAAGCCTTGGCCCACACCGTCATGATGTAGCTCTTGCCCAGTTGCAGCGGCAGCGGGTAGAAACTTACCGCCGCGCCCGCGCCCTTCGACGGGGTCACCAGCCGCAGCGAATGGCCGTCGTGATAAGCCGTCCGTGAGTCGATGAAATAGGTCGCTCCCCGGTCTTTGCCCGCCCGGCCGTAAACCGCCGCCGGAACGTTGCCCGACACGCTGTACTGCCACTCGAAACTCGGATCCAGCAGGATGTTGCTCGCGTTCACCGGGCGGTGGTTGCCCGCGTAGGCCTGCTCCTCGGCCTTGTCGCCGAACAGCTTGAAGATCTGCACCCCGAACGGCGCCAGCGTGCCGTCGATCGTGCCGTTCACCACCTCCCGCGTGCTGTTGTCCGACAGGTTGTAGGCCGTGCCGTTGAACGGCGCAGGCAACACCGCTTTATAGGTCGTTGCTTCCGGCTTCGGGTTCAGGATCACCACAGCCCTCTGACTGCCCAGCGTATAGACCCGTGCATTCAGCGGTGCATCGGAGACTACGCGCGGCTTCGATTCCTTCCCCCGGTCGAAGAACGGCGTCAGCTCCTGAATCTCGCGGCACGCCTTGGTGTAGGTCTCCCACATAAACTGGTTCTTCGGGAAGCCGTTCAGCCCGTTGCGGGTAAACGCCTGGAATCCGCGCGCCCCTTCGAGCGCCGCGCCCCACGTCATCATGCGGATCTCCGCCGGGGTCGGCTCGCGCTGCCAGAACTCCGCCCCGCCGAAGGTCTGTGGCACGTACCAGATCGACTTTTCGTACTGCAATTCATCCTGCAAGCCCCGGATCGTGCCGATCACGTCTGATGCCGGGGAGTTCGGCACCGGATAGGTGTCGGCCATAATCACGTCGCACGAGTTGGCGTAGTGACGCCCCGGCCCCGCCGACATAATCACCAGGCTGATCGGGTGATACGGGTCTTCGGCGCGGATAATATCGTAAATTTCCTCTAAGGTTTCGGCGGAAATGCCATGTCCCTCCGGCTCATCGGCCACGTACCACGACAGGATCGCGGGATGGTCTTTCAGCGCCCGGATTTCGTCGCGCAGCAGCTCCATTTTTTTTGCCTTGTCGGTCGCTGCGGCCTTTGCCCCGCCGCCGCCCCCGGCGATGCTCAACAGGTTGTAGTTCACCTTCATCCCCAACTGCGCCGCGCGGTCGAGGTATACGAGCCGTTCCTTGCGGGGCTGCCTGCCGATGTTCTGGTAAGGCGAAATGAGGTTCATCCCCTTGACCGCCTCCTCTTCCTGCAAGGTCGGCTGCACGGGCGAGTAGCAGTAGAAACCGCTCGGCACTAACGGCAGGCCGCCGGTGCGCAGCATCCCGGTCAGGTAGTCGATTTGCACACCGTTGTCCTTGTAAGGCAGCCGCGTGAGGCGCACGGCGTAGGTGCTGTCGCCCACGCGGATACGGAGCGTGTTGTCGCCCTGTTGCAGGGCGGCGAGGGGGAGGGTATAGGTCAGTTTTCCGCGTTTGGTGAGCTTCAGCGGTGCGTCGGTGCCTTCGAGCACCGCGCGCCCCGGCGCTTCGGGGCCGGTGATGATGACCGAGGCGACGCTGTCGCGCTCGGTGAAGTAGTTCATCCGGGGCTGCACCTTGGTTTTGCCTTTTGATGCGGCCCCGGCGCTTCCGGCAGCCGTCAGTAGGGCGAGCGCGGAACAGAGGAGAGTTTTTTTCATGGTTTGAGTTTGGGGTTTATGGATTTTTGTCTATATTTGCATTGTGATCTGCTTTAGGCGGGTCTTGGATTTTGACATACTTTCTAACCTCTTTTGTGAATTTGACCATTTACTGATGCAGAGGTTGGAGGTTGGTAGCCATGCTTGTATCTTTACGGGCATGGGGCCAACTTCTTTCTGCATCGGGCCGGTCAAAGCCTACAAAAGGGAGAAGATTTGGCTCCACACTTTTTTTATGTCCGTAGGTTCCTGCCGCTGCGGTTTTATCCTTACTTAGAGGGAGAGGATATTTCCGTTGAATAAAAACGGTCAGGCGCAGGCCTTGGGTTTGGGCGGACGTAAACTTTGACCGTGCACGGGGCCATTTTTTGGCCCCGTGCTTTTTTTGTTTGCCGCGGAGCGGAATGACAGAACCACTGCCTCAGGGCAACCCGTCGCAACATTCCGCGTCACGCGCGATCCGACAACTACCGGCAAACAACGATCCAGGCCTCGCGGGGCCATTTTTATTGCTCTTTTTTCGGTTCGGAGCCAGCGAGGGACGCTTTGCGGCCCTTCGCCCGGGGTGGCTCCGGCCCGCCCGCTATCGCGGGGACGTTGCCTATTTTGTTGGTGTAACTACCCTAATTGAGCCGCCCTCCCCCCTCAAGGGCGCGCCGCCATGGCCATGGGAACCCCGCTTCTCGCTCTCGGCCCGTTCGGCTGACTGCGGCTCGAAGCCCCTTATTCGTCCGCCGACTCCATCCGTGCCGTCCAGTCCGGGGCCTGAATCCGGATCTCGCTCCCGTCCGGTGTCACCAGCGCCGCCCCTTCCGAAGCCGGCACGATATGCCCGATCACGTCCACCCCCGGCATCGTCAGCAGCTCCTGGTGCTTGTCCAGCGGCGCCGTGAACAGCAGCTCGAAATCGTCCCCCCCGTTCAGGGCCGCCACCACCGGGTCTATGTGCATCTCCTCCGCCATCTTGAACGTGTCCGAGGCGATCGGAATCCGGTTCAGGAAAATACGCACCCCCACGTCCGACCGCCGGCAGATGTGCAGCGCCGCCGATGCCAGCCCCCGCGTCACGTCGATCATCGCCGTCGGCTTGATCTCCGCCTCGCGCAGTTGTTGCAGGATGTCCACCCGCGCTTCCGGCTTCAACTGCCGCTGTAATATGTAGGCATGGTCTTTATGGATCTCCGGCTGGCTCGTCGAGTTGCCCTTGAGCACCCGTTTCTCGCGCTCCAGCAGTTGCAGCCCCATGTAGGCCGCCCCCAGGTTGCCCGTCACGCAGAGCAGATCCCTGTCCTTCGCCCCGCTGCGCAGCGTCAGCTCCTCCTCCGACGTGGAGCCGATCACCGTCGCCATCAGGTTCAGCCCCGTCAGCGACGCCGAAGTGTTCCCCCCGATCAGGTCGATTTTGTACTCGTCCGTCGCCCGCTTGATCCCGTCGTAGAGCGCCGTGGCATCCTCCACCGAAAAGCGCGCCGACAGCCCGATACTGATTGTCAGATATTCCGCCCGCGCGTTCATGGCGCAGACGTTCGATACCGCCGCCACTACCAGCTTGTAGCCGAGGTGTTCCAGCGGCGTGTAGGTCAGGTCGAAGTCGATCCCTTCGAGCATCGTGGCCTCGCTGATGACCTCCAGCCACCCGCCGCGGTCGATCACGGCGCCGTCGTCGCCGATCCCCTGGCGGATATGGGTGTTGCTGTTGGTGGTGAAAGGCTGGGTCAGCTGTTCGACGAAGGCGACCTTGCCCAGCGACGATATTTCGGTGCGGCTCATTTTCTTGGGGTTTGTCATGGTTTTTTGCAAATTTAAGATTTAAAAAATAACTTTACCACTTCGTTTTGCGGTCGGCCTTTCGCAAGCCGGCGGGAACCGTTCGGAAGTCAACGTCAAAAAGTTTTACATAGCATGCTGAACATTGTGTTATTCGGCCCTCCGGGGGCCGGCAAGGGTACCCAGGCTGAGAAGCTTCAGGAAAAATACGGCATCCTCCACCTCTCGACCGGCGAGGTGATCCGTGGCGAGATCGGCCGGGGCACGGAGCTGGGCAAGCTGGCCGCCAGGCAGATGGAGGGCGGCAAGCTGGCTTCCGACGAGTTGGTGCTGGGCATCATCGGGAAGTATATCGAAGAACACAAATCGGCGCCGGGGGTCATTTTCGACGGTTTTCCGCGCACGCTGCCGCAGGCGGAGGCGTTCGACAGGATGCTGGCCAAGGTGGGTACAAAGGTCACGGTCATGCTGGCGCTCGAGGTGCCGGACGAGGTGGTGATCGACCGCATCCTGACGCGGGGCAAAACGAGCGGCCGGGCGGATGACCAAAGTATCGACACGATCAAAAACCGGATCGAGGTCTACAAAAAGCAGACGGCGGTAGTGGCGGACTATTATAAAAAAGAGGGCAAGTTCCGTGCCGTGGACGGGGTCGGGACGATCGACGAGATCTTCGGCCGCCTGTGCGAGGCGATCGATGCGCTCAAGTAAAGTGTACCTTTAATAATGATACCTCATTCTTTGTGTTTGATGGTACTGTTCTCTTTGTGAACAAAGAGAACCAGAAAAACTTTTTGAGATGCTTTCGCATCTCTTGGGCCTGCCGGATACCCGATTGTAATTATACGGATAGGGCTGATAAGGTAATCAATACTTTATCAGCCCTATCCGTATAATTACACTAAGGATTGCGGAGCCTGAAGAGTAGCGCAGCTGACTCAAAAGTCTTTTGGGTACCTTTTCTTCAGAAAAGGTACGGTTGCCTCCAACCCGAAGATTAAGGCATCATATTAAAAGTACGGATATTTAGCGTATCTTTGCAAAGTTTTTGGAACTGTTCGGATTTTCGATGGCTGGAAAAGTCGGGATGGTTTCACCGTTTACCATTCGGACACGATCCAAGCGATGGGAGTGGGCCTCGGCGCGCGATGCGTCCGGGCGGGCAAGTGCAGACAGCACGAAAATTTACAGACACAAAAACAGTATGATTTTAGAAGAATTCAAAGAGCTCGGCCTTTCCGACCGGACGCTCGAAGCATTGGCGGCCAAAGGTTTCGAAACCCCGTCGCCCATCCAGCGGCTCACTATTCCGGTGATGCTCCAGAACAGCAACGACATTATCGCACAGGCCCAGACCGGGACCGGCAAGACCGCCGCGTTCGGATTGCCTATCGTCGAGCAGCTCGTGCCGCAGAAAAAGACCGTGCAGGCTTTGATTCTGGCACCGACCCGCGAACTGGCCATTCAGGTCAATGACGAAATACAGTCGTTCCGCAAAGGCGATTTGCGCGTGACTCCTATTTATGGGGGCGCGGCGATGAACGAACAGCTGCGGCGCTTAAATGCGGGCGTGGACATTGTTGTGGGGACGCCGGGGCGTATCCTCGACCACCTGCGGCGCGGGACGCTCGACCTGTCCGGCCTCAAATGGCTCGTGCTCGACGAGGCCGACGAGATGCTCAACATGGGCTTTATCGACGATGTGGACGAGATCCTGAGCCATACCCCGGAAGAGCGGCGCATTTTCCTCTTTTCGGCCACCATGCCGGAGCGGATCGCGGGCCTGTCCAAGAAATACATGCACGACGTCGAGATCCTCAAGGTCGAGAACAAGCAGGTGACTGCCGACCTGACCGACCAGATCTACTTCGAAGTGCGCGAGAGCGACAAATTCGACGCCCTGACCCGCATTATCGACGTCGAGAACGACTTTTACGGCATCGTTTTCTGCCGCACGAAAGTGGCCGTAGACCAGTTGGTGAGCAACCTGCTCGAACGAGGTTACGCCGCCGAAGGGCTGCACGGCGACGTGTCGCAGGCTCAGCGCGAGAAGATACTCCGTAAATTCAAGAAAAAACAGGCCAATATCCTGGTCGCCACCGACGTGGCGGCGCGCGGCATCGACGTGTCGAACCTCACGCATGTCATCAACTACTCGCTGCCGCAGGATCCGGAATCGTACGTGCACCGGATCGGCCGCACGGGGCGCGCCGGGCACGAAGGGACGGCGATCACCTTTATTTCGCCTTCCGAGAATCGGCAGTTCATGTTCATGCAGCGGCAGGTGAAGGCCGACATCCGCAAGGAGACCCTGCCCACGGCGCACGACATCGTGGAGATGAAGAAGCTCAAGATCAAGGATGACCTGGCCGAGATCGTCGAGGAGGAGTCCTA
>CANQXP010000077.1 GCA_947627885.1 uncultured Rikenella sp.
CCCGCACCACAGCTGCGCCAGGTTCACGATCGTCTGCGCCGCCAGCAGCATCGTGTCCAGCGAACAGTACTCGTACCACCCGTGGAAATTAGCTCCGCCCGTGAATAGGTTCGGGCACGGCAAACCCATGTACGACAACCAGAATAATTTCCGCCTCCAACAAGCCCGACACAACCTCCGCCCCCACCCCACACAAAAAAAAGGGCCGTCCGTACTCCTACGGACAGCCCTTCTATCATCAGGCCCGAAAGCCCCTGAAAAAACGAACCGTTTACTTCACCTCCGCCGCCTTGGCATCGGCCGCTTCCGCCTCCGGTTGGTAATGCATCGCCGCATAACGCTTGTAGCTGTTATAGCGCCACTTGGCATTCTCCTCCGAAGCGTTGAACAGCTCCTGCGCCTCGTTCGGGAACGCCTTCAGCAGCGACGTGTAACGCACCTCCTGGTGGATGAAATCCTGGAACTTCGACCAGTCCGGCTCCTTGGAATCCAGCGTGAACGGATTCTTGCCCTCCGCTTCCAGCTGCGGGTTGAACCGCCACAGGTGCCAGTAGCCGCACTCCACAGCGCGTTTTTCCGTCAGCTGCGACACGCCCATCCCGTTCTTGTTCCCGTGGTTGATACACGGCGCGTAAGCGATGATGAGCGACGGTCCGGGGAACGCCTCGGCCTCCTTGATCGCCTGGAAATACTGGTTGTGGTTGGCCCCCATGGCCACCTGCGCCACATAGACATAGCCGTAAGTCATCACCATCGCGCCCAGATCCTTCTTGCGGATCCGCTTGCCCGACGAAGCGAACTTCGCCACCGCCCCTACCGGCGTAGCCTTCGACGACTGCCCCCCGGTATTGGAGTAAACCTCCGTGTCCATCACCAGCACATTGACATCCTCGCCTGAGGCCAGCACATGGTCCAGGCCACCGTAACCGATGTCATACGCCCAGCCGTCGCCCCCGAAGATCCACTGCGATTTTTTAACCAGGTATTGTTTAAGTTCCACGATCTGCTTGCAATAGTCGCATCCGCAGGCCTCCACCAGCGGCAACAGCTTGTTCGTAGCCTCGATCGAAGCCGCCGCGTTGTCCTTGCCGTCGATCCACGCCTGCATCGCCGCCTTCATCTCGTCCGTGCAGCAATCGCACTTTTCGATCGCTTCACGCATAATGATCGCCAGCCGGTCGCGCATCTTTTCGACCCCGATATGGATCCCCAGGCCGAACTCCGCATTGTCCTCGAACAGCGAGTTCGCCCATGCCGGCCCATGCCCCGAGCTTAAGTCGCGGCAGTACGGCGTCGACGGCGCCGAGCCCCCGTAGATCGAAGAGCAGCCCGTCGCATTGGCGATCATCATCCGTTCGCCGAACAACTGCGTGATAGACTTGATGTAAGGCGTCTCGCCGCACCCCGCGCAAGCGCCTGAGAACTCGAACAGCGGCTGGGCAAACTGCAAATTCTTCACCGTCTTGGTCTTATCGACCACCGTCGACTTGTACCCCACCTTGTTATGCAGATACTCCCACCTCGGCTCTTCCGCCGGCAGCAGCGCCTCCATCGGCTCCATAATCAGCGCCTTCTTCGGCGCCGGACATACGTTCGCGCAGTTGCCGCAGCCCGTACAGTCGAGCGGCGTCACCTGGATTTTGAACTTGTACTCCTTGAGCGCCCCGTTCCCTTGGATGAACGGCGTCCCGGCCGGCGCCGCAGCCGCCTCCGCGTCCGTCAAAAGGAACGGACGGATCGCAGCGTGCGGACACACATACGCGCACTGGTTACACTGGATACAGTTTTCCGGCTGCCAGGCAGGAATATTGGCCGCAATCCCCCGCTTCTCGTAAGCCGCCGTACCCGCCTCCCAGGTACCGTCCTCGCGCCCCAGGAACGCTGATACCGGCAGGTCGTCACCCGCCAAAGCATTGATCGGGTCCACGATCTTCGTAATGAACTCCGGCCGCGACGGATCCGCAGACTTCGGAGCTACCGTAATGGAAGCCCACTCCGCCGGCACCTCCACCTTCACGACATTCTTGCCCCCCGCATCCACCGCCGCATAGTTCTTGTTGACGATATCCTCGCCCTTCTTGCCGTACGACTTGTAGATCGCCTTCTTCATCTCCTCGACCGCCTTGTCGTAAGGTATAACCTCGGAAACCTTGAAGAACGCCGACTGCATGATCGTATTCGTGCGCGACCCCAACCCCAATTCCGATGCAATCTTCGTCGCGTTGATAATATAGAAATTGATCTTATGCTCCGCCAGATACTTCTTCATATCGTCCGGCAGGTGCTTTTTGGTCGTCTCCTCGTCCCACACCGCATTCAGCAGGAACGTCCCCCCGTCCTTCAAGCCCTTGAGCAGGTCATATTTCCCCAGATACGACGGCACATGGCACGCCACAAAATTCGGCGTAGTCACCAAATAAGTCGACCGGATCGGCTCGTCCCCGAACCGCAGGTGCGACGAAGTATACCCCCCCGACTTCTTCGAGTCGTACGAGAAATACGCCTGACAGTATTTATCGGTAGAGCCCCCGATAATTTTAATGGAGTTCTTATTCGCCCCCACAGTCCCGTCGGAACCCAAGCCAATGAACCTGGCTTCATAGGTAGACCCATGCCCCACACTCACCTCTTCGCCCACCGGCAGCGACTTGAACGTCACATCGTCCACGATCCCCACCGTGAACTGATTCTTCGGCTCGTTCATAGCCAGGTTTTCGAACACCGCGATCATCTGCGCCGGCGTCGTGTCCTTCGAAGAGAGACCATAACGTCCGCCGACGATAACCGGCCGTTCCGCGCACGGCATCCCGCTGTTGGCGAACACCTCCAGCACATCCAGATAGAGCGGGTCGCCGTTGGCCCCCGGCTCCTTCGTGCGATCCAGCACGCAGATCCGCTTCACGCTCTTCGGCACCGCCTGCATGAAATACTTCGCGCTGAACGGACGGTAGAGGTGTACAGAGATCAACCCCACCTTTTCGCCCTTCGCCCGCAGCATGTCGATCACCTCCTTAATCGTCTCCGTCACCGAGCCCATAGCGATCACCACATTGGTCGCCTCCGGATCCCCGTAGTAGTCGAACGGCTTGTACGTCCGCCCGGTGATCGCCGAAATCTTGCCCATATAGTCATTGACCATATCCGGAATCGCATCGTAGAACCGATTGGCCGCCTCGCGGCTCTGGAAATAGATGTCCGGGTTCTGCGCCGTCCCGCGCGTGACCGGGTGCTCCGGATTCAAAGCCCGCTCGCGGAACTCTTTGAGCGCGTCCATATCCACCAGCCCGCGCAAAGTCTCCGTGTCGAACTCCTCGATCTTCTGGATCTCGTGCGAGGTGCGGAAACCGTCGAAGAAATTGATGAACGGCACCCGCCCCTTGATAGCCGTCAGGTGCGACACCGCAGAAAGATCCATCACCTCCTGCACCGAGCCTGAGGCCAGCATGGCGAACCCCGTCTGGCGCGCAGACATCACGTCGGAATGATCCCCAAAAATGGAGAGCGCCTGCGCCGCCAGCGCCCGCGCCGAAACGTGGAACACCGCCGGCAGCAGCTCCCCGGCGATCTTATACATATTCGGAATCATCAGCAGCAGGCCCTGCGAGGCCGTGTAAGTGGTCGTCAGCGCCCCCGCCTGCAGCGAGCCGTGCACAGCCCCCGCAGCCCCGGCCTCCGACTGCATCTCCTGCACCCGAACCGTTTCGCCGAAAATGTTCTTTTTGCCCGCGGCCGCCCACTCGTCCACATACTCCGCCATGGTCGAGCTGGGGGTGATCGGGTAGATCGCCGCCACCTCGCTGAACATGTAAGCGATATGCGCCGCGGCATAGTTACCGTCGCAGGTGATGAATTTCTTCTGGTTTGCCATTGCTATCGAAATTGTTGAATTAATTGTCATTATCAGCGAAAGGAATCCCCAACAGCTATCAGTCGGTACCCCTCCCGTAATCGCATTCGGGCCGGTGCCTTCGGGCACTCCGCCAGGGCAGCCTCTACCCTACACCCAAACCATCCCGCCATTGCCCTGGAAGTTCGGCCTGCGCGCTCCGGGGGTGGCGGCCCCGTTGGGGCTTCTATCAGGGTTTGCATAGCCCCAATGGGCGCCATTACCATGGAGACTTACCCGCCGCACTGACGTTTGGCGGCCCAACTCCCCACGCGGCGGCCCGGCTTACGCCGGGCCGCCACAAAACTCACGAACGCCACCCGACGCTCTCCTAAGGTGCAAAGTTAGGCAAATTTTTCCTTACGCCGACAAAATCCGGTTCAGTTTTTCGCTGAGCGACTCCGGGTCCGCCACCGGGACGATTTCGCCCGCCTCCACCACCGATATTTTGCCCCTCTCCTCCGACACCACCACCACCACCGCGTCGCTGTGCTCCGTCAGGCCGATCGCCGCCCGGTGCCTCATGCCGTAGTGCTGCGGGATGTGCGGGTTGTCCGACGAAGGGAGGATGCACCGCGCCGCGTGGATCCTCCCCCCTTTGATGATGATCGCCCCGTCGTGCAGCGGACTGTTCTTGAAAAAGATGCTCTCGATCAGCCGGACGTCGATCCGCGCGTCGATGATATCCCCCGTCGAGGCGTAGACCTCCAGGTCGCCCTGCCGCTCGATACAGATCAGCGCCCCAGTGTATGTCGAGGCCATGTCGCGGCACGCTTTGGCCAAATCCTCCGTCCATTGCAGCTGCGCATCGCGTCCCGCCGAGCGGAAGATGCGCCGCACGAAACGGTTCTTCGCCTTCGAATAGCGGCTCCCCAGCAGCAGCAGGTAGCGCCTGACCTCCTGTTGGAACACGATAATCAGCGCCAGCACCCCCACCCCGATCACCTGCCCCATGATCGAGCTTAGCAGGGTCATATTCAGCGCCTTGACCACCACCCACAGCAGGTAGACGATAAAGATGCCCGCAAAGATGGTCATGGCCGCCGTTCCGCGGATCATGCGGTACACCTGGTAGAAAAGCAGCGCCACCACCAGCACGTCGATCACGTCCAGCAGGCTGATATTGATAAAGTCCATAACCCGTCTCCGAGATTTTAAGGGATAACGTCCCGTAAAGGTAACACTTTTTCGGCCACCCCATGCCACAAGTTAAATCCCGAAACGTTTAAGGTGGTCCGCCACCATTTCCAGCTCCGGGAACAGCGTCGCCTCGTCTATCCCCAACCTGGCCAGGTCCGACAGGATCCTCCTCTTGCCCGCCGCACTGATCGTAAAGCGGCGGAACGGCACCCTGAACTCGGCCTGTTTCCGCTTCACGCCGTCTATCCCGAACAGGAAGAAAGCGCCGCTCTGCCGGATGATTCTCGGATTGTTCAGCTTCGGCAGCACACAGAAGACCCGCCCCAGGTCCTCCCGGTCGATCAGGTTCAGGAAATGCGGCTTCTCAGATTTGATTTCATGTAAAAGATACTGAATCGGAATTTCTGCATTAAATGCTTCTTTATCCGGAATCTGCGGCACTTCAAAATCCGCCGGGCGCCTGGCCACGTTCGCCACCACGCTGACCGCGTCGCTGTCGAAATACTTGATCTCCGGCTTCTTCACCCGGAACGCGTACACCTCTCCGTCCGCCCCCAGGTTCTCGACACAGGCGAAATAGAGCGCCACCAGCGGATTGGTCGTAATATCCAGCAGTCGCGTCGGGACCCGGTAATGCTGCATCTTGACCATATGTTCGAACGCCGAGCGGCACCTATCGAAATCCTCCGGGCAGCGGCGGACCGCCTCCTTGTAGAGAATATCCTCCTTCTCCACCGCCAGCTCCTCCTTGTCCGGCAGCGGCCTGTAAATGCCTGGGGCCAGAAAATGGTTCATGGCATCCGAGTGCCCCCGGTAGAAAAACTGCTCGTCCTCCTTCGCCTCCAACTGGATCACCCGGTCGTAAAACGTCCTCACCGTCCCGATACGCACGCTAATCTCAGTTATCCTGAATCCCTTGTCTCCATCCGCAACAACATAATAATTTGCATTCGTCGGAAATAATATTGAAGATTGTTTTTGTTCCCCTTCTACTATCGCCTTAGCTATATTTATATTGTTCTCTTCAACAATATAATACGCCTCAGTCAGACTAAACATATCTTCACTACAGATACCCACTGTCCGACACAATGGCCGGCGGATCGAATCTCTATGTATACAATCTTTCCGGTACCCCTTTTCCAACAGATACTCCTCCAGTTTGGAATACGTGTCCTCAAAATACTTTTCATCCGCAGCCATAACCTGAAAAATTTAATCGACCGACATTTCCGCCTTCCCTACAAATATAACCCTTTTACACCACATCAACGACCGCAGCGAACACTTTTACACCCTCCCGCCTACCGTCCGCCAACCCGGAGGCACCGCCCGCAAAAACCGCCGTACCGCCGGCCCCGTCCCGCCCTACCTTCGCACCGTAAGCTTACAGAACCATAAACATTAAAAACCGAAACATATGGAACACATTCTCTCCGAACACGACGGCTGCCAGACCCTCGCCCCCGGCGACAGCGTCATGGCCACCCCCCTCTACTCCTGCTGCCTCGTCGCCATGCGCATGGAATCCGGCGACATCTACGCCGAGCACTGCGCAGGCACCCAACTGGACACCCTCTCCGATAGGTTTTTCTCCCAGACCGCCGTCGAAGCCCTGATGGTCACCTCCCGCGCCTCCGCCCACCAAATACAGCAGGCCCATACCCTCCAGCTCCGGCTGCCCGCCACCATCCTCAGATACTACGAATCCGACCGCGACAACGGCTCCACTCCGAAAATCACCGTCCAACGCGACGGCAGCCTGAAACTGGAACCCACCGAGACCTACCATTTCGTCAACTATTAAACCCCATTCCGACATGACACACCAACTCCTCGAAACGCAAACGGCCCAAGCCGTCGCCATCGGCGACACCGTAGTCGGCGCACCCCACCTGGTGAGTTGCAGCCTGATCCTGGTGCGCACCCCGGCCGGCATCATGGCTCAGCATTGGCCCGGCACCGACCCGAACTTATTGGCCCCGAACCTGTTCCCCGATGAGCCGACCGAAATGCTGATGGTAACGGGCAACGACACCCCCTACCAAAGAGAGCAGGCCCACGCACTCAAGTTGCGGTATCCCGGCGGCCATCTCTCCTATTACGCTTTCAACGGCCCCAACTACCCGACCCCCTTGGTCGACGTCGGCGCAACGCAGTTCCTTCTCCAGGGTATCGCGAACTACCATGCAGTTATGTACTAAAAACCTGAAACCATGACAACCATCCACCAGACCCCGCCCGCCAACACCCGGCAGCAGGGCGGCGGCGCAACCGCACAACAGCCCGCCGCCGCACCAGCCGGACCGACAGCCCCGACTGCGCCCGCGCCTCTCGCCTACCCGCAGGGGAACGACGTTCACATCGGCCCCGAACAGGAAGAACACCTCGCCCACAAGCAGGGCCACGTCACTCAGCAGAGACCGTAGCTTGTCTTCAAAAACGGAACGGCCCTTTTCCCATTGCGGGAAAAGGGCCGTTCGCCTTATCCGGGCGACCGCTCAGGCGTCCGGGCCGAGGATCGACAGCGCCCCGTCCACCGTGTACGTGCTCCCCGAGACATAGGAGCTGGCCGGCGACGCCAGGAACAGCACCACATTGGCCACCTCCTCCGGATTCCCGCCCCGGTGGAACGGGATGACATCCTCGGCGTGCCTCAGCCGCGCCGGATCGCTGATTACCCGTTCGTTAATCGGCGTGAGGATCATCCCCGGCGCCACATTGTTCACCGTCAGCTCCCGGTCCGCCAGCTCCAGCGCCATCGTGTAGGCCAGGTTGCGGATCGCCGCCTTCGACGCGTTGTAGTCCGCATTCCCCGGCACATTCACATGCTGGTGTATCGACGAGACGTTGATGATCCGGCTGCCCTTGTAGGTCTTGTACTTCCGTTTCATGCGCAGGAATTCCCGGCAGCAGAAGAAAGGCCCGTAGAGGTTGGTCTTGATGACCCGGTCCCACTGTTCGGTGGTCATATCCTCCACCGGCGTGTTGCTGCCGTTGATGCCCGCATTGTTGACCAGGATGTCCACATCCCCGAAATCGCGATCCACGGCCTCGAACAGGCCCGCCACCTCGTCCTCGTCCCCCACGTCCACCCGGTAAGCCTTGGCCGAGCCCCCGGCGGCCGTGATCTCGTCGATCACCGCCCGGGCCCGCTCCTCCCCCGAATGGTAAGTCACGACCACCCGCGCCCCCTCTTTGGCGAAGAGCAGCGCGACGGCCTTGCCGATGCCGGAACTCGATCCGGTGACAATGGCGGTTTTTCCTTTCAGCGTATCCATAACTATATTCAATAAAATTGATAAAAAATCTTTTATCCGGTGCCAGCCGTCCATACCCCCTGCCGCGCAGGCGTTGCCTGTTTCGATGGCTGTCCATCCCTTTCAGCCCTGCGCCCACCTTCCCGAGCGGCCAGCCGCTAACGCAGGAACCGAACATTAACCCTACGGCTTTCAACATAGATTTCGCGCCAGCGGGCAGCCCGGAACCACTCCGGGTGGAGGGCCAGCAAAATAATTTTTAACCGAACGGTTAAACAGCACGTTTTGTACGTCCCGCAGCCAGCGGAGGCAAAAACGCGCATAGCGAGTTTTAACTGCGCTACGCTTGTTTTGGCTTCGCGTTGACCTTCGGTCTTCCTCATGGCGCCTCGGTTCCTCGTGCTTGCGAGGCACCGTCAGCAACCGACACAAGAGCGAGGGCACGGAAACTTACTTTCCGATGCCGAGCGAGAAGGGGGGAAAACCCAGAGGGTTAACTTGCCGTGCTCCCGCTTCGCTACCCGGTTCCTCCTTGCCGTTCGGCCATGGGGTAGTTACGGCCCGGACGGAGTGCCCGCGGCACCCGGCAAGGCTGTTACTACCTTAAACAGCCAGTGCACAAGGCCGGTGACTTTGGCGAGTTGCGCTTTTCGCTCACTCGTTTTCGTCGCGCCCCCCCCCCGTGCGGCGCCCGGCGTTCCTGAGGGAACGCATTGCCTGCTCTTTCGAGTTCAAGCCGGAGCCAGCAAAGGCCAAATGAGCATCGCGAGTGCA
>CANQXP010000078.1 GCA_947627885.1 uncultured Rikenella sp.
CGAGCAGCCTGCCGAGGAACTCAGTCTGCCGAACGCCTTAGTTTTGGCGCAACGGCCGGGGCGTAAAGCCCTTCGGGCCAGCCCCGCCCGTTCGCCAAAAAATGAGCATTGCGGAGCCTAAGGAGTAGCGCAGCTGACTCAAAAGTTTTTGGTGCCGCTTTTTTCAAAAAGCGGCAGTTCTCTCCAACCCTATGACAAATAAACGAACGTTTAATTTTCGGGAGACGCTTCGAGGGCGTCACCCGTCGCTGCCGCCGAAGGCTCCACATTCCGGCCCGCATCCATTTTGGGCCAGTACTTTTTGAGGATCGACTCCTTGATCGCCACCTCGTTCGGCGAGAAATACTTCGCGAACAACCGCCACGCCGTGTCCAGCATCTGCGTGATGTCGATATTGATGTCGATCGCCAGCAAATCCTCCGAATACTCCTTCGCGAACGCCAGCGTCCGTTGGTCATAGTCCGACAAGTCGAACCCGTTTTCGAGTTTAGTTCTGGCATTCGCCGCATCCGAATACAAGCGCACCGCCGCATTCATCACCTGCGGGTGATCCTCCCGCGTCCTCTTGCCGATCACCAGCTGTTTCAGGCGCGACAGCGAACGGAACGGGTCCACGATCACCTTTCCGATCTCCGCATCATTGCGCAGGAACAGCTGCCCCTCCGTAATGTACCCCGTGTTGTCCGGAATCGCGTTCGTGATATCCCCGTCATTCAGCGTCGTCACCGCCAAAATGGTAATCGACCCCCCGTTCGGCAACTGCACCGCTTTTTCATAAATCTTCGCCAGGTCCGAATACAACGACCCCGGCATGGAATCCTTCGACGGAATCTGGTCCATACGGTTCGACACGATCGCCAGGGCATCCGCATAGAGCGTCATGTCCGTCAGCAGCACCAACACCTTCTCCCCCTTATCCACCGCAAAATACTCCGCCGCCGTCAGCGCCATATCCGGCACCAAAAGCCGCTCCACAGGAGGGTTATCGGTAGTATTTACAAAAGAGACGATCCTGTCCAACACCCCCGCATTGTCGAACACCGTCTTATAGTACAGGTAGTCGTCATTCGTCAGCCCCATTCCCCCCAGGATGATCTTGTCCACCTGCGCCCGGAGCGCCACCATCGCCATCACCTGGTTGTACGGCTGGTTCGGATCGGCAAAGAACGGGATCTTCTGCCCCGACACCAGCGTGTTGTTGAGGTCGATCCCCGCAATCCCCGTGGCAATCAGTTCGCTCGGCTGTTTACGCTTGTACGGATTCACCGTCGGCCCCCCGATCTCGCGCTCCTCGCCCTCGATCGGCGCCCCGTCCAGCGGCTCCCCGTAGGCATTGAAAAAACGCCCCGCCAGCTCGTCGCTCACCTTCAGCGTCGGCGGATGGTGCAGGAACACCACCTCCGCGTCCGTCGGAATCCCCTCCGTTCCCGCGAACACCTGAAGCGTCACATTGTCCCCCATAACCTTCACCACCTGCGCCAAGCGCCCCGCCACCGTTGCAAGCTCGTCGTTCGCCGCCCCCTCCGCTTTCAAAGTCACCGTCGCCCGCGTGATGGCCGACAGCTGCGTGTATATCTTCTGAAATCCTTGTGTCTCCATAATCGCCGTTAGTTCTGTTGTTCTTTAAGAATATCCTCCACCGCCTGCTTGTGCCGGTTGAAATCCTCGCTCTCGAACGCCGAGAAGTTCATCTGCCGCAGCTCGTTGATCAGCCGTTTGTAGTAAGCCACGCACTCCTCGAAATCCTTGAAGCGGAACGTCCGCCCGCAAATGTCCATCACCAAAGTGAACATATAGACCTGCCGCTCCATCGGGCAGTTCGCGTCCGTCGGGTCGAACGAGTCCTGTTGCAGGATAATGAAGTCCAGCAGCTCCGACTTCCAGTAGCGATCGTGGTACTCCACCGGCACCCCGTCGTCCCCCAGAATGTTGATCTGCTCGAACGCCTCCTTGCCCCGCTGCACCATCGCCTTCGACGCCAGCACCTTCGTCACCCACTCACTGCCGTAGTTTTCGTCCAGGTAGCCGATGATCTCCGGGTACTCCAGGTACTTGGAATAGCTCTCCAGCGGATCGATCGCCGGGTACCGTTTACTGTCCGCCCGCGCCTGCGACAGCGCGTAGAAACACCGCGCCGCCTTCTTCGTAGCCTCCGTCACCGGCTCCTTGAGGTTCCCCCCCGCCGGCGACACCGTCCCGATAAAGGTCACCGAACCCGTCTGCCCGTTATTGAGGAACACGAAGCCCGCCCGCGCGTAGAAATTCGATATAATAGCCGACAAGTCCACCGGGAACGCGTCCGGCCCCGGCAGCTCCTCCAGCCGGTTGCTCATCTCCCGCAGCGCCTGCGCCCAGCGCGAAGTCGAGTCCGCCAACAGCAAGACCTTCAGCCCCATCGTCCGGTAATACTCGCCTATAGTCATCGCAGTATACACCGAAGCCTCACGCGCAGACACCGGCATATTGGAAGTATTCGCAATGATCGTCGTCCGCTCCATCAGCTTCCTGCCCGTTCGGGGGTCGTCCAGCTCCGGAAACTCCACGAACGTCTCCACCACCTCGTTGGCCCGTTCGCCGCAGGCCGCCATAATGATAATATCCGCATCGGCCTGCTTCGAGATCCCGTGTTGCAACACCGTCTTTCCCGCTCCGAACGGCCCCGGAATAAATCCCGTCCCCCCCTCGGCGATCGGGTTGAACGTGTCGATAGCCCTAAAACCGGTTTCCATGGTTTTGAACGGCCTCGGCTTGTCGCGGAACGCCGTGACCGCCACCCGCACCGGCCATTTCTGGATCATCGACAGCCCGTGCTCCACACCATCCGAATCCACCACCGTCGCGATAATATCGGTAATCTTGTAATTCCCCGCCGGCGCGATCCACTTCAGGCGGTAGCTCCCCTCCATCTTGAACGGCACCATGATCTTGTGCTGCAACCAGCCCTCCGGCACCCAGCCCAGCCAGTCCCCCGCCTGTACATAAGTCTCCCCTTCGCCCAGCTCGATAAGCGGCGTGAAATCCCACCTCGACTCATAATCCAGCGGGTCGTTGTACTCCCCGCGTTTAAGGAACACCCCCTCCATCGCCTGCAAGTCATTCTGTAAGCCGTCATAAATCCGCGTCAGAATGCCCGGCCCCAGGGTCGCCTCCAGCATATGCCCCTCGAACTCCACACGCACCCCTCCTTTCAAGCCCCGCGTGCTTTCGAACACCTGCACATACGCCTTGTCGCCGATCACCTTGATCACCTCGGCCATCAGCCTCACGCCCCCATCCATCAGGATGTAGCAGATCTCGTTCTGCGACACCGGCCCGGAGGTCTTGACCGTCACCAGGTTGGCAATAATACCGATTACTTCGCCCGTTGTTTTCATTTATGATTGTTTTTTTACTTTTAATTCCTCATCCATTCCGCCGTCGACTGGCCGCCCCTCACAGTTCGGTACACAACGCACTCTCTGCATTTTCGGCCTCGGCGCGCCACCCCCGCGCCGCAAAAGCGTCGCTGCGGCCGAGCCCGGCGTTCCTAAAGGAAACGCTCTTCCCATCGACAGGTCCCGACAGAACAAGCAATACCATGCACACTAAATACAACTACCCTTCTTTCGCCTCCACCGACTCCGCGATCTTTTCCGGGTCGGTCAGCGCCGACACCATCTCGCGGAAATCGCCCCTTCCCCGCTCCGCGTCCAGCGCCGCCCAGCGGTGCAGGATGTTGAGCCGGATCAGGTAGTCCAACACCCTCCCGATCCCGAAATAGTCGTGCTCCGCCAGGTCGTCCGCCATCCGCACCCGCAGCTCGTCCATCTTGCGCTCCCGCTCCACGAAATCCTCCGTCTCCAGCACCTGCAAAAGCTCCTCCGTGTACGGAAAAACGTCCTTCATCCCGAAATCCGCCGCCTGCCCATTGATATACGCATCCCTGATTTCAAGGTTCCCCTCCACGATCATCCCCTCCCGGCGCTCCGCCGGTAGCCCCAATTGCCGCGCCTTGTACGCCGCCACGATATTGCGCACCGTCCGGTCATACTCCGCCCACTGCCGCAGGTACTCCGGCACCGTGAAGCTCCCCGGCCATAAATCCGTCAGCGACAGGCCGCCCCCCCGAACCGAAGAGGCCGCCCCGCACGCCTTGTAAAAGCTCAGGAACAACTCCCGCTCCAGGTCGTCCACGCTCAGCGGCGCGAAATCCTCCGGCTCCGGGGCATTCCCCTCCCCAGCCGTCCCACTCCTGAAACGATCCACCACCATCCGCACCGCACCCGGCACCGCCAGCCTCTCTTCCCGTTCCGCCAGCTCTTCCGGCAGCAGCGTCTCCGCATCGCTCCCCGACACCGTCCCCTCCACCAGCAGCGCGACATCCTCCCTCGACAAATTCCCCAGCTCGTTGAACGGCAGCTTCGAACCCCGCACATACCCCACGATATTCTCAATATCGTAATACGTGTAGAGGAGCTCCACCGCCCGCCTGTCCGCCGGCGACAGCTCGCCCATCACCTGGGCCTTGACCTGCGGCACATCCACGCGCAGCCCCCCCGACACCGCATTGTCGATGTCGAACGGATACTCCGTCAGCCCCGCGATCAGATAATAATACTGCATACGCCCGAATCTCCTGAATTAAACGAAAACACCGCCGACTATTTCCCCGCCTCCCCGAAAAGCAGCTCCGACACCTTCGGCCGGAGGTACGACCGGAACAGCGCGTCGAAATCCGCATCCGAGAAGCTCACATAGTAGCCCCCCTCGCGCACCGCGATCCGGAACGGCACCCGCACCTTCGCATCCGTGACGACCTCCACCCCGTTTTCGGAGCCGAATTTTTCCGCCAGAGCGTTTTTCACCGCCTCCGCCAGCTCCGCGCCCCGGTTCTCCGGCAGCACCACGCGCAGGCCGTTCTCCGGCCCGACAGCCCGTACCGCCTCCACCGCCAGCTCTTTGATAAACGAGTTGTCGCGCCACGCCTCCGTAACCTGCGGCGTGACCACCTGCATTTGGACCATCCCCTCCACCTGTTGCCTCAGCGCGCTTTTGAGCTGTCCCGCCGCCAGCCGCACTTCGTTTTCCGTATTGACTTTGAGCTGCGCCGCCGATTTTTGGGCGTCCGCCACGATCGCCCTGGCCCGATCCTGTGCCTCCGCCACGATCTTCTCCGCATCCTCGTGCGCCTTGGCCAGCACAGCCTCCGCCTCGGCCCGCCCTTTCGAGAGTCCCTCGTTATACAGTTTTTCGGTGAGTTGTTGCAGTTTGTTTTCCATGATCCGTGATCTTATGATGCGTTTTTACTTATTCATTCCTATTCTTCCGCCCAGCCCCCGACACACCGCCTTATCGTTTCATGCCGGATCCGACGGTACCGACCGGGCTTTGCCTGTTTATTGACGGTAACTACCCGTCTCGGCCCTGACGCAGGCTGCGAACCGAAAACATATCACCCACCCGCTAAAGCGGGAACCCGGCTCCTCGCTCTCTCGTTTTCGGGCGCCCCTGCCCCCTCGGGGGCGCCCGGCGTTCCTTGCCGGAACACGCTTTTTGCTCTCTTGAGCTTCGGGCCGCCTCTGACGCGGGCATACAGTCTGGGTTATAACTGCCCTATTCGGGCCGCTCCGTCTCCCCCGGCAATCTTCGATTGCCCGGAGCGGCCCGCCATTGGCATGGGAACCAAACTTTGAGCTCTCTCAAGTTCGGCCTTGCACCGCCCCCGACCACTGAAAGCCATCCGGCGCTGAGGCTGCCGCCGCAAAAACTTCCCCGCCGAAAGAACTACTGGTGCTGCGGCCTCAGCAAATCCGCCACCGTCTTGACCGGCGCAAAAGTCGAAATCGGCACCTCCACGAACACCGTCGTCCAGTCCGCCATCGCCCCGTTCCACAGCCCCGGCAGCTCCTGCGCCTTCAGACTGCGTCCGTCCTTACTTTTTTCGGATATAAAACCGGTTTTCTTATCGATATATTGTGTCAAGTCGAATTTTTTTCCTTTAAAATCGCGTACCGCACAAACTAAATCGACCGGATTAAAGTGCGTGCCTCCCCCCATCAAAGCGTCCCTGACCGAAGGGTCGATCTGCGACGACTCCGCGATCTGGAGCGACAGCGCCCCCGGCATTCCCAGCGACGTCCCCGCCCAGAACGGCCCACCGCCCGGTTCCCCCTCGTTCCTGACCATCCCGCACACCCGCAACGGCCTGTCCAGCACCCGCCTCATATCCGCGAGGGTCGGTTCCACCCCTGCCGGAAAGCGGTAACACAGCTTTTCCTCGATAAACCGCTTCAATTCAGCCGCATCCACCGTCGCAGCCCCCGAAGAGGCGTCGATCGCCTTGAGGTACGAAAACACCTGTTGCTGCAATTCCAGTGCCACAGCCGCCAGCGCCTTCTTGTAAAGCACCGTGTCCCCCTTCAGATGATCCGGCACCACATTGTCCACCGTTTTGATAAAGATCAGGTCCGCGTCGATGCGGTTCAGGTTCTCGATCAGCGCCCCGTGGCCGCCTGGACGGAACAGGATCTCCCCCGTCTGCGGATCCCCCTCCCGGAACGGCGTGTTGTCCGGGTTCACCGCGATCGTGTCCGTCGAAGGCTCCTGCACCGAATAGGTTATTTCATACTCCACCCCGTACTTCGCCGAAAACGCCCCGATCTTTTCAGACACCAGCCGCTTGAAATCTTCCATGTGCTCCGGCGACACCGTGAAATGGATACGCGCCGGCGCACCCCCGTACAGAGCCACCTCCACCAAGTGCTCCTCCATCGCCGTACGGCCCCCTTCCGCATACTTGTGGAACTTGATAAGCCCCTTCGGTTTCTTGCCCAGGCCCAGCCCCGGATCATTATCGACGATCGCCGAGACCACCGCCTTCGGATCTTTCATATTGATCCCCAGCACCTTCAGGTCGCCGTAGAACGCGAAGTTCTCCAGCCCCGACAGCACCCGCTCCACCGTCGCGCTCGACTTGCCGTCCGCGACATACTCGTACAGCTCCTTGAACATGCGCGACGCCGCCCCCGACGCCGGCACGAATTTTTCAACAGACAGCCGGCATACGGATCGCCCATAGAGAGTCGCCAGCTCCGCCGCCTTTTCCGCATCCAGTTTCAGGATGCCGTCCCCCGCCACCGCCGCGCGGTCGATCGCCAGGTACGGGAAGCCCGCACGGAACGCCTCCAACTGCTCTTCGGCCCGGGCCGGGTCCATGCCCCGCTCCGCCAGCCGCGTATAGTCATTCTGGGTAAACATAGCTCGAATCTTTCGATGGTGATACAGAGTTTAAAGTTAGGTATTATTTTTAAATTTGTAACACCTAAACCGTCCCGAAGCGACAAGATGACCAATTTTTCCGACAATTTCGCCCTCCGGGGCCGCAACACCTTCGGCCTCGACGCCGAAGCCCGCCACTGGGCCGAATTCCGCACCGCCGCCGAACTGCGCGACATCCTCCTCCGCTGCCGCGAGCAGGGCCTGCCGTGGTACGTCCTCAGCGGCGGCAGCAACATCATCCTGACCGGGAACTTCCCCGGCGCGGTCATCCACCCCGCCGCCGACGGCATCGCCCTTATCGGGCCGGGCCTCGTGCGTGCCGAGGCCGCCGTGGTGTGGGACGACCTGGTGGCCTGGAGCGTGGAACGCGGACTGGGCGGCTTGGAGAACCTCTCCCTGATCCCCGGATACGCCGGGGCCGCCCCCGTGCAGAACATCGGCGCCTACGGCGCCGAAGCCAAGGACACCATCGAGACGGTCGAGTATTTCGACGCCGCAACCCTTGAAACCGTCCGCATTCCGAAAGAAGCGTGCGCTTTCGGCTACCGCGAATCCGTCTTCAAAGGCTCCTTGAAAGGGCGCGCCATCGTCACCGCCGTCGAATTCCGGCTCACGCCAGAGGCGGACGGTAAATATGCCTATAATATAGGATACGGCGACCTGCACGACCGCGTCATGGAGTTGGGCGGCCCGTCGCTGCGGAATATCCGGCAGGCCGTGATCGCCATCCGCGAAGCTAAGCTGCCCGACCCGGCCGTCACCGGCAATGCCGGGAGCTTTTTCAAGAACCCCGTCATTCCGGCCGCGCAGGCCGCAGAGCTGCGGGAACGGTACCCGGAGATGCCCGGCTACGCCTGCAACGGTGGAGCTGCGGTCAAAGTGCCCGCCGCTTGGCTGATCGACCGCGCCGGGTGGAAAGGGTTCCGCAGCGGAACCGTCGGGGTGCACCCCAAACAAGCCCTCGTTCTAATCAACCTCGGCGGGGCCACGGCGCAGGAGATCCTGAACCTCGCCCGCCGCATCATCTGCGACGTGGAGCAGAAGTTCGGCGTCACCCTGTCTATGGAGGTCAACATCCTCTGACCGTTTTCTTTTCCCCGCGGCAAGCCGACGACTTGTACGACAAATTCAAGCACCAGCTGTCAGGCCAACAGCCTATTTTCGGGCTGAAACCTGCGCAGTCCTAACCCGGCAGAGCAATTAACTGAGCTCTCCGCACCAGCGAAAGGGCTCATAGTTTGTTTGCGGGCACAACCTGCGAAAGTTATCGGGGTAGTTACAGCCCTTCCAGTGTGCCAGGAGGCACCGGGCCTTCGCTGCTGGCGACTGCGGCGAGAAGCGCGACTCGTCAGGGTCGCGGGGTGGATCTGTTGGGTCTTTTGCTGATGTTTTTAAGGATTCAGGGGGGGCAAGG
>CANQXP010000079.1 GCA_947627885.1 uncultured Rikenella sp.
GGGGGGGGGGGGGGGTAGCGTTACAATTATTGGGAATAAACACATCCTGTGTTTCTATGCCCAAAAAAGACCCCATATATTTCAAGGAGGACTGATAAAAATGAGGAAAAAATGGACCAAGCTGATCAGCCTGCTGTGCGTCACAGCCCTCCTCGCTGGTCTGCTAGTAGTGCCCGCCGCGGCGGCTGAACCAGCAACCTTTGAACTGGCTAATGCCGATATTGGAACTGGTACTTTAACTGGAGAGCATTCAGAAAATGTAACGCATGGCAAATTTACGCTTGTGTGTGCTTCTTCTAGCGGCAAAATGAAAGTTAGCGATTCTATTGGTACCTGCACATGGGATGAAGCTACCTTTGGCAAAGATAATGTGCTTGCAGGAACCAAAATGTGTATTGACTTCGAAGGCGCAAGTACATTGCCGAGTGATTCAGGTGCTGGAAAACGATTGATTCAGTTTACCACTGAGTATCCTGCGGTTGTTACGGTGTGGTATACCACAAAAGGTAACCGCTCGACACCGAAACTGTATAATAACAGCACAAAAGCAGATGTTGCATCGAGCACTGTAAAAGCATCAACATCTGGAGATTATGCTGGCCTTGTGGAGTTTGATACTAAAGCAGCGGGGACCTTCAGCATTTATAATGATTCTGTTAAAATCGCAGTCTATCAGGTTAGAGTGAAGGAATACGCTTCAGAGCCCTCCCTGACCGCGGCCAGCGACACCGAGGTTTACCTTGATTTGACCGAAACCAAGGAAGCGACTCTTAAGGTCACTCCGGCCAATGCCGGGGATGCCACCGTTGCGTGGACTTCCTCTGATTCCGCTCAGGAGAAAGTTGGGTTTGAACAGCAAGCCGACAAGAACGAGTGCAAGGTCACGGCCAAACAGGTGACCGAAGAGGGTAGCCCTGTGACCATTACCGCCACTCTGGGCGAAACCGGTAAGACGGTGGAATTTAAGGTCCATGTTTCCAGCCACGTCCACCAATTTACTGGCGAGGGAACTGTTACCAAACAGCCCACCTGTACGCAGCAGGGAACCAAAGAGATTCCGTGTAGCGTTCCCGAGTGCGAAGAGAAGCAAACAGTGACGGTGGATGCTCTGGGTCACCGTGAAGTCGGTGACCCGGGCGTGAAGACCGAAGGACAGAAGGATGCCACCTGTACGGCGGATGGCAGTACCGGGAAAATCCTTTGTAACCGTGACAATGGCGACGAGGGAGTTTGTACCCAGGTAGTCCAGGAAGCGACGGCCATCCCCCGCACCGGCCACACGTTTGACGCCGCTGGCGGTAAGTGCAAGAACGCCGCTTGCGATGTGACCCGCCCGGACACGCTGGAGATCAAGTTTACAGGGAAGACGGTCAGCGACAGTGACAAGGGCTATATCACGGTCGTGGGTTCTACGGTTGAGTATAATAATGATGGAAACTTGTCTTATAATGGCGACACATTGTCAGACTATTTGAAGATGAACAGCAAAGCCGACCTGACCTTTAAGGCCCCCGGCGATGGCACCTTGAAGCTCTATATGGGGAAGAAGAACGATAGCGAAACGCCTTCAAGTTGTAAACTCTCTATCAACAGCACGAATGTTACCATTGATGAGGACTGGACCGCCACTCAAGAGGTGACGAATGGCGAATCCTATGAGATTAAAAGAGGAGGCAGCAGCCAAGAGTACCGCCTCTATGTCTTGGTCTGGATTGCCTCTACGCCGTCCCACACCACCGACCCGACCCCCGCGCCCACGTTCACGAAGGCCACCTACGACCTGGTCAAGGACGACCTGACCTCCGGCCACGTGGCGTTCACCCTGGCGGCGGCCCCCGCGGCGGAGACCACCTATAAGCTCTACGCCAAGGAGGGCGGCGCCGAAGCCGCCCTGGCCCAGAAGACGATCTCCTCGGGCACCGACGCCCTCTCCTTCGAGATCGCGGACACGACGAAGCTCCCCACCCCGGACGAACCCACGGCCACCTTCTACGTGACCGCCACCGAGACGGACAAGGACGAGAGCGCGACCCGCACCCCGGTCACCGTGAAGTACGTCCTGGTGGAGAGCATCAGCTTCGTCCATAATCACCATTCCGTCTATGAGAACGGCAACGAGGTGGTCGGCGATCCCGAGAACAAGACGCCCGATCATCCCAAGATGTGGGAGCTGGTGGCGAGCGCGCTGCCCCGCACCGCCACCGACCCGAAGATCAGCTATCGGTCTGAGGACGGCCACATCGCTACCGTGGCAGTACAGGCGGATGGTAAGGTCGTGGTCACCGCCGTGGCGAAGGGCACCGCTAAGATTTTTGCCGAGGCGGAGAACAACGGTACAAACGGCAAGGTGCCGGCTGAATGCACCATCGATGTGATGCCCTACATCAACGAGGTCACCATCGAACCGGCGGAACCCTCCGTGGAGATGGGCAAGAGCATCTCCCTCACGGCCACAGTGAAGGAGAAGGATAAGGACGGAAGCGACTATCAGGACATCGACTGGAGCGTAACGGGCGATGCCGTTGAAGTGGATGCGCACGGCGTGGTGACCGCCAAGAAGGTGGGCGAGGCCCAAGTGACCGCCACCAGTTATGCGGACGAGAAGATCATAGAGCGCGAGACGCAACACGCCACCGAGGATCACGACCCGAACCTTATTCCCAAGCGGGCCGCCGTCAAAGCCACCGTGACCGTCAAAGTAGAGAAGGGCACCCCCGCCTTTACTATGACGGTGGATCATGAGACGCTGGAACACACCGGCGGCGACGTGGCCGTGACCCTGGAGGGTCTGCCCGAGGGCGTGACGGCCAAGGTCACCTGCGAGGGCGCTGAACCGGTCACCGGGAGCGGCGCCAACTGGACCGTGACCCTGCCCGCCAACGATACCGAGGCGGAAAAGACCTACACCATCAATGCCGTCACCGATGCTGATGACAACTGGAAGTCCGCGACGGTCTCCAAGACCATTATCGTGGCCCCGGAGGGCGCGGTGATCTTGAAGGCCGCACCCAAGGGGAACACGACTTCCATTTCCGCCGTGGCAGGCTCCACCGACCCCATCACCCTGGCGGTGGAAGCCAGCGTCACCGGCGGCAGCATCACCCCCACCTACACCTGGAAGCACGGCGAAGAGTCCCTGGAAGGTGAGACCGGGGCCAGCCTGACCCTGAACAAGGACGGCGCCGCCGTCACCGAGGCCATGGCGGGCGCGTACACCTGCACCGTCGCCGCGGAGGGCGCGACCCCGGCGTCGGAGGACATCACCTTCACCGTTACCATCACCAAGGCGAAGGTCACCGCCATCACCGTGACCCTGGCGGAGGAGACGGAGACGGCGAAGGTGGCCCTGAAGGACGACGCCCTGACCATCACCGGCCCCACCCAAGCCATCCTTAAGGTCGCCACCACCCCCGCCGGACATACGGTCATTCCCCGCTTGAGCAATGATTCTCTGGCGAACATGAAGTACGACACCGATGGCACTCTGACCGTGACGCCCCTGCGGGCCAGCACGTCTGCTGAGGGCCCCGCCACCATCACCCTCACCAGCGGCAGCGTGATCAAGACCATTACCCTCACCGTCAACAAGCTCCCCGCCCCCGCCGCCCTGACGGAAGCGGACGTGACCGTCACCCAGCCCGCCGCCGAGGGCGCTACTGGCTCCATTGAGATCAAGGCCCCCGTGGAGGGCACCACCTATTTGTACTCCGCCACCAACGTCACCACCTGGACCGAATTCACCGTGAAGGACGGCAAGGTGATCGCCGAGGGCCTGGCCCCCGCCATCTATGAGGTGCGGGAGAAGGTGGACACCAACTTCCAGGATATCACCACCGCCCCCCTGCGGGTCACCATCAAGGCCTATGAGGCGCCCGCGCCCGTGAAGCCCGACACCACCGCCCTCCAGACCGCCATCGCCGACGCCGCCGACGTCTACCAGGTGGCCCAGGACACCGCCAACCTCGTGCCCGACGGCACCACCGCCGCCGAGGTGGAGAAGGACAAGGTGGTCTATCCCCAGTCCGTCGCCGACGCCCTGATCGCCGCGTACGACGCGGCCAAGGCCGCCCTGGACGCCGCCACCCAGGCTGAGGTGGACGCCGCCGCCAAGACCCTGACCGACGCCGTCGCCGCCTTCAACGCGGCCAAGATCACCGGCACCAAGACCGACACGCCCGTCACGCCTGAGAAGCCCGACACCACCGCCCTCCAGGCCGCCATCGCCACCGCCGAGGCCAAGCTGAAGGACGTGGTGCCCAGCGCCGACGGCAAGGACGTGACCACCGACAAGACCTGGGCCACCCAGGAAGCCATCGACACCCTGAAGGCCGCCATCGAGACCGCCAAGGCCGCCCTCACCGCCGAGACCCAAGAGGCCGTAGACGCCGCCGCCAAGACCCTGACCGACGCCACCGACGCCTTCACCCCCGCCACCGGCGAAAAGACCGACGACGAGCCCGACCAGCCCGACGAGCCCGTGGCGGTCACCGGCGTGATCCTCACCGGCCGGGACACCGTGCAGGTGGGCGAGACCATCACCCTCACCGCCAACGTCCTGCCCGACAACGCCACCGACAAGCACGTCACCTGGACCTCCAGCGACGAGAGCATCCTCACCGTCTCTGACGGCGTGGTCGTCGGCGTGAAGGCCGGCAAGGCCACCGTCACCGCCACCACCGACAACGGCGGCTTCTCCGACAGCATGGAGATCACCGTCACCTCCAAGAGCGGCGGCGCGGCCACCGGCACCCACACCGGCGGCTCCACCACCACCACCGGCAACCACACCCAGACCACCCCGCCCGGCTCCCAGACCGACGTGAACGAGAACGGCGATAAGGTCACCACCGTCACCTCCACCGCCGGCGGCAAGACCGTCACCGTCACCGACGAGGCCGGCGAGGTCGTGGCCAAGGTGGTCATCCCCGCCCAGACCCCCGACCTGGCCTACAAGTTCGAGGACGTGCCCGCCGGCCACTGGGCCGAGGCCGCCATCAACGCCATGGCCGCCATGAACGTGGTCCAGGGCGTGAGCCAGACCCAGCACATCTTTGACATGAACTCCGCCATCACCCGTGGCGCCATGGCCCAGATGCTGTTCAACCTGTCCCAGGGCAAGGACGGCATGACCGGCGCCTTCACCGACACCCGGGGCAGCTGGTGCGCCGACGCCGTGGCGTGGGCCGCCTCCGCCGGCGTGGTGAACGGCCTGTCCGAGACCGTCTTCGCCCCCGACCAGGCCATCACCCGGGAGCAGTTGGCCACCATGCTCTACCGCTACGCCAAGCTCCTGGACCTGGACGTCTCCGCCAAGGCTGACCTGGGCGCCTTCGTGGACGCCGGCGAGGTGGACAGCTGGGCCTCTGAGGCCATGACCTGGGCCGTGGCCGCCGGCCTGCTCCAGGGCAAGGGCGCCGGCGACCTGGATCCCAACGCCGCCGCCTCCCGCGCCGAGACCGCCACCATCATGAGCCGCTTCCTCCAGCTCATCTGAGCGAAGCGCGAAGCGCGAGGGTAGTCGCGCGACTGACCCGAGCGTGACAATGCACAGACCCAGCACGAAAGGCCGTCCGGCATCCGCCGGACGGCCTTTTTTGCCCCCGCCCCGATGGGGCTCTTCCTGGACAACTCCGCGGCCCGGTGTGGGAAATGGTGTGGTTTATAACACGACTGTGGCGTAAAATCGCCGCCTTTCCTGGTATTTTTTCTCAATCAACCGGGAAACCGACCTGATTGACACGCCCGACCCGGGCAGTTCTGCGGTATAATAAAATAGCATCCGTAAGGTGCCATTCTCCGCCGCCCCGGCGCGGGGCGGCACGCAGGACATAGGAACGACCAAAGCGGAGATCGATAGGAGGCGTGGATATGAAGCGGAAAATTCTTTCCCTGGCGCTGGCGCTGTGCCTTTGCGCGTCGTACTTTCCCACGACGGGGCTGGCGCTGGCCGAGGAGCCCGACCCGGCGGACGCGGTAGAAACCCCCGCCCCGGCCGAGGCGGCGGAGGAGCCGGTCGAGGAGCCGGAGCAGCCCACAGAGGAGCCGGAGGAGCCAGAGGCCCCCACCGAGGAGGCGGAAGAGCCCGCCCCGGAGCCGGAGCCGACCGCCCTGGAGGACGTACCGATGGCGATCGCCTTTGGCGGCGCCAACGGCGGTGACGGGGGGGGAGAGTTCCCCGTACGAGATCAACACCCTGGAGCAGCTCAAGGCGTTCCGGGATTATATCGACGCTGATGAGGACGGCGGCAGCGGCGAGTATTTCAAGCTGACGGCGCCGATCGATATGTCGTCAGAGTACAGCGAGGGAACCGGCACATCCTGGACGCCGATCGGAGCGCAGACTGTAGAGCTAGGCGAACCTCAAGAACATCCATTTAAAGGCACGTTCGATGGCGGCTGGTACACGATAAGCGGAGTTTATATAAATACTCTAAACTATTATTCAGGTCTGTTTGGGCAGAACTCCGGTACGATCAAAAATCTGATCGTTTCGGGCAACGTCGCCAACGGTTTATTTACGGGCGGTATTGTGGGACAAAACCGCGGAAGCATTAAAAACTGTTATTACTCAGGCAATGTACAAGGCGACGATGCAGGTGGCATTGTGGGAAATAACTACAGCGGCAGCATTGAAAATTGCTATAACATAGGCACGGTGAGCAACACTGACGGCTCCAATAAAGGCGGCATTGTGGCACTTAATAGCAGCATCGTTTCAAACTGCTACTACCTCAACACCTGCGGCGGGGAAGGTGCCGGCACGGCAAAAACAGCTGAAGAATTTAAGTCCGGCGAAGTGGCATGGCTTTTGCAAAACGGTCAGGATACGCCCGAGCAGGCGTGGGGACAGAAGCTCGGTGAGGGCGGGGACGACTACCCCGTGTTTACGAGTGACACAAGCAAAAAGGCGCTGAAGGTCACATTTGCAACACAGGATAACGAAAATTACGCTGCGAAGTACACAAACCCGAACGGCACTGTGGAAATGCCCGAAAATCCCGAAGGTGAGAATTTTACGTTTAAAAAGTGGGTAAAAACCCAGGAGACCAACGGTGAAGAGTTTGAAGCGGGAACCCCCATCACCGAGGATATGACGGTGTACGCCGTGGGCTCTATTACATCCGGCGCCACCGGAGAATGCCATCTCACCAATGATTTTGAAATTTATAATTCTTACGGATACGAAGCGCCGATCACGGCGAATTTGGACGAGTGCATGAAGAAAGCGTTCGAAATTCCCGAGGGTTCCGAGGGGAGTTTCACGTATGTAATAAGCGACCAAAGCGGCTTGGGCGACACGGTAGCGACCATAGAAGATAATATACTGACGATACCCACGGGACTTAAATCCGGCGAGTATACGATCACGGTTACGGCGACCGAAAAAGAACCGCAGTATTCGCTTATGAGCCTTTCCGGTGATAGTGATTTGACGCTTAATGTTAAGTTTAGTATTTATAAGTTGTTTGAGGAAACGCCGAAGCTCTCCATCGATTATGTAAACGAAACGCTGATCGGCTTTGAAAGTGATGCGAGCTATACGATAACGGCAGGCGGGGAATATGTTTACCTTGAGGACGGCGTACTTAAATTGACAAACCATCTGGGTAAGTATATAAGGGTTTTGAGAAATCCTAGAGATGAAAACCACACTACCAGCACCTCGTGGAGCATGGATCTACCCACGCGTCCTGCTTCGCCGGTTGGACCTACCGGCGAAGCTCCCACGACCCATGACGGCAACGGTAAGATCACCGGCGCCGACACGACAATGGAGTACCGCGAAAAGACGGACGGCAACACCGACGCGTGGAAAGACTGCACAGAGGGAGAAATCGAGGTCGCGCCGAATAAAACATACGAGGTACGCGCGAAAGCGGTAGCCGAAAGCTCGTTCGCGTCGGAGATAAAAGAGGTCAATGTACCGGCGTTCACGCCGAAGACGATCACCGGCACGGTGACGATCGACGGCGACGCGATATTCGGCCAACAGCTTACGGCAGTCACAACGGCGGTCGATCCGAACAGTATCAACTTTACCTATCAGTGGCAGAGGTCGGGCGACAGCGGCTACACCAATATTGACGGCGCGACCGCAAAGACCTATACGCTGACAGTCGCCGATGTAGGCAAGACCATTCAGGTCGTCGTAACGGCAAATGACCCGGATCATACCGGCTCGCTTACCTCCGCGGCCACAGGCGAAGTCCAAAAGGCGACGATCACCGGGATAGAGGTAACGGCGAATCCGGACATTACGGCGTACACCGGCGAAGCGCAGACGCTTGTAAACGTGACCGGCAACCAAGATTCCGACACGATCGAATACAAGGTGGAGAAGAAGGGCGCCGGCGACGATTATTCAGAAGTCGGCACAGAGAACAAGGCCACCGACGCGGGCACCTATAAGGTGACCGTGACCGTTCAGCGTGCGGGCTATGAGGATCATGTCTCAGACGTGGAGGTCACCATCGACAAGGCCGCCTCCACCGCCACGGTGACGGGGAGCGCCGGCCTCACCTACACCGGCGAGCCCCAGGCGCTGATCGCGGCTGGTTCGGCCACCGGCGGCACGATAAACTACGCCCTGGGCGACGCGGCCCCCGCTGACGACGGCCAGTGGAAGACGGACGCCGCCCAGATCA
>CANQXP010000080.1 GCA_947627885.1 uncultured Rikenella sp.
TTTTTCCATGAACCATTATGGCCCGGCACTCCCTGCGGATTCCGGGCTTTTTTATATCCGCCGCCAAGACTTTTTTATAGGTCTGCGAACGCCAGGTCGCGCGCTCCGGACGCCTCCTTTCGGGAGGCTCGCAATCATTGGGATAATTACAGCCTCACGCTCGGCGCAAACACGCGCACCGGGCGCTGGGTCCAAACTTGCCTGCTTTTCTCCGATAGCTCCGGGCAATCCGCTTAAGTGGAAATACGGGCTGCATGCTCTCTCGGTTTCGGCCTGCGCGCTTCGGGGGTGGCCGCATAGCGGCCAGCGCGCAAGGCCGGCGATCCTAACGGATCACGCTATTCGCTCCCAGCCTATGCGGCTCGAAGCTCACGCTTCTCGCCGCAACTTTCCCCAGTCGAAACCCGTAATTAAGATAGCTACAACCCTAACGGGGTGCCCACGGCAACTCCTGAGCAACCCGCCTGTCAGGTTGGCAAAGCGAAGCTCCGGGCCGCCCATGACCACACGAGACTCGCCGCCGCGAAAATTCCATTCGCTCCGCCGCCTTTTGGGTCTCCTCGCCCCCGGCAACCCCGCCGAATGGACGGCACCGCAAAATACCCGCCGCAAGCGCATTGGCGGAACTATAAAAAACACTATCTTTGCTTGGTATTGTCAAACGAAAAATATAATCCCTTTATGAAATTCATTATATCCAGCACCCAGCTGTCGAACAACCTCCAGTCGATCGGCAAAGTCATCAGCAACAAGAACACCCTGCCGATCCTCGACTACTTCCTGTTCGACCTGTCGGGCAACCAACTGAAGATCACCGCATCCGACCTGGAGACCACCCTGATCTCCACCCTCGAAGTGGACAACCAGAACGGCGACGGCGTGGTGGCTATACCGGCGCGCCGCATCACCGACTCCATCAAAGAATTTTCCGAACAGCCCCTGACCATCTCGGTCGACAAGGAGAGCTGGGAAGTGACCATCAGCTGGAAGACCGGAAAACTCAGCATTCCTGGGATCACCGGATTGGGCTATCCGGAGCTGCCGGCCGTGGAAGAAACATCCTCCACGATCTTCTATATTCCCGCGCCCGCACTGGGCGACGGGATCACCCAGACGCTTTTCGCCACCGCCGACGACGAACTGCGCCCGGTGATGAACGGGATCAACATCGGCCTGTCGCCGAAGGAAATTTCGTTCGTGGCCACCGATGCCCACCGGCTGGCCCTGTTCAAGAACGCCAACGTCACCTCGGACAAGGAGGCGTCGTTCATCCTGCCCAAAAAGCCGGCCAACCTGCTCAAAAACCTGCTCTCACGGGACGCCGAGGATATGGTGACCGTCACTTTCGACAACAAGAACGCCATCTTCACCCTGCCCAAGCACAAGATCGTGTGCCGGCTGATCGAAGGGAACTACCCCAATTACAACGCAGTCATTCCGAACAATAACCCGAACAAAGTGCTGGTGGACCGCGTCGAGCTGCTCAACTCCATTAAACGGGTGTCGGTCTGCTCCAATCAGGCGAATCAGTTGATTAAGCTCGACCTGACCGCCGGAAACATCAACCTCTCGGCGCAAGACATCGACTATGCCGCGTCGGCCGAGGACAATATCAGCTGCAACTACGACGGCTCGCCGATCGAGATCGGTTTCCGTTCGTCGTTCCTGCTGGATCTGCTGGGGAACATCCACTCGCCGGAAGTGTCGATCGAGCTGGCCGACTCCACGCGTCCGGGCCTCTTCTTCCCGTCGGAGAACGACACCGAAGGCGAATCGCTCCTGATGCTGCTGATGCCCATGATGATCAACGCGTAACGCAGGGGCATCGCTATGGAACTGAAGCTCAAACGCCCGATCATCTTCTTCGACATCGAATCCACGGGGGTCGATCCGGCCAAAGACCATATCGTCGAGATATCGCTCATCAAAGTGCATCCCAACGGGGACGAGGAGGTCAAGACCCGGCGCATCAACCCCGGCGTGCATATTCCGGAAGCGTCCACCGCCATCCACGGCATCACCGACGCTGATGTGGCCGAGGAACCGACCTTCCCGCAGATCGCCAAATCGCTGGCCGCCTTTATCAAAGGGGCGGATCTGGCGGGGTATAACTCGAATAAATTCGACATCCCTATTCTGGTGGAGGAATTCATGCGGGCCGGAGTCGAGATCGACCTGAGCGGCAAGAAATTCGTCGACGTGCAGAACATCTTCCACAAGATGGAACAGCGGACGCTGGCGGCGGCCCATAAATTCTACTGCGGCTCCGAGATCGAGAACGCCCACTCCGCCGAAGCCGATATACGGGCGACCTACGACGTGCTGAAAGCCCAGCTCGACCGCTACCCGGACGACCTGGAGAACGACGTCGATTTCCTGGCCGACTTTACCCGGATGAGCCGCAACGTGGACTTCGCAGGGCGCATCGTGCTCAACGACGACGACGTGCCGGTATTCAACTTCGGCAAGCACAAAGGGCGGCCCGTCGCGGAGGTCTTCGCCTCCGAGCCCAGCTACTACAACTGGATGCTCAACGGCGATTTTCCCCTCAACACCAAACAGGTTCTCACCCGGCTACGGATCGAAACCGCACCGAACCCGGTGAAAAAATAGACATTTATGGCCCGATACCTGTTGCATATCGCACTCCTGCTCCTCCTGTGCGGCGCGGCCGTGCCGGACGCCGCGGCCCAGACCAGCGTAAGGCTTTCCGACCGCAGCATCACCATCCGCGGCGAGCAGTACCTGATCCACAAAGTCCGGAAAGGGGAGACCTTGTACGCCATCGCCAAGGCATACGCGGTGAGCCAGGAAGAGATCATGAAAGCCAACAGCCTGACGCGGGACGTGCTGCGGAACAAACAGACCTTGTTGATCCCGCAAAACGCCCGGAAACAGCATCAGCATACGGCGGGTGCCGGTACATCGACCGGGGAGCAAAGCCCGGAACGGCCAGAGCCGCAGATCGAGCGCGTAAGGCCGTCCGTTCCGCCCACGACCGTCGAACGGCCGGAGAATCCCGGCGGCCAGCGCCAGCAGGAACGGATCGAGGAAGGGCCCGTCGTTTCGACCCGGACCGACACCCTCGCCGCCGCGCCGAACGAAGAAGGACAGGTATTCGACCGCAACGGGCGGCTGCACCGATTCGACAAAGCGGCGCCGCTGGACGTGGCCGTCCTGCTGCCCATGCAGCCTGGGATGAAGACCAACGACAGGTTCTCGGAATACTACAAAGGGATTTTATTGGGGCTGAATGCCTTGAAAGCGGAAGGCATCTCCGTGAACGTCCGGTTCCTAAACACCGGGGCATCGGAAGAGAAAGTGCGCGGCCATATCCGGTCGGGGGCATTGGACAAAGCCAGCCTGATTATCGGGCCGGTTTACGCCGAAGCGTTCGGGCCTGTGGCCGAATTCGCGGCTGAAAAAGGCATTCCGGTCGTCAGCCCGCTCGGCGCGGTGGGAAGCGCGGATAACCCGTATGTTTACGAAGCCCCGCCGGCGGAAGAACGGTCGTTCAACCGGATCTTCGAGATGTTCGGCGGTCGCTACGGCACCCCCGGCGCGGATGCCAACCTCGTCTTGATCGACCACGTGGAGCATCCCGACACCGCGGTGCTCGCCCTGGTCGAAGCGCAGCTCGGCGACAAGGTCTCCACCCTCTCATTCACCGGCGTGCGAAACCAAAGCCAGGCGATGGACGTGCGGCTGAACGCCGCGCTGGACAGAGACCGCGACAACATCGTCTTCGTACCCGTCAACCGGGTGGACGCGCTGGAGGGGGTATTGTCCCACCTCAGCTCGATCAACACCAACGGCCGCTACCGCATCACCGTGATCGGCACCCCGCGCTGGGAGTGGCTGCCGAACATCAACCTCGACCTGTTCTACAAACTCAACGTACATTATCCGGCCTCTTACCACGCCGACCGCAGCGACCCTGCCGTGGCGGAGTTCTACCGGGAGTACATCGACTCGTTCGGCGGAATGCCCAGCCCGTACGCTTTCCGGGGTTACGACGTGATCCGCTACTTCGCCGGGGCGCTGAAGCACTTCGGCCCCGACATGCCCGACCGCATCGCCAACCGCGGATACGATCCGCAGCTTTTGCAGGTCGGCTACGACTTCCGGCAGCATGGGGGCGGCGGAAAGTACATGAACGTGGCCTGGCCGATCGTCAATTTCCGGCCCGACTACACCATCCGGGTGATCCGGTAAGGAGATCGGTTTTCACCATTCTCGACTTTTGTAATCCCCGCTTTAGCGGCCGGGCTGAAGCGCCATGCGGAGGCCCGCAACACGCTCGAAGCTTGGTGGCGTTCTCCGCGAGCTTCGGCCGGTGCCGCAATCAGACTTAACGCGAGAGCCCCGGCTCGAACGAGATAGACTTTACCGTAACCCCCTCATCCCAATGAAACGCTTGTTCCGCATCCTGATCCGTATCGTCGGCGTCCTCCTATTAGGGATTCTCCTGTTCATCGCTGTGATGTGGGCCCGTGAATGGAGACCCGCGCCGGTCGAGACCGTTTACACCCTAACCCCGGGCGAAACCTGCGACACCTTGTCGGCGGGGGACACCCTGCGGATCGTTTCGTGGAACATCGGGTACGCGGGGTTGGGGGACGACATGGACTTCTTTTACGACGGCGGCACCCGGATGCGGACTACCGAGGCCCGTACCCGCGAGAACCTGTACGGCATTATCTCCTTCCTGCAACGCGAAGCCGCAGCTAAAAAAGCCGATATTATCCTGTTGCAGGAGGTGGACTTCGACTCGCGCCGCAGCTACGGCATGAACGAGTACGACTCCATACGCGCCGCACTGCCCGGGTATTTCGGTTGGTGGGGTTTCAACTACGTTTCCGGCTTCGTGCCGATCCCCTTGACCGACCCGATGGGGCGCGTCGAAAGCGGCGTCGTGATCCTCACCCGGTGGAAACCGGAAGAGGTGACCCGCTACTCCTATCCCGGCGGATTCGCCTTTCCCGTGCGGCTTTTCAACCTCAAGCGGTGCCTTTTGAGCGCCGCGATACCCGTGCGGGACACCGCCGGGAACGTGCGGACGCTCTACGTCAACAACACCCATAACACGGCTTACGACACGGGAAATATGCGGAGCGGGGAGCTGGCCTTCCTCAGCAGCTTCCTGGCCGGGAAGAGGTACAGCGTCACGATGGGCGACTGGAATTGCAACCCGCCGGGCTACACGCCCAGCCGGGCCGCCGTCGAAGACCGTCATTTCAGCCCGTTGCAGATCGACCGCGGCGACTTCCCGCCGGACATGACCTTCGTTTACGATCCCACGACCCCTTCCACCCGCTACGGCTACGAGCCTTATGACCCGGCGACCACCACCACGACCCTTCTCGACTTCGCCCTCTGCGGGCCGGGGATCGAACCGGTGGCGTTCGAGACCATCGACCTGGAGTTCAAAAAAAGCGACCACAATCCTGTGGCCGCCACGTTCGTAATCAGGCGTTAAACGAATACCGCTACTACTCCCCGGTCTCCCGATCCTCCGCCGCAGCCGGCACCCCGGTGCGGCACCCGATCAAAGCCCGCACCCCGGTGATGAACGTCATCGGGTGGGCCGGATTTCCCGGCACATACAAATCCGGCTTGTGCACCTCGAAGAACTCCCGGTTCACCGCCGGAGAATCCGCGAACAGGCCGCCCGAAATAGCATCCACGCCCACCGCGATCAACACCTTAGGCTCCGGCACCGCCTGCCAGGTCGATTCCAGCTCGCGCGCCATATTGGCCGTCACCGGCCCCGTCACCACCACCCCGTCCGCATGCCTGGGCGACGCCGTGAACTCGATCCCGTAGCGCCCCATGTCGAAATTGACGTTCCCCGCCGCCCCCAACTCCATTTCGCAGCTATTGTCGCCGCCCGCAGACACCTCGCGCAGGTGCAGCGACCGCCGGAACATCCGCCCGATCTCCGGCCGCACCGCGCTGTAATCGAAATTCCACTCCCCTGCCGCCTGTCCTTCGGTCACGACCAGCCCTTCGCGCGTCGGCGACGCCAGCCTGTACTCGTTCGTAAAGCGCACCTGTTCCGGGAATCGCACCGCACACTCGCCGCAGAACAGGCATTTGCCCATATCCAGCGTAAGCCCCGGCCCGAACGAGATCGCCCCTGTGGGGCACAATCCGCACAACTCCGCCCCGGCGGCAGCCGTCAGCCCCGCCGACCGGAGCACCGGCCGCCCGCGGAACTCGTCGCACAGCTTCACTCGATCCAGATGCCGGATATACTGTGTCCCGTGCTGCATCAGCACTTTAATGCTTGTCAATAACATAACTTGTTTCTATATGACCGATCGGAAAAGCCAACATACCCCGGTCTAACATTTATTTTCCATCCCTTAATCCCTCCCGAATATTCCCGGCCTGCAGCCAGCGGAGGCAAGACCGAAGGTTGCGGCCCTCCGCCGGGGATGGCTGCGGGCCGACCGCTAACGCGGGGTATATCACTCAATCGAACGATTTACAAATCATGCCCGCAATAGGAGAGGTTGAAACTCTTGTTGCTCACCGGGAAATCCGAGATCTGCGCTCCCCGCACCGACAGCGCCAGCATCGTCCAGTTGTGCAGCGACGGATCGTACACCTTGTACGCCGCCACCTCCCCCGCCCCGTCCGTCAGCGCCGCGTGGCAGATCTCGCCCCGCCAGCCCTCCGCCAAAGAGAAAACAAGCGACTCCCCGGCCAAAGCACGGGAGTAGTCCGGCGCCGGATAGCCCTCGAACCACTTCCCCGCCAGCTCCTTGCAACCCGCCACGATCATCGCGTACGACACCTCCGCCTCCCGCAGCCTCATCTTCAGCCGCGACAGCAGGTCGCCGTTGCCCCTCTCCGCCTCCGCATCGACCACCACCGGTTCGAAACCCTCCAGCGGGTAAAAATTGAACGCACACCGCGCATCCCTTCGCACCCCCGCCATTCGCGCCGAAGGCCCCACCGCCCCGACCCGCAAAGCCTGTCCCCGCGTCACCGGGCAAATCCCCTCCAGCCGCGCCAGCACCGACGGCGTCGAGAGCAGGTCGCGTCCCACCGTGCGGTACCGCCCGATCACCTCCGTCAGCGTCGATTCGATATGTTTAGCCCTTTCCAACGTCAAGCGGTAATTCGCCCCGAACGGACGCACCAACCCCTTCCCGAACCGGTTGCCGCACCATTGCTGCATCGCATTGATCACCAGCGTCCTCAAAGCCTCGCACGCCACATGGCCCGTCTGGTAAGCCATGTCCATGCACAGCGCCGCCGTGTCTCCGATATGCACCGCCAGCCGCTCCATCTCCAGCGCCACCGCCCGCTCGCACCGGATAACATCGCACCCCCGCCAGCCCTCCGGCGCACCCGACTCCAGTATCCCCGCCATCGCGATACCATGCCCCAGAACCGTATCCCCCGCAATCGACTCCCCCAGCACCGCCTGTCGCAGCCGGTGCGAAGTTCCCGCGATCAAAGACTCGATCCCCCGGTGCTGGTACCCCAGCGCGATCTCCAGATGCACGATCCGCTCCCCGTCGCACAGGAACCGGAACGCCCCCGGCTCGATGATCCCCGCATGCACCGGCCCCACATGCACCTCGTGCAAATCCCGGCTGTCGATCGTGTAAAACGGATAAGTATCCATCGAATCGTCCCGGTGATGCCGGTTGTAAGAATAGCGCAGCGGCTTGTCCCACGGTTGCCCGTCGAAATGCACCCCGTAAAGCTCCGTGATCTCCCGCTCGAAAACATGCAGCACAGGAATATCCCGCGACAGCGATTCCAGGAACCCTTCGTGGTAATAGTCCAGCGCATGACCCGCCACCAGTACGTCTCCCTCAGCATCCCGCGCCACCAGCGCATAGAACGAAAGGCCGCCCGTGGCAGCGTCCGGCACCGCGAAATAGGCCACGCACCGGTTGGATTCCGAGAAATCGGCGCCCCCGGAAACCGAGCCGAGCAACGCCCGCATATCGGCCGCGAAAGCCGGATACGGCAGCTGCGGCACCTCCGCCAGCGCCACGCGCCCCACCCCGGCCGCCGGGCGGCACGAGAACCATCTGTCCAAAGTATTGTTTCCCATCATCAGTAAACGATCGTATCGATTAGCCCCACCAGTTCCGGCGCCTGCCACACCCCCGCCGCGAAAGTCAGCAGCACGAGCAGCAAAAGCACCGCCGAGAGCAGCGGGTTGCGGGCCTCCCGGTCGATTTTAGACAGGTCCGCCGGCCGCGACAGCAGCGGCAGCATCTTGGCGCAAAGCCAGTAGATCACCGCCACCAGTAGCAACGCCACCGGAATGAATATCCACCACAGCCCCTCCGTGAGCATCCCCGTCAGGATCAGGTATTCCGTACGGAACAGCAATGACGGCGGCATAGCGATCAGCGCGATCAGGCAGCACACCAGCACCAGTGCCCCCAGCGGGTCGGCCCGGAAATAGCCCCCGTTCCGCGCCGCCTTGTAGCTGCCGTACATCTTGCCCACCACGCTGATTTGCAGCAGGAACGAGCCCTTGATCAGCGTATGCGCCAGCGAATGCAGCACCGCCGCCCACACCCCGATGCCCCCGATCCCGAGCCCCAGCGCCATCAGGCCGCTGTTCTCGACCGTCGAATAGGAGGCCAG
>CANQXP010000081.1 GCA_947627885.1 uncultured Rikenella sp.
CTGCCCCTCGACTTGCATGTGTTAGGCCTGCCGCTAGCGTTCATCCTGAGCCAGGATCAAACTCTCCATAGTATGAAATATTTTGAGTATGCCTGACCGATTATTTTCTCGTTCCGGTTCGCCTCGCGGCGCCGGAATCAGGAATTGACAAATTGTACTACATTACAAATTATCATTAACTTTTCACAGTAATTCAAAGAACTTAAACCCGAAGGTTCATATCTTCATTTTTGCTCCACTTGCCACACCGGAAAAATCCGGCGGAAAGGGACTACAAAGGTATGTCAACTTTTTCAATCCGCAAAAACTTTTTTCACTTTTTCCCGTATTTCACCGCCGTGGCGATGAACAGGGGCGTGTCGTTTTTCGTGATTGCGGATGCAAAGGTAGCGACCTTTTCGGTTCCTGCAAATCTTTTCCGAAATATTTTTCGAGAATAATGGCAATACATTCACCAATGTATTGATTTCCAGAGGAATAAACTCTACAAATTATTTTCGGGTTCTGAATTGCAGCAGGTAACCTTCTACCGATACGCCGTCGCGGTTACGAACCGAAAAATCTTCAAGCACCTGGATCTGGTATTCCGTACCGGGTTTCAGTTTCACCGCCAGGGTCAGTTCCATACCGTCCTCCGAATAGCCGCTCTTCTCTTTGACAAACTCCGGAAAGGCTTTCTCGCCGAGGGAGCCGTAGCCGAAGCTGAAGCCGTGCATCGGTTCGTTGAAGCGGAATTTAATTTCGGTAACGGACGGATCGACATCCTGCGCTCCGTTTTCGAATGGCCCGACACTCACCACGTGAGGCCCCGCAGCCAAAGGAACTTCGACCGTCGGGTCGATATAATGCACCAGCTTGGCCAACGCTTCGGAACGGGCGGCTCCTGTAATCTCGACATCGGGAGTAGTCCGGGCTTCGAAATTGAAGCTGCCGTCGGGGTTCAGGCCACCCCACGCCGGAAACAGGACCACGATGCCGCTGCCGGGCAGCATCATCGGGATCGGATCGACGCCGACACCGTCGCCTCCGGTGCGTGTTCCGGCGATAGTGGCCCATCCGGTGGCCTTGGTAAAAGCGGAGAAGGATTCGGACGAGGAGAAGACGCCGGGGCCGACGAACAGCCAGACTTTACCGTTGAACCGGTTTTTCCCTTTCGGGCGAACCGCTTTCTTATCCATGACCACCGCAAAGTCTTCGGGAGTGACCTCGGGCGGAAGGCCGGGCAGGCCGGCTACTTTATCGAAACTATGGAATTTCTTCTCATAAAAAGTATTGGACAGGGACCCGCGGCGGAGTACGGACGGGGTATTCCACTTGTAGGTTTTGGAGATCAGGCGGGGCATTATGTTTCGGTCCCAATACTGGTCATTGCCGCCGCCGTTCTTCCGCAGGTCGATAATCAGGTGCTCACAGGACTGCACGGAGTCGAGCAAAGTCATTAGGAAGGCGCTGTCGGCAGACGGATCGGCAAAGGATTTGATCTCCAGCACGCCGATCTTCCCGCCGCCGAGCATGGAGAGGGAAACGTTTTCGGACGGATCGTAACCGGAGTCGCCCTGTCCCTGCGGCTGGCCGGCGACCGGTTTCATGCCGTAAAGCTCTCTCAGATAGTCATAATGGAGTTTCGCCCGGTCGTAAACGGCCGCCCAATGGCGGTACCGTTTATTTTCTTTTTCCGGACTGGCGGCGGCCCCGTGGTAAACTTCGGACATCAGATCGAACCGGTCGGGCTGAACCACGTAGGCGTGTCCGTTGCCGAGTTCGCGCATAATGGCCTGCAGGGCGCTGACGAACGATTTGTCGTCGGTGGTTTCACGCACCATTTGCAGGTAGCGGTCGTGGTCAGCGAGCCAGTCGCGCCCGGTCTCGCGCTGGAGTACACCGAAATAAGGGTAGTTCTCTTTGAGGGTTTTGTAGAGGTACTCGAAGTCCCGCTCTTTCTGCTCGGAAGTAAACCGGTTCTGGGCCGCCGTGGCGGCGCACACGGCGCCGAGCGCAACGGCCAGCATTGCTTTCTTAAACCATTCGATCTTCATAAGGTGGGTATGTTTAGTATGTATTAAGACGTCCGGATTCCGTTTTTCGGATGTCCGCTTTTATCCCAATATTATGCCATCCCCATTAATCCTTTGACAATCAGAAATGTATCGAATCAAAAAAACGGGTGCCGTCTAAAATTTAGACAACACCCGTCCATTTCTTAGACAATCTTTTAGTACGACTTGGCGAAAAGCACCCTGCGGTGCGACGGTTTGCCGCTGATAATACACACGCCTTCTTCCTCCGGCGCATCGACCGGAATACACCGGATCGTGGCTTTGGTTTCGTTCTTGATCTGCTCCTCGGTCTCCGGGGTGCCGTCCCAGTGGGCCAGGATAAACCCGCCCTTCTCTTCCAATACCTTTTTGAATTCGTCGTAAGAGTCCACTTTGGTAATCATGGAGTCGCGGAACTTCAGCGCCTTGTCGTATATACCCTGCTGAATATCCTCCAACAGTTTTTCAATACGGTCGGCAATCCCCTCCGCCGGAACGCTCTCTTTGGTCAGCGTATCGCGCCGGGCCAGTTCCACGGTCCCGTTCGCCAGATCGCGCGGCCCGATGGCCAGCCGCACCGGCACCCCTTTCATTTCATACTCCGCGAATTTGAAACCGCTCCGCACATTGTCGCGGTCGTCGATCTTCACGCTGATCCCCTTGATTTTCAGCTCGGCGGCGATCTCCTCCATTTTCGAAACAATAGCCGCCAACTCCTCCGGCCCCTTGTAGATCGGCACCATCACCACCTGTATCGGCGCCAGCTTCGGCGGCAGCACCAGCCCGTTGTTATCCGAGTGGGCCATAATCAGCGCCCCCATCAAACGGGTCGAAACGCCCCAGGAAGTAGCCCACACATAGTCGAGCTGCCCCTCCTTGTTGGTAAACTGCACGTCGAACGCCTTGGCGAAGTTCTGCCCCAGGAAGTGCGAAGTCCCGGACTGAAGGGCCTTCCCGTCCTGCATCAGCGCCTCGATGGTCAGCGTATCATCCGCCCCGGCGAAACGCTCGCTGTCGCTCTTATGCCCCACGATCACCGGCACGGCGAGCCACTGCTCGGCAAAGTCGCGGTACACCCCGATCATCTTCTTGGCCTCTTCGATCGCCTCCTCCTTGGTGGCATGGGCGGTGTGCCCCTCCTGCCACAGGAATTCGGCGGTGCGCAGGAACAGCCGGGTGCGCATCTCCCACCGCACCACATTGGCCCACTGGTTGCACAGGATCGGCAGGTCGCGGTAGGACTGGATCCAGTTCTTGTAGGTGTTCCAGATAATGGTCTCCGAGGTGGGCCGCACGATCAGCTCCTCTTCGAGCTTGGCGTCGGGATCGACGATCACCCCCTTGCCGTCCGGGTCGTTCTTGAGGCGGTAGTGGGTCACCACGGCGCACTCCTTGGCAAAACCCTCGACGTGGTGGGCCTCCTTGGAGAAAAAAGACTTGGGTATAAAGAGCGGGAAATAGGCGTTCACGTGCCCGGTCTCCTTGAACATATCGTCCAATGCCCGCTGCATCTTCTCCCAAATGGCGTAGCCATAGGGCTTGATGACCATGCAGCCGCGCACGGCGGAGTTTTCGGCCAGCCCGGCCTTAACCACCAATTCATTATACCACTTGCTGTAGTCCTCCTCGCGCGAGGTGAGGTCTTTGAGCTCTTTTGCCATGAGTTTCGTTGTGTTTTTCAGATGCGCAAAGATATGAATTCCACCGGCAACGGCAAAACGCGGCGGGCGGGACGCCTTTCCGCTGTCCCGCCCGCATATCTCGCCGCGTATCAAATCCTTAGAACTTGAATGCCACCGTCAGGATAACGTTGTGGTTCTTGTCTTTCGTGTAGATCGTACCGTCGGTGGCAACCGTATAGCCATCCTCCGCCGTGTAATCGAACGGCTTGTACGGCATCTGGTTGGCAGTGCCGTAAACATAGGCCAGGTCGACGCTCACAACCCGGTTGCGGTAACCGATGCCGCCCGAAAACTGCTGGTACTCGCCGTATTTCTTAAACTCGCTGGCTTTATAGACCGAACTGCTGTACCCGTAACCCGCCCGCACGAAAAGCGAGCGCACCGGCTGGAACTCCACCCCGGCCCGGATCACGTCCGAAGGGGCGTAGGTCTCCTCGATCCCCGTATTGATATCCCGGTAGCTGTCCGAGGTGTACTTCATATGCTGGTACCACGTCCGCTCGTAATCCACGCTGACGATACCCACCGTGCCGATCGTGGCCGAAATACCGGCCAGCAGCCGCGAAGGCGTCCGCATATTGTACTCCTGCCGCCAGATGGGGGTGTCGCTGTAACCCGGTTTCTGGTAACGGGTGTCGTAAACGAGCATATCCGCATCGTACTCGTCGCTCATATTGATCCACGTCGGCGAGTGGTAGGCCACGCCGATGCGCAGCCACGGCAGCGGCCGCACGGTAGCCCCCACCTTGATATTGACCCCCGCTCCGCTCAGGCGCAGGTTCTGGTTGTAGGACATGCTCTCCAGCCCGATATTCCCCGCCGAGGCCACCTCAGAATAGGTGTCATAGCGGTTGTAATAGATATCCTGAATACCGAGGGTCGCCCCCAGGTAGAGGATGTCCTTGAAGTTATACCCCCCGCTGATGGTATATTCATTGATCGCCCCGGAGGTGCGTCGCGTCCACTCCGGATAGAGCAGCGTGCCGTTCTGGATCGTGCCCGCCATAGTGTAGGCCTGCGGATCGCTACCGGACACCGGGTCGAGCAAAGCCGTCTGGTAGCCCATAATGGCCCCCCACATGGCCGGCGGATAGGTGAAAAAGGCATGGTAGAGATCGGTTTCGGACGAGCCGATACTCGAAACAGGGACGCCGTAGAGCTGCTCCACGAACATATCCCCGATCGAGAACCGTTCGCCGTAGCCGGTAGCCCGGCTGCGGCCGTTGAAATCGGCCAGGCGGTTCATCCCGAAACCCACGGCGAAGTGATCGCCGGCATAGACCATCGAGAAGCTCCCGACATTGGCCTTGGTGTTGTTCATCCGGCCGGAAACGTTTCCTCCCGGCCCGCTGTAATCCGACGCGCGTCCCGATATGCGGAGCCCTGGGCTGATGCTCACCTCGCCGCTGCCGTACATGGCGATACCCGCCGGGTTGATGCTCATGGTGGCTGCATCGGCCCCCAGGGAGGTGAAAGCACCGCCCATACCGGCGGAACGCGCGGTCGACAGGCCGAAATTCTGGCGGGAGAACAGGAGCAGCTCTTCCGAACCCTGCGCCCGCACGCCCTCTGTGACGACCAGGGCCAAACCTCCGGCTATCGCCAAGGTCGTCCGTATAAGATTCTTTTTCATAGTCTTATGCCGTTAAAAAAGTTTTCCCGCCATTCCATTTTATCAAATCGCATACCACGCGGGTCGCATTACCGGCGGCGGTAACCGCCGCCGCCACCGCCGATGGAACCGCCTCCGCCTCCACCGACCGATCCGCCGCTGCCGCTACTGCCGCGCGAAGGCGACGAATAACTCGGCTCGCTACGGGACGGAGTTTCCCTGCGCGGTGCGGGAGCCGGAGCCAAATCCCTGCGGTACGAGCGGTCGACCGTCTGGGACGGGGTGTTGCCGCTGTTGCCGCCAACCGTCGGACGGGAGGTCGAAGCGGGATTATACTGGTTCCCGGTGCTGCCCGGACGGATCGAAACGCCCGTGCCGCCCGGTCGGCGGTTCACCGAACCGCTGCCGTTGTTGATGGATACGCCGGTGCCGTTCTCATTCCGGCGGTAGCCGCCCGTATAGGCAGGCCGCCCAGAAGAGCCGCCCGGACGAGTGCCCGGCGCCGGCCCCCAACTCGGATTGTTGCCCCAGATCACAGGCCGGCCGTTGTTCGGACGTCCTCCCCCGCCCCAATGCGGCGGATAATATCCCGGCCCGCCGGGCCCCCAGCCCGGACCCCATCCGGGGCCCCAACCGGAACCCCAGCCCCAGGAGGGCCCCCACCCCCACGAAGGACCCCAGCCCCAGTTCCAACCCCAATACGAGTTCCAACCCCAGTATGAATTCCAACCCCAATACGGGCCGCCCCAGCCATAGTACCCCCATCGCCAGGGATTCCGCCACGGGCCGTACCAGTAATAGTCCCACGGATCGCCCCACCACCAGCCGGGGCCGACGTTCAGGCTGATATTCACGTTGGTACGCTCTTTCGGCTTGGCCTTAAATTCCTTGGCGCGCACACCCGCCGCCGGGTCGCTGCCGTCGAACAGGGCCGAGATATAGACCGGCTCGACCCACATCTCGTTGCCGAAGGCGATGACATTGTAGAGATCCGGATCGTACTTGTTGCTCAGCATCTTATGGTAACTTTCCATCAGCTGCCAATAACTGTCGTCCATCTCTTTGTAGTTCTTGTAGGCGTCGAGCCTGCGCTGCAGCGCGTCGTCGTAACTGGTCACCAGCTCCGCTTTGTCGGAAGCCGGCTGCGTCGCAACGGCAGAGGCCGCCCCCGACGAAGCCCGCCCCGGCGTCCAGCTAACCGGCATCTGCTGCGACTGCTTTTGCGATCGCGAGGAGACTTTGGCGGCGGATTTCACCGCTGCCTCGCTCTGCCTGCTCTTTTTGGTCGATCCCCGGTAAAGGTCGTCGACATACCCTCCGTTCTGGGCCATGGCTCCCGCGACGGCCCAAAGGGAAAGTATCGTGATGATTAGGGATTTTTTCATGGCTGTATATCTTATGCTTTGACAATGCTTGCGAAGATTCGTGCACTTCTTTTATTCCTTTGACGCACGAGACTTTACAAAGTTAAAATTTTTATGGTTCTTTTCTAACGGCCGGGGCATCTTTTCTATTATCTCAATCCGTATGCCAACGGAAGCGGCTGACAAAAAATCCGTACCTTTGCCCCCGGTAATCCTATTTTTCCAGACTGACCCGCCATGAAAAGTTGCACCGAAATATTCGAACGCGCCCGGACAGCCTCGCGCAAGCTGGCCCTGCTGGATGCGGGGACGATCGACCGGGTTTTGCTGGCCGTGGCCGGCCGCATCGGCCCGGAAACAGACCGTATACTGGCGCAGAATGCGCTGGATCTCGATCTGATGGACCCGGAAGACCCGCGTTACGACCGGCTCCGGTTGACGCCGGAACGGCTGCGGGATATTGCGGCGGATATGCGCAACGTGGCATCGCTGCCTTCACCGCTGGGACTCGTACTCGATGAACAAGAACGGCCGAACGGGATGACGATCACCAAAGTGTCGGTGCCGTTCGGGGTGATCGGCATTATTTACGAGGCCCGGCCGAACGTGGGTTTCGACTGTTTCTCGCTCTGCTTCAAGTCGGGGAATGCGGTGATCCTCAAAGGGGGGTCGGACGCCCTGCATTCCAACGCGGCGGTAGTGGCGCTCATCCGCTCGGCGCTGGAAGCGGAGGGGATCGACCCGGACGTGGTGCAGCTGCTCCCGGCGTCGCACGAGGCGACGGCGGAGATGCTGGGCGCGGTGGGCTACATAGACCTGGTGATTCCGCGGGGCAGCCAGCGGCTGATCCGCTTCGTACGGGAGAATGCCAAGGTGCCGGTGATCGAGACGGGAGCGGGCATCTGCCACACCTATTTCGACCGGGCGGGGGACAAGGTGAAGGGGGCGATGATCGTGAACAATGCCAAGACGCGGCGGGTGAGCGTCTGCAATGCGCTGGACTGCCTGCTGGTGCACCGGGAGCGTTTGGCGGACTTGCCTTTGTTATGCAATATGCTGGCTGACAATAATGTGGTGATCTATGCGGACAGGGAAGCCTATGAGGCATTGCGGTGCCGCTATCCGGCGCCGCTGCTGAAGGAGGCGACGGAGGAGTCGTTCGGCACGGAGTTCCTTTCGTACAAAATGGCGATCCGCACGGTGGGCTCGCTGGACGAGGCGGCGGAGCATATCGCGCGCTACAGTTCGAAGCACAGCGAGGCGATCGTGAGCGAGGATGCGGCGGCTTGCGAGGAGTTCGTCCGGCGGGTGGACGCGGCATGCGTCTACTGCAATGTTTCGACGGCGTTCACGGACGGTGCGCAGTTCGGCCTGGGGGCGGAGATCGGGATCAGCACGCAAAAGCTGCATGCGCGGGGGCCGATGGCGCTGTGCGAACTGACGAGTTACAAGTATATCGTCCGGGGCGACGGACAGATCAGGAGCTAAACGATGGAAAAAAGAGTAAATTTCACGCCTTGCGGGGTGTGCAGCCGCCAGATCGAGGTGGCGGTGGAGGACGGGATCGTCAAGTCTGTACGGTTCACGGGGGGGTGCCACGGCAATACACAGGGGCTTTCTGCCTTGGTGGCGGGCATGCCGGCGGCGACGGTGATCGACCGGCTTAAGGGCATCGACTGCAAGGGCAAGGGTACGTCGTGCCCGGACCAACTGGCCAAAGCACTCGAACACGCACTCAAATAACTGTCCGGTTTTTCATTACCCGACCGTGTGTGACTGTTCTTTCTTGAAAGAAAGGGACCCAAAGAACTTTTGAGCCAGCTACGCTACTCCTTAGTCTGCCGAAGTCCTCATTCTT
>CANQXP010000082.1 GCA_947627885.1 uncultured Rikenella sp.
TCCGAGATGGAGTATATCTCAGGCCCGACCGCCAGCAGCACGTTGTTCAGCGGCGTAGCCCCCTTAGCCTCCTCGAAGGTGGCGGCACCGGGCAGGGAAACGCCGCCCGTGATCTTCAGCCGGTAATGATGGTTGCGGTACACCGAGTGGGGTTCTTGTCCTTATCCAGCAGCAACACCTTGTAATACAGGTCGTCTTCGACACCCTCGCCCGCCTGGTGCCCCTTGACGATCAGATAGGTCTGGTCGGCCTCGTCGTTGGGATTCTCAAAAATATACCTGTACGGGTTCTGCTCTATGTCCCACGTTTGGGCGTCATCCGTTGCTTTCTCCACATCCGGCGGCAGGGTCACGTACAGGTTGCCTGCGTTCCCTGCGGAGGGAAGCTCCCAGTCGAAGCGCTGGCCGGTACGGTTGAACGGGGCGACGGTGCCCCAGGCGTATTTGTTGCAGATGGCGTAACCCGTCACGATGAACCGGTCGTTACCCTCCACACTGACGCGGGCCTGGTTACGGATCAGGGGCACCTCCAGCTTACCGGCCCCGTTGCCGTATTCCGCGAATCCGTCTGGCTCGCTGATCCGCCCCCAGTACACCATCAGCCCCGACGTGGACTCCAGCTGCGATATGACGGCCGACTCGTGGCGGCCGATATTCTCCGCATCCCTGAAAAAGTCGAAGTTACCGTTCGCTATGAAATGCACGGTGCGCACCGAGTTGGGTATCCGGGCTTCGAACTCGCCCGTGGCGCCGTTATCGGCCGTGATCTTCGCCGTGACCCGGCACACCATCAGGCCGCTTGCGTCGAAACAGAAGCATTGCAGCGATTTGATGCCCAGACCGTCGCCGTCCAATGCCCGTGTGCTGACCTCCGCCATACCCGGAACGGTGGCCGTACCGCGCAGCGTAACCCCGTCGGACTCCGGGCCTGCGGGCCGGGGCAACGGATCTTTCGTACAGGCAGCCATCACCGCCGCCATTATCAAGAGAAAGCTGTAACGAAGCTGTTTCATACGACTCTATATTTCGTTTCCCGTGATTCTTTGTTTACTAATTTTCCGGATAATCCCTGCTGTGCGCCGGATAGAGATCCACATCACGCACGCACCGGATGGCCGGGGTGGTGGAGGTGGTCGAGTAGCGTTCGAGGAGCATCGAAGCCAAAATAGTGCCGATACTTCTGGGTAAAAAGTCGCAGTATATGGAAGCAAACCCACCAATACCGCCTACCTTCACCGCCTTTTTGTTATGGACGACGCTGCCCGATGCGGTCCAATAATGGCTGGCGGGAAGCATCAGCGACACGGCACCGCCCTCCGTGTACTGCAACCGGATCATCGTCAGCAATTCGGCTTCGGTCGGCAGCCTCCAGTCGCCGTACCAGTAAGCGGTCTGCCTGTCGCCGTCCGTATCGAATCCCTGCCGGTACTCGCTGCAGAAACGCTGCGCCTTTGCGAACTCCGTTTCGACTTCAGTCGATCCCATCTGCGAAGCGATCATCAGGGAGGGAGAAGCCAGTCTGGCCGTATTGGGGTCAGTGAGTGCGTACCCTTCGCCGTCGCGCTCCGGAACTCCAATGACGTAATAAGGCTCGCCGACCGGCAACTGCGTGGTGGTGCCGCCGGAAACTATTTCAGCCACCTGCTGGTCATTGGCTGTAAATTCCGGAATATCGGTCGAGGTCAGATGCAGGTGGTAGCTCCACGCATTATTCAATGCGTTGTCAATAGGGCCGTTGCCAAAGATGGAACCCTCGAACATGGTCCTAGTCCACGGCTGGGCGCTCCAACCGTTTCCGCTGGCCCAACCTTCCCAATAGTACTGCTTAAAAGTACAGTCGCCGTTAGTGGCAGGCCGGCTGCTCTCCCGATAAATCGGGTAATAGATATAAGCGTCGTCCCCCCCCCGACTCCTTATATGCGATCCTGTCCGGAGCAGCCTGACCGCGTGCGCCGGGGCCTGTTCCGCTTTTAAGTTCCCTCGTCGGGGCTTTGTCGTAGGTGTACGACTCCCCCGGGAGATCCCTGTTCTGCTGCGCGCCCCAGAATGAAAGGGTCTGCGTGATGTACTCCATCGGGTACTGCACCACTTTGAAAGAGCGTTCGTCACCGACGCTGTTACGTACCGTCACGGTAAAGTACCGGGGCACGTTGTTCTTGGGTATCGGGCTCGAAACGGTCAGGTTGTTGACCAGCGAACCGGACTCGTACGACACGGAGGGATAATCGTCGCCCCCCTCGATCGGGTGATCGACTCCCATTCCGTCGGTATAGTAGCATTCGGAGACTGTGACCTCCTCGATGGGATGCGACGAGGTGTAATGCACCAGCTGATTGTCGGATTCATTGGCCATCACGATAATCTTCTCCTCCTGGTCATGGTCCAGCTCCAGAAAGTGGATATTATCCTGTTCGACGTTGACATCCACCGCCACCCATTCGGCCACTCTCCATTCGGCCTCCAACGGTTCGGAATCTTCCGGGGCTTCCGCCCCCAGCGTCCGGAGCGTGGCGTCGATGGTATAGACATGGTTGCGCTCCAGTTTGTAGCTCTCGGTGTTCAACTGCAACTTGTAGTAGTTGTCGGATTTCACCTCCTGGAGGCCGTCCGTCACGGACACCTGGCCGTCGGTCGCCTCGACCACGGGGATACGCAGGTTGAGGAATGTCTCCTCTTCGGGCAGGTAGGTCTGCGTCCAGTCGTTCGGGTAGCAATAGAAAACGAATTCGACAGGCTCGCGCGAGGCGCTGTACTGCTTTTCCGAATCCCAGCCCTCCGGCTCTTCCGAAGGTATCATGCCGGTCGTTTCCAGATCGAGCTGGTCGGAACCTTTCGCAAATTCGTTGCCGGCGACGATCCTGACGCTCGTCGGGGCGTTGTAAACGCTGCCCTGATACCCCGACTGCCATGCCCAGTAATAGTCCACTCGCTTCCCGTCTGCATCGTCCTTGCCGTCGAGTTTCACGCGCACGACCACCTTGGCGGCTGCGCGCTGTAACTTGGCCTCGACCACCACGGGCTGGCCGTCAGCCGTATTCAGCCTCTGTCCCGGCACCGCCGCTTCCATCACGAACGGGGCGCCATCCCGTGACCCGGATCTGTTCCCGGAGAAAATGGCCGGGGTGTTGACGGCCGCGGCCAGCAGCTCCTTCCGGGTCGTCTTATCGGAGAAGGCGACGGTCGCTTTATGGCTCTCTCCGTCACAATTGGCAATTACATGGACACAGTAATTCGCATTCGGACGGAAAGAGGCCGTCGGGGTTTTCAACGCGATCTCATCGGTATCCGGCCCCACCCCCGCATGTTCGTAATAAGCGGGAGCGGCGTTGTCATCGACGGCGCCGTCCGGGCCTTCTGCGTAGATGAAGATATCGAGCGTGCGTAGCTCCTTCTCTTCGGGCAGCGACCGGATGTCGCCGTTCGCTTTAACGCGGGCAGCGTCCGTCGTCTCGAAGTCGAGGTATATCCGGCCCGCTTCGCGGCGCAGTTCTGCCGGAGCGGTGTCCTTCCGGCACGAGAACAGCGACAGGGACGACACCGCCCCGGCAACGAGGAAAATATGACGAATGAAATGTCCCATATCCATAGATATCAATTGCTTTCCTGTACGATCTTGAAACTTAAATCCCCACCGGCGTAAGTCCCGTCAGGGTTCACGACCAAGGTCGAGTAGCTCACCCCGTCGGCCTCCTGCATCGCGATGGACAGATAGGTAACCGGCTGTTCGGTACCGCCCGTATACTCTTTCAGCGCGCGCACCTCGATGACGAACGTATCGCCGCCGTCGCTGCCGGGAGCCTGCCCCACGATCCCCGAACTGACGATGCCCCGGGCTTCGTCGTTCACGAGTTCGAAATCGGTGCTGTTGCTCAACGATGCCGTCCAGCGCCGGCCTTTGGGCGAAGAGATCTTGAACGTAAACCGCTGCGTTATCCGGCCGCTGTTCTCATCGACCCCATACTTGACCGAGAGCTCATTGGAAGCGCCGACCGGGGTGCAGGTGAAGCTGGCCGTGGAGACATCGTCCCACTCGACCTCCTGTTCCGTACCGGGAATCCAGTCGAACACGTCGGTTCTCACGGCGATATCCACCGGGCGTATCACGGCATGGACACGGTAAACGTAATTGCGGAGCAGGCCGTACTGCGGCGTTGCGGCGTTGGCCGGGACTTCGCGGGTCACGTAGCAGCTGCGTTTCACCTCCACACCGTCCATATCGAGCACAATATCCAACTGCGGGGCATAATCCGCCGCGGCCACTCCCTGCGGCAATCCGGCCGGCACATATTGGAACGAATAGGCGCGTATGGCCGGAATACCGTATTCGACCTCCTCCCCCGGCTGCGGTTCGGGCGCCAGGGCGGAATTCAGCAGTTTCAGTTCGCCGGGCGTGGCCTCGTCTTCTCCGGATGTGCTCACCTCTTTTACGGCGTCCTTCTCTTGCGCGCCCGGATAGGGATATATCCTGGGGAAATTTCCGGGCATTTTGCCCGCCTCGAGGGCGGTGCCGACCATCTGGTTGCGCAAGGTGACGCTCTTGACCTTCACCTTTTCCGGATCCATGTCTTCGGCGAACAGATGAAGGTCGATCCGGGCGACCAGGCGCTCCAGCTGGACCGCGATCTCCACGTCGTCCGTACCGATCTCGACCTCCCCGACCATCGGCAGCTGATTCGGACTGAACCCCAAATCCTTATGCGCCATCATACTCCATAATCCGCTCCTGTTCATCGACAACGAAATCTGCCTGTCGAGCGAAGAACTGTTGTAATTTGCGATCACGGCCAGCGAACCTGTAAAATTCTCCGGCACCTTCAGATCGGTCGTATAATCGGAGGTTAAAGGCATCTCCCGGTAGTACGACCTGACGTTATTTCCCCCTTCGTCGAAGAAAAAGAGATACAGGTTACTGAATTTATTGTCATCGTCAACTGCGTAAGCGTCTTCGCCGATGCGGAACGTCAGTGTGCGGTCCTGCACGTCCGTGTAGGGGCTCTCCTTCCGGCAGGCGGCGACGAAGAGGGCGACCAGCAGCAGCGCGATATGGAATCTGTGTTTCATCGGGTCAAAGTATGGTGAATAGGAACGGAGCGGTCAGACCTCCGGTATTATTTCGATCAATTGCCAGCCGTTGATCCGGATGGTGATCCGTATCGGATATCCTTCAACGGAAGCGTCGACGTTCAGGTCTATGTTGAATACCTCGGTGCGGTCGAGGTAATCCTGCGAGGCGAACGCGGGATTGTCGAAAATCAGGTCGACCAATCCCCGGTTGAGCAGTTCCCTGCCCGTATGCGTATCGACAAGCAGGAGGCGGGAGCCGCACGAACGGTCGGCCATCAGGCGGAGCGTCGTAAAATCGTACCGGGTGACCCGCGGCTCCGGAAAGGTAATTCCGAGCGGGGTATACCTCAGTTCCAGGGCATGCTCGCATACCTCGTTTTCGGAGGTGTACCGGCCGTTCCCAGCCCTCAGCTCCACCGCGTAGCGCGGCTCTCCGTCGCGTGCGCCCGGCGATGCGGCCCTGTCAAGGTTCCCGGAAGCGGGCCCCTCTGTCAGATTCACCGCCACGCGGCGGGTGTCCTTGGTCAGGTTTACCGTATACCGGTTCCGTCCCGTGTAATCGGATACGACCTCCGATACCATTCCGTGCCAGAGCGGACACAGGGACTGATCGACCTCCAGGTCTCCGAACTTGTCGGTACGGAGCTTCAGCATGAAATCGTCGATATGCGTCCGACCTTCGACCGGAGGCGCGACGGTTCCGGACTCGGTGTCTTCCATCTCGCCCACGGTATAGTCGTCGAGCGGCCCCGCCCAGACCACGAGGGTGTATTTCCCTTCGGGCAGCGGGACGGAATGGAGGTAATCGTTCGTGAGGTGCGACCCCGCATCCGAATACCGTGCGACGTAATAACCGTCTTTATCGAAGGCGTAGACCGTCGTCTTATCCACTTCCGAACCGAAAAGGTTCTCCCCGGCGGCATTCCGCGAATAGTCGTAGGCCAGGACGATCCCCGGACGGCAATCCGAAAGATCCTCTTTGACACACCCCCAGAAGCCCGTAAGGGCCAGCAGGAGCAGGCAAAGGCGGGTTATTTTACATCCGGTAGGCATTCGTGCGAACTTTTGGTTCATGAAAAAAATGTTGGTAACAGGCCGGGGGACGATCTCATTTTCCCCCGGCATATGGAATCTCAGGCCCTGCGGCACATTAATCTGCCATGTCGGGATAGATTGTCTGTTCGTTCCACGGTGCGACTGTAACCGTTACCTTGACCGACTTTTCGGTCTGGTTCGGGGTGTCGGTCAGGTCTTCGCCGTTAAAGGCTATCGAGGCGACCTTATATACGCTGCCGCCTGCGAAAGCGACATCCGTACCACCGGTTGCAGCTGTCTTGAAGCCCGTGACGGTGATATACTTGGGATCAACAAGGGTTTCCTTGGTGTTGTTAGAGGCGTCCGTATAGGAGGAGTAACGTTCGATATCGGTCAGTTTGACGATGACCTGCACCGGTTCCGGGAAGAGGGTATAGCCCCAGACTTTGCCGTTCTCCGGCACAACGTTCTTGTTCGTCGCATCTGATGTCGCAGTGGTCGGAGTGATCCAGTAACCCGCATAGTCGTTGAGGTCAACACTGTTCCCGATGGCGTATTCCATTCCGCTCAGTGCACCGCCTACACTCGAAGTCGGATGGTACCCTTCGACATAGATACCCGCAACCTTGAACGAAACAATGTCGCCGGCCTGCACGTTTTCTCCGATCTGCGCGGCTTTGATCTCGTGGATCTCCAGCCTCATCACTTTCGGCGTTACCGTGACTTCGGCAACGTACTCGTATGTCTTGTCATCCAGCACCCCGTTGTCGGAGGCATCCTTAGCCGTAATGCTTGCTTCGCCATCCAAAAGCGGACTGCCGATATTGATACTCTGACTACTCAGTGCGTATGTTTTCTCTTGAATTTCGGCCACTGACGTACAATTCGACATATCCGTCAGGCCGGCATCCGTCGCGTTGCAAAGCACGTAAACCTTTTCGGCCGAAGTCTCCACGGTGAAAACCTCCGAACCCTTGTGGTCTTGGTCATTGTCAAAATTATTGGCAACATCAAACGAATACACCGCGCTTTCGTCCGACACCTCACCGTTGTTCACCTTTTTGACGACTTCGCCGTTCGCGTTCAGGAAGTAAACGATACAATCGTCCACCGTGGCGTACTGATCCTTCAGCGATGCGGACTCCCCGATAGCCGCGGCGCGGCTGGCGGCCTGGGTCAGGGTCGACATATTCACGACCACGGTTTTGGTACCGCCGGAAGGGCCCTCCTTAAGCGCGCCGTTGTTCTTCGAGCAACCTACCAACGCCGCAGCGCCCATAATTGTGATTAGAACTCTTTTCATACCGATTAAATTTAAAAGTGAATGAAACGTATCAATTGTCTATCTGTTGCAGGTTGTGTCCGGCCGCATCGCAGTCCTGCGCATCGCCCGATTCGAGCGCGCGGCCGAACCAGACGCGGGCTTCATCTTCGCGCTCCAGCAGCATCAGCGCAGCGCCTATCGCATTGAATGCACGGGGATCGTCCCCGGCATCCGTCAATACCTCCAGCGCACCGCCGTAGTCCCCCTCATTCAGCAGGGCTACGCCTCGTTCGATGATGTCCGCCGCCGGATCTTCCATTACGTCGAAGTAGACCGAGATGTAGCAGGCATTACGCAGTTCGGGATAAAAATTGTCGAGCATGAAGCGGTAAGGCTTGCCTCCGCGCAGTTTCTGCAACCGCTCTTTGCGGAATTCCGCCGGGGCGTTGTCGATGATCCCAAGCACTTCGTCGCGGAACTCCATGTCCGATCCGGCGACCATCCTGCGCAGGCCGTCCCAGTTCTCCTCCCCGTTGAACAGTTTGACACTGCGGAACTCCAGCCCCTCCACTCCGGCGAGCAGGCGATCGCGCAGGGCCTCGGCCCGGTTTTCCGCAAGTCGCCGGTTCAAAGACCAGGGCCCCTCAGGAGAGGCGTACCCCCAAAGTTCTATATGGTTCAGCCGGGTATCGCGGTCGTTCATCAACTTCACGATAGCCGCCTCGATCTCTTTCAGTACGGCTTCGTTGCCGAAATCCGCCGGCACGAGTTCCGCCCGGTTCACCCGGAAATAGACGGCCATGTCGCGGGCGCCGAACGACCAGCGGCGGTTGACCTCTTTCACCACCGGGCGACGCACGACGCCGGGAGCTACTTTCGGTTCCGGCTGCACGTAAAGGAGTGCCCCGGCCACCGACTCTTCATCGCCGAGGATCACCCCGC
>CANQXP010000083.1 GCA_947627885.1 uncultured Rikenella sp.
CCGGCGCTTCCCAGGTCGCCCAACAGGATCCGGAACACGGCTTTGCGGCACTGGCCGTTCGCATTCAGGATGCCGGTGACCTCCGCGTACGCCGGGCGCCCATCGCTCTTGTCGGGGGTGCGGTCGCCCACCGCCGGGACGGGAGCCGAAGCCCGGCTCAGGTTTTCCGGCATATACCACACGATCTTCTTATAATCGCCGTCCGCCACGGCCTTGGAAAGATCCTCCGCCGGATAGTCGATATGACTGCCCGCCGCCACCGCCGGAAAATTGACGTTCCCCGCCGCGGCTTCCGTGAACCGGAAGCCCGCCGGCACATTCTTCAACTGAACGCCGGTAACCGTGAAACCGGGAAGGCTCGTTTTGTATTTCAATACCACTTTCGCCGCCAGCCGCTCCAGCCGCACACCGGAGATCGGCGTGCCGGAGGCCACCTCGCCCGTGTAGCTGCCCATCATCACGATCCCCGCAGCCGCTGCTGGCCGGTATTCGTCCCCGATACCCAGCACAGTCTTCCGGAGCTTGTCCAGCGTGCTGACATCGTTATCGACTGTGAACAGGCTGCCGTTGTGGGTATTGGCCACGAAACAGACGGTGTGGGCCGCCCCGCCCGACGAGGTGAGCCGCAGGCTCAGCCCGTCGTAGGTGTAGTCCAGCCCGCTGCCGCCCACGGCAGGCGTTCCGGCGGGTATGTCGGCCGTGTAATACGGCGTGCCGACCAGCTGGCCGTTTTCGTCGTACTGGATGGCCCACAGGTCGCGGACCTGTCCGTCGATGCCGCCATCCGTCAGGTCCAAGGAGGCTTTGGAGTCCGGCGCGTCGCTGTACGCCACCACCGGCGCAGGGGTTGCAATCGACGAAAATGCCGCCGTCACCGGAGTCATATTGGGTTCGCCCGGCTGACGCGGCCCTTCGAGCCCCGACCGGGAGCACGATACGGCTGTCATTCCGAGAGCCAGTACCGCATATAAAATCGTTTTTTTCATAATCATCCGTTATTCCTGAATACAACGCACGCCAAGGCCATTGGCGCAGCGGCCTTCTCCGTCGGGACTTTTGATAATCAACGCGTTGTTAGCGTACCCCATGAATATACCGCAACCATTTTCAAAGGTCGACGACCAGCTGAACCCCTCCTTGCCTATAAACCTCAGCTTGCCCCCGACGTTCGGCCGACCGAAGTCGCGGTAGCCTGAGGTAGGATACCAGGCCATCGGGGAGCCACCCGCGGGGATGTACAAACGTCCGTTGGTCAGGTAGAACTCCGCCGCTTCGGATTGCACGCCCTGTTCCCAGTACAAGAAGTTACCGTCAGTAGCACTCGTGCGCGTGAAGTCGTTCCAGGTGCCGTCCGGCGGCACACGCCATCCCTTCGGACACGGGTCGAAGGCGCTCTTCTGCCCCCCGTCGCCCCACAATGCGCCATTCTGTTTCGCGATCTCGGGAGTATACCAGTCTCCCTTTGACGTCAGATCACTGTTGTAGATGAACACCAGCGGATTTTTCACGGCATAGGCCAAGGTATTGGCACTCGAACCGATAATGCTGGTAATGTTTATCCTTCGGATGCCATTCCCCGCGGCATCCACCACTTCGTCGTCCAGCTTGGCTCCTGTCGGCCCGTAAATCGGATAGGGGATAGCAGTCTCGGCATCCGGTCTGACCGACGTTCCTTCCGTCCCGCCCGTGAACGGGTCTTTGCGCCCCCACTGGTAAAGCAGCCCGTACGCCTGTACCGAAGCGGCGTCCCCCGCCACCGGAGCTTTGTAGTACGCTTTGGTCGCCCCCAGGTTCCGGTCCATAATCACCTTGCCGGAGTTCTTGGACATATAGTTCGATCCGTAAGTATGCACCTGACCGCCCGTCACATCCGCCCTGGAGTTCGCGCCCAAACCGTAAGACCGGCTTCCGTCCGGCCGGTAGCCGCTGACCCAGATATGCCAGCTCCAGAGGATCTCTCCGCCGCCGGTGGCGTTGTTATACAGCGCCACCACGGCATTCCCGACCGCCGTCCCGGTCGATTTCACCTTCAACAGGCCGTTCACCTTATCCAGCCCGACACTCAACTGCGTGGCGAGGCTGGCATTGTCCGTCCACAGGATCTCGGCACGTAGTGCAGCGTTGGAGCCCAGGGCAGGCAAAGTGGTCTGCCAGCCGTTGGTCAGCTTCCGGATGTCGAAGGTCACGCTGTCGCGCGCCACGCCGGCCGTGGCGGCGGGAAGAAGCATCGCCGAATTGCTCATATCGAAACTTTCGACCGTCAGGCGGTTGTCGTCGGCGTTCCGTCCCTCCAGGGTAACGGTCGCCGTATAGACATAGTTCCGCCGGACGTTATAGTCGTTCACGTCGTTCTGCACGTCGCCCAGCAGGAGCCGGTAGGCCAGCCGCTCACACTTGACGGGGCTTTTGAAATCGCCCCAGATCTCGATATAGGTGGCCATCCCGTCGGTCTTGTCCGGGGTGCGCTCCCGCTCCGCGCTGACCGCCGTCACGGCCTTGCGCAGGTTTTCCGGGACATACCAGGTAAGCGTCATGTAGCCCCCCTGTTCGACCGCTTCCGAGAAGTCCTCCGCCGGATAGTCGAAATGGCTCTCGCTGCCGTAGGTAGTGACTTTAGCCGGAAAATCGACCCCGCTCTTTTCCGTGGCGTACCAGATCGCCGTGGGCACGTTCCGCAAACGCACGCCGGCCAGGGTGAAGCCCGCGAAGTCGGGCGACACCCGGCAACGGAGCACGACCTTGGCCACCAGCCTGCAGAGCGTGGCGCCGGTGAGCGGCGTACCCGAAACGATGGCGGGATAATCCTGCACGGCCAGCATCGGCAGCCCGCCCGCCGCCGTGGGTTTGTACTCCTCGGTCAGCCGCCGGCACACCCGCTCCAAGTCGGCGACGGTGCCGCAATTCCCGGTATGGAATACGCTCGGCGAATGGGTATTGGCCACGAAATAGACCTTTTGCTGCGTAGCTGCCGAGGTCAGGCGGGCTTCGAAGCTCACCGCCGTGCCGTTCTGGGCGATCTGCCCGGCGTCGGCATAATAGGGCTGCCCCACCAAAGCGCCGCTGGCCTTGTCGAACTGGATCACCCACAGGTCATGGACTTTCTGTTCCTCATCCGAGGTCAGCGCGGTCGCGGACTTGGTAGCGGCGTTGCCATACTCAATGGTGATAGCATCCTGCCGGGAAGCTCCGGTCGCTGTTTTGGAGGCCAGCGTGGTGGCCGTGAAAGGCACGTCGAGCGGCGCGGCGGTCAGGCTGACCTGCACGGGCGTGTCGTTACGGACAGGCCCCGGGGAGGGCTGCAAGTCCGATTTGCTGCACGATACGGCCATCATCCCGATAGCCAGTACCGTTGATATAAGGAATGATTTCATAATCTTCTGTTATTCGACATACTGGATGCAGCGGACCGGGAAGCCGTAAGCACGATAGCTGCCGGCCCTGAGGTTAAGAATCCCTGTAGCATTGAAAAACAAACTGCACGCGCCACCGCCAGTGACCGACAATGACCATACATAGCCGTAGTTGCCGACTCTATACAACATACCACTGAACGGGTGAAGGTAACCCGAAGCCGGGAAAAAGGCTCTGACGGTGCCTGCAGTATATAATCCTCCCGCGATATCGACATTCTCCCCTGCCCAATTTGGATTGTCACCGAAAGAAGAATCCCAATCGAAGTCATCCCAAGTACCATTCTGAGCGACCCGCCACCCTTTCGGACAGGGATCATAGGCACTTTTAAGACCTCCCTCGCCCCACAGATCATCATTCGGAGAACTGTTCCATTCACCACTCGAGTGATAATAATACGTCAGCGGATTTTTCACCGTTTCGTCCAACATCACCAAACTTTGCTTCAGTATCGGATATCCGGTTATAACCCCTGTTGCATTATAGATAAGCTGCCACTTATCATTACTGCCGGTATTACCGGTGGACACTTCTCCTGCCAAAGACTTCGGGAACGGGTCTTTGCGGCCCCATTGGTAAAACAACCCATAAGTCGGGTAATTTTCGGCATTGGTCGTTACCAGTTTATAAAGCGCAGCGGTCGCCCCCAGGTTCCTGTCCATAATCACCCGGCTCGTACCGTTGGCTTTTTGGAACTCCGTTCCGTAAGTGTGCACCTGACCGCCCGTCACCGGATAGGCCGTATTCGCCGCACGGGTCGCCACCCCCGCATCGTCCGGCCGGTACTTCGTCACCCACGCGTGCCAACTCCACAGCACCTCGCCGCTGCCAGCCGTTTTAGAGTCGTACAAGGCCACCACCGCATTGCCCTCGGCAGCACCGGCAGATTTGAGAGTCAACAGACCGTTGACTTTATCCAAACGTATCTCCAGCTGCGTTGCCAGAGCGGCATTATCCGTCCAGAGCAATTCGGCCCTGAGGTCGGCATTCTCTCCCAAGGCCGGCATTGTGGTCTGCCAACCCTTGGTCAATTTGCGAATATCGAACGTCACGCTGTCCGTGCCGTTCGGGCTCAACATCCCGCAGTTACTCATGTCAAAGCTCTCGACCGTCAAACGGTAATCCCCCTCGTTCAGCCCCTTGATATCCGCCGTGACAGTATAGACCGTATTCCGCCGCACGTCGAAATTATCGAATGTCTTGCCATCGGCACCGAGGTCGCCCAGGAGTATCCGCAGGGTTCCCTTGCGACAGTTCTCCCCCTCGCGCAACACCCCTGTGACCTCGATGCAGGTGGCTTTGCCGTCGGTCTTGTCCGGCGTGCGATCACCGGCCGCGGGAACGGCCGCGGTCGCTTTGCGCAGGTTTTCCGGCACATACCACGTAAACGTCTTGTAATCCCCGTCCGGCACCGCCTGAGCCAGGTCTTCGGCCGGATAGTCGATATGGCAACCGCTCCCCGCCGTCGCGTCGAGGGCCGGGAAATCAGTCCCCGAAGCGGGTTCCGGGCAATAGTACATCCCCGAAGCCACATTCTTCAACTGCACGCCGGTAACGGTGAAACCGCTCAGGGAACTTTTCAATCGGAGGACGACCTTTGCGGCCAGCCGCTTCATCCGTACCGACATCGTCGCTGACGAACTGACCGGGCCTTCGTAAATGCCGAGCATCAGGATACCGCCCGCCGCGTCCGGGGCCAACTCCGACCCATCGGCGATACGCTCCGCAAGGGCATTGAGATTGGCCTTGATGGACACGTCGTTATCGACGGTGAACCGACTCGCGGAGCCGGTGTTGGCGATCAGGTAAACGGTATGGCTCTTGCCGCCACTACCGGTCAGCCGCACGCTCAGGCCGCTGTATGTATAGTCGACCCCACCCGTGCCCGAAACGCCCGCAGGTATTTGGGAAGTGTAGTACGGCGTGCCGACCAGCTGGCCGTTTTCGTCGTACTGGATTGCCCACAGGTCGTGGATCGCGGCATCCTCCGTTCCTTCGTCCAGCGGCTGGACCGCTTTAACGGCGGAATTGGCATCGCCGAATGCCGAAGCCGATACCGACGGGGAAACGGAACTGAGCGAAACCGTCACCGGAGTATCGTTCTCCCCTCCGGGCGCCGGCACCGGACGCAAGTCCGTTTTGCTGCACGACACGGCGACCGCCCCGGCGGCCCATGCCACTATTAAAAATCTTATTTTTTTCATCTCGATGATTTAATTGCTGCCATATTATTCCTGAATGCACCGCACCTGAAGTCCGAAAGCGCGGTTGGCCGTGTTGCGGGGAATGAGGCCGACCGTGTAGAAGTCCAAGAACACACCGTCGGAGCCACCGACCGCCGACGACCAGCTGTACCCGCTGTGGCCGACATTCACCAAACTGCCCAATTTGCCATAGCTGCCTGCGTCACGGAAGCCCGGAGCGGGATACCACGCACGGACGGTCCCGCTGGAAGGCACATAATACCGCCCGTTGGTGGCATAATATTGTTTAGCGTTCTCGTTGATCGTACCATTCATATAGTAGGGGAAAGTCCCGTTTGCCGGCGTGGTCACGTCCCGCGTAAAATCGTCCCACGTACCGCTCGGCGCAACCCTCCACCCGTTCGGACAGGGGTCATACACGCTTTTCGGAGCCTCGTCGCCCCACAGGCCGTTATTCTGCGTACCGGAAACCGTATACCAGTCACCCAAGCTGCCGGCGTTGTAAATAAAGGTCAGCGGGTTCCTGACTGCATAGGCCAACGTATTGGCCCCGCTGCCGATCACATCGGTAATATTCACCTTCCGCAAGCCGCTGCCGGTAGCGCCGCTGGTCTCATCATCCAGTTTAAGGCCTGTCGGCCCGTAAATCGGGATGGCAGTCCCGGTCGGACTTGAAACACCGATCGTAGAGCCCTGAACTCGCAGGAACGGGTCTTTGCGCCCCCACTGGTAGGACATGCCGAAACTTAAGTCGGCTGTGGACAGGTCACTTGACGTCGGAACCTTATAATATGCCTTCGTTGCGCCCAGATTCCGATCCATGATCACTTTGTTCTTTCCGTTCGCTGTCTGGAACTCGGTACCATAGGTGTGCACCTGCCCGCCCGTAACGGCATAGGCGGTGTTCGCAGCACGTACTGCCGACCCCGCTTCGTTGGGGGAATAATCCGTCACCCACACGTGCCAGCTCCATATGCAGGTTCCAGCGGCAGGATTGCTCGTCCCTTTGGGAAACAACCCCACGACGGCATTTCCGCCTTTGGCGCCCGCCGCTGCATCCGTCTTTACGGTCACATACCCCTTGGCCTTATCGTAATCGACTTTCGTCACCAATCCTTTCACATCCTGCCAGATAAGGAGCGGAGTATAATCGCTCCCTTTGGCCCAGCCGAGGGTCAAGCCGGTGGCGGCAGCCTTCGCGACGCGGTCGCCGACATCGAAAACCACGTTCGAACCCGGAAGCGTCATCCCGCAGTTCGCGGCAACCGGTATCATGCCCATTCCCGCCTCGAACCCATTCTCGTCCCAGCCGCCCACGCCGCCGCCGTGATTGGCGCCAGCCTGCGCCGCCAGTTCCTTGCGCACCCACGTATCTACGTCCGCCACATGATTGCCCCCCGCATCCACCAGCACCCGCGCCGGAGTCCACGACCCGACCTCGACCGCACCCGTCACCGCGTCCGGATTGCCGCCCATACCCCCGCTCCAATCGACATTGTCCCACCGGCCGACCTCGATACCGTGATTCGTCCCCGCCTGCCCGCCGGTTTCGCCGCTACCGCCGACCCACGAATCCGTCCCGGCCCCATCACCCCCGCCCGCATCGACACTCCCCGACACGGCATCCCACGAAGCCACGTCCAGCACCAGACTGACACTGCCCTCCCGCACCAACGCAGTGAAAATATACTGCGTGGACTTGAGGAAACTCATCGCCGGGATATCGCGGGCCTGCAACATATACCGTTTACCCTCGATCGTCAAAAAGAATTTGCCGTCGAACGCGCCGCTGTTCTTGGGCAGCAAAATACCCCACACGGATGTACTTTTATTGTCAGTTGCCGGCTCCACCTGTTCCAGCGTGCAGGCGTTCGCATCCGCGCCCAGCGTCGGGACGATATCGCCGCCGACCGTGAAATCCGCGGCCGGACTGACGGCCATCTTATTCAATATGACCTTCTCCGCCTCCAGCGAACTGTTGTCCATCCCATCAATGGTCTTGACATTGAAACGGATCTTGCTGCATTTGTGTTCGAAAAGCAGGTCGACGTCCGCCGCCGAACGGCTCACCGTCCGGGCCGGTACCGCCGCGCCCATAAAATCGGTGTAATGCCCGATCCCCTTGATCGTATAATGGTCGCTCTCCAGCTTCAGCGCCGGGCTGTAGGCATAGAAATCATAAGTGCCGTTGGACAGCTCCATCGCCGCAGCATCCCCGGCCACAGGATTCCCTGCGTCGTCCGCCAGCCCAGGTGTCAGTATTCCGCCTGCACCCGTGATATAGGTTTTCCACTCCCGGAAAACGTCTTGCGTAATATCCGCAGCGCCGCCTGCATGCTGATAGGCCAGCACACCGACGGTCACCCCCTGCGGAACCGGAACGGTAGCTTTAGCGTCGACCGGAACCGCCTCCGACCGCCCTGCACCTCGAAAACGCACTGTACACCTGCCTTCAGGCCCAATCTCGCCCGATGGTTCCTTGCTGCACCCGATTAATGTCACCAATGCGGCGATAACCGCTAAGTATTGCTTTGCCATATTTTTCCTCCTTTCCGCCAGGTCGCCACAACAAACAGATTTATAGAATATTACACACAGAAAGTGTTCAAATAACCGTTCGTTTAAT
>CANQXP010000084.1 GCA_947627885.1 uncultured Rikenella sp.
ACTGAGGGTTGGGTAGTTACAGCCCGGAAGCCCAACGGGCCCGCTTTTTTCAAAAAGCGGCAGTCCCATACGGCACAAGTACAAATAAAAGATCGTATCTTGATAAAGAGAAGTGCGCAATGCGCACTTCTCTTTTTTTCAGACCTTGACTTCGAACAGCTCGTCCCAGTCCGTCGTATAGCCCGGCGAGACATGGTTCCGGTTGGCCTTCACCGGGTCGAACCCCTGTATCGCCGTGACCAGCGTGTGGCGGCCGAAACGGCCGTTCACCTCGTCGAGCGCCTTCATCAGCCGTGCCTGCCGCCCCCGGTCCGAAGCGTCGAACAGGGAGGTCTGCACCGCCGTTCGCGGCGCGATCCCGCCCAGAATCACCCCCGCCTTCTTGTAGCCGTAGCCCGGCGTGAAGATGCTCCGCAAGGCCCGTTCGGCCAGCGCCGTCAGCTCCAGGGTACTGTCCGTCGGGACGGCGGGCGTCATGATCCGGTTGACGTACTGCTGGGGCTGGTCGGCCCGGTGGCGGTTGGTCAGGATGAATACGTTGACCTCGCTGCAAACGCTTCCCTGCTTGCGGAGCTTCTCGGCGCACAGGGCCGTGAACAGGGCCACCGACTTGCGCAGCTCCTCCGGTTCCGTCAGCTCCGTGGCGAAGCTGCGCGAGGTGCATATCTGGTGCTTGGCCGGCGGCGTGTGCTCGAAGCCGATGCAAGGCTCCCCCCGCAGCTCTTTCCACGTCCGCAGCCCGGTCACTCCCATGCGGTGGCGTATCCAGCCCTCCTGCGCCTGCACGAACTGCCCCGCCGTCACGATCCCGGCCCCCTGGAGCATCCGCGTGTGGCGCCGGCCGATGCCCCATACATCCTGCACGGGGAAAGTGCCCAGCACCTTCGCCACATCTTCGGACCGGTGCATCAGGCAGCTGTTTTGCAGTTTCGGATAGCGTTTGCAGAGCTTGCTGGCCACCTTGGCCAGCGTTTTGGAGGGGGCCATGCCGAGGCTGACGGGGATTCCCGTGTGGCGGCGGACGGTGGCCGCGATGCGGCGTCCCATCTCCGGCAGCTCTTCGATGGGGATGCCCGACAGGTCGAGGAACGCCTCGTCGATGGAGTAGACCTCGGTGCCCGGCACCAACGAGCGCAGGGTGGTCATCACCCGGTGCGACATGTCGCCGTACAGGGCGTAATTGGACGATAGCACCTCGACCCCGTGCCGCCGCACCAGCGGTGCGGCCTGGAACAGGGGCTGCCCCATCTTGATGCCGATGGCCTTGGCTTCGTTCGAACGCGATATGATGCACCCGTCGTTGTTGCTCAGCACCACCACGGGACGCCCCTCCAGCCGGGGCGCGAAGACGCGCTCGCAGCTGACGAAAAAGTTATTGCAGTCGGCCAGTCCGTACATATTATTCAACTTGCGGAAAGCGGGGATCAGAATTTCTTGATGACATAGCGAACCACGCCCCAGATGCGGAAATCGTTCTCTTGCGTGACCCGCAGCGGCACGTAGTCCGGATTGGCGGGCACCAGCCAGAGGCAGCCCTCCGCCCGGTCGGTTCTGACCCGCTTGAGGGTGAACTCCCCGTCGATGAAGCAGACCGCCAGCGCCCCGTCCTGCACCTCCGCCGCCCGGTCGATCACCAGCAGGTCGCCGTCGCCAATCCCTTCGCCCGTCATGCTCACCCCGCGGACGCGGGCAAAGAAGGTCGAGGCCGGGTTTCGCACCAGCTCCCGGTTCAGGTCCAGCGACATCTCGACATAGTCCTCGGCGGGCGAGGGGAAGCCCGCCGAGACCCCGCTGCCCGCCAGAGGCAGCTCCATCGGAATGCCCGACAGGTCCGGTATGATGATTTCCAGTGATTTCCGCCTGTTTTCCATAGTCTCCTCCGCAAAGATAACGGGGCGCCGGGGCGGGCTATGCGGACTGTGTCCGGATAGCGTATAAACAGAATGTATCCGGCGAAAACCGGAAAGCCGGAATCTCAGGTAATTTATCGTATGAATTGAAAAATAATGCTAAAAATGTTTTTGATAACGTAAATAATAGATTACATTTGAATGTGCTGGTAAAAAAAGAGATTATGGGGCGGGAATATTGTCTAACTTAAAAAACAAAAGACTATGAAAAGACTGTTATTCCTTTTGGCCGGCGCCTGTATCGCTTTGACGGCTTCGGCCCAAACCCCGGCGACCGCCGGCCCGGCAGCGGACGGCGCTGCGATTTCGACCGGTACGGTCATCGTCAAAGCCGGTTTCTGCCCGGAGTATTACGAAGGCTATCTGTGCGGGATCTTCGTGACCATCGAAAAAGATCAGTATGACGGGAAGATCCTGCGTCTGGTCGATCCGCAGCCGCATGTGTACCAGATTCGTTCCGATAACGACTGGGTCGAGATCACCGACAAGGTGCTGATCGGTTACGATGTCCGGTACAACGCCGAAGAAGAGGGCGATATGGGCAAAGGCGTGCTGCACTGCTCGTTCACCTACCAATATCCCGGCGGAACGGTGCAAAATTACAGCATCGCCATCGAGAGCTATCCCGGCATGTAGGTCGTCTGGGAGGACAATCCGACGCCGGTAGCGGTACAAACCGCTTGACAGTGATGTGACCGCAGGGCCGGGAACCGCAAGGTTTCCGGCCCTCTCCGTTTTTGGCTTTCCGGTTGAGGGGGCTGGGTTTGCCGGGTAAATTATCTATTTTTACAGCTCCATGAAAGAATGCGTAAAACGATGATTACTATCCGAAAAGCGTCGGTCAAAGAGTGCCGCGCCATACAGGCCGTGGCCGAGGCGGCTTTCCCGGCGACCTACGCCGAAATCCTCTCCCCCGCGCAATTGGACTACATGATGGAGTGGATGTATTCCGACGCCGCTTTGCGCCGGCAGATGCTCGAAGAGGAGCACACCTACTACATCGCCTGGGACGGCGCCGCGCCGGTGGGGTACGTCTCCCTCCAGCGGCAGGGCGAAGACCTTTTCCATTTGCAGAAAATTTACGTCCTGCCCGGCAGGCAGGGGCAGCGGATCGGGCAGCTGCTGTTCGAGCGGGCGGTGCGGGCCGTCAAAGAGCTGCATCCGGCTCCATGCCGGCTGGAGCTGAACGTGAACCGCTCGAACCGGGCCCGTGGATTTTACGAAAAGATGGGGATGCGGATCGTGCGCGAGGGCGATTTCCCGATCGGCGGCGGTTATTATATGAACGACTATATCATGGGGCTCGATATTTGATCCGGTATCCATTCGGGTAACTGATACGACGGTATGAAAAAGGGAAGGCTGGAGGCATTCAGCGACGGAGTGCTGGCCATTATCATCACGATTATGGTGCTGGATATGAAAGCGCCGGAAGAGACCACGGTCGGGGCGTTGGCTCCCGTCCTGCCGGTCTTCCTGAGCTACGTCCTGAGTTTTATCTACGTGGCGATCTACTGGATCAACCACCACCACCTGTTCCAGGCCACGAGCCGCATCAGCACGGGGGTGCTGTGGGCCAACATGCACCTGCTGTTCTGGCTCTCGCTGATCCCTTTCGTGACCAGCTGGCTGGGCGAGAACCATTTGGAGCCGGTTCCGGTCGCCTTTTACGGCGGCGTGCTGTTTATGAGCGCCGTGGCTTTCCGCCTGCTGGAACGCACCCTGATGCGGTCGCACGACAAGAGGGCGCCGATCACGCGGACGCTGAATGCGGGCCGGAAGGAAAACGCGTCGATCGTCCTTTATTTGGCCGGCATTCCGCTGGCTTTCGTCCATATAGCCATCCCGATCACCCTATACGTGGTGACGGCCCTGATCTGGTTTATCCCGGACAAAGAGTTGGAAACGGCGGGCGAAGAGTAGCGAAGCCTGCGGAACCGTCCGTTTTCCCGTTCCATACCCCCTCGAAAACAAGCGGCCGGTAAATAGAAAATGCTGTCATTCGAACGATCGACAGCATTTTCAATTCCCAAGACAGGAGCATCGTTTTTTTTGTATGAAAGGAGAGCATTGATTTGCTTGCCTCTAACGCACCTTACACGTAGGTATGAACGGCGATTTACACGCCTGAATCCGATGTTTAGTCCCTCTTCGAACCATATTCTCTGGCTTTCATAACCGTCGGTTTATTTGTTGAAATATGCGTTCCAGCGTTCGACAATCACCTCTTTGTTCTCTTCGACAGCGGCGCACGGCTCGACCCAGTCATTGATGAACGGCGGAACGACAAGGCGAAAGACCGGGACACGATATTCGAAATAATGACCGAGAACACCGAAGTCAAGATGAAGTTACAAGCGGCTGTATTCAAAGAATGCCGCAAACGCGGCCGTCCCGACCGGGACCCCGACAGACTTTTGATCTGAAAGATAAACGCAATGGCATTCCATTTCGCTGGGATAATCCGGGAGAAACACGGTTATTTGCGCAGGCTGTAATAGCACTGATCGATTTCATTTTACCCATAATTTATAATCACGACCATGAAGTATTTCACTCTCGACGAACTCCGTTCGTCCGACACCGCCCGTGCGCGAGGTATCGACAATGAGCCGTCGCCTGAGATCAAACAGAAGCTCCAGACCCTGATCGAAGAGCTGCTCGATCCCATTCGCGAGAGCTGGGGTCAAGCCATCACGGTGAACAGCGGCTACCGTTGCCCGGAGCTTAATGCCGCCGTGGGCGGGGTGACTACCTCGCAGCACCGCAAAGGCGAAGCTGCCGACCTGAACGCGGGCGACCCGGCCAAAAACCGGATGCTGTTCGACAAGATCATGGACTTGGAGCAAGCCGGTATGATCGAGTTCGACCAGCTGATCGACGAGTCGCACTACAAATGGGTGCACGTCAGCTACCGCAAAGGAAACAACCGCAAACAAATACTGCATCTATAATGAAAGATACTTTTGCTGTTTTCGCAGGCATGATCACCGCCTTGGTGCTCGTCTTCGTGCCGTTGCTGCTGCTTCGCCAATGCTCCGGTTCCACGGCAGTCAAAGAGAAAACGACCACGGACACGGTGACCATCGTGAGGATCGACACCGTGGTGATCGAAAAACCGAAGCCTGTGAGGGTGGTGGAAAAAGAGCCGGTTTTTATCCGGGTGCCGGTTCCCGGAGACACTACGCTCAAGCCGGGCGATACGATGCAGGTTCCAGTCCCAATGATGCAATATCATTTCCAGAAGGATAGCCTCTACTCATTGGATGTGACGGGCTTCAACGTGTCGGTGGACAAGATGGAGGTCTACCCGGGAACGGTCTACAAAACGATCAACACGACAACTGTGCGGACGGAGAAAGACAACCGTCGCTGGGGAATCGGTATTCAGGCGGGATATGGCTATAATTTCGGGACGGGTAAACTGGCGCCCTACATTGGAGTAGGGGTCCAGTATAGTCTGTGGAGGTGGTGAAAAGGCATCCGAAATCTCCGGATGCCTTGCGATGCGATCACAAAAGACAATTGCATGCTTAACCCAAAGGTAACTCCTCTACGGGATTAAACGATTCTATATTCCCTGCAGTTAATGTTACAAGAGGAGTTTGGTCATTATCCTTTTCGTGAACGAAATAATGTGTTTCTACCCCGCCGACAATTTCTCGTATGCAACGGGCCGAGTTTATGTAGGACTCTAGTTGTGATTCGACCGGATAGTTTGTTATTATAATCACTTTACTCACAGGGGCTCCCATTTTCTCCAAATTAGTTGTAAAGTCCCTTATGTATGTTTCATTTTCAACATTCATAAAGGGCCAATGATAACAAGCCACTTTAGTGTTCGAAGCGTTGAATGCCAGCACTAAACCGCAACTGGTAGTGTATCCGTTGAACACACAATCCCCGACCTCGGCTATCCCATATTGCCCCTGTCCCAGCGTCAGTTTCTTGACTTTTTGTGTTGGTGGGTACATAATTTTAATATCTGTTATTGTAAATCCTACTCTCTTGGGACTTTTCGGAATCCGCCCGTAAGCTTACGGAGGCAAACCTACGGGGGACAATCGCGGCAAGCAACTGTTGTTTGCAGAGGCGGCTTTAGGGTTTGGGAGCGACCGGGATTTCACGAAGAAAAAAGTCCGGAAAGAATAAGTGCCCGACCTTGGCATTCCGGTTCTTTTCTGCATTTTTTATTCGGATTTTTGCATAACGGTTCTCAGCTCTATATATCGGAAAGCTTTCGGGCGGTCCGGAAATCTATTATTTATTTTACAATTTATCTTATGGAAAACAACGAATTGAAAAGCAACGGCCATCATATCGTGGCACAGGCGCTTGAAACAGCTTTAGACAATTTGGTCGAAAAGGAAGAAGGCAAAGGCCTTTCCTCGAATGACTTTACGGATACTGAGAAGGAGAAACTCGCGGGCATCCCGGCACTCGACTACACCTCTCTGGATGAACAGGCCGTAACGGGCGAGTTCTTTTGGGATGTAAATGGACATAAAAAACAAGTATATACCAGAACCTGGCTATTCGATTCTTCGTTCGCCAAATATGATTATGGTACGTACGCAGGGGGATTCATCCAGCCCGACGTCGCAGCCGTGGTCGATTATCTCGGGCACATTTACACTCCTCATGACGGATATACTCGGCCTCTGTTGCCAGTACTTCAAAATATCACATCCAACAATACATCTCTATTTATGGTGGATTTTGCAGTATACGGAAACAGTCTCGTCTGTAATGTACTATCAACAGGCCCCGACAAGGATAGTTTGATCGGAAAACAAATCAAAGGCGTTATCTCTGTTAAATACATAAAATAAATACATCAAATTATCAAAGTATGAAAAATTGCTACATAATCTCCAATACAATAAAATCTAATCCTAATATGGAAACACAAGAAACTATCCCGCCGGTAAATACCGCCGGCGACCACATCACGGCCCAGGCTTTTCAAGCCAATCCGGGAGGAAATAACCTGATTATGCAAAACGATGGAACCTTGATCGCAACGGCTAATACGACCGCTGCGGGGCAGGTATCCGACTCAGACCGTCTGCTCTGTTTCGATTCGGACGGGAATCCCGCAACGGTTACACCCCGGCAGATCAGTGTTTATACACAATCACAGACTCCCTATATGGGAGAAAACCTCGCGATGCGGTCTAATGCATATCCCGGAGTGGGACAAGGCTTCATACAATATGCACTCAGTGAACATCTAAAAAGAGGCGAAAATATTACAATCACTGTCGAAGGAGAGACGACCGGTAATGCCCCCTTCTCTATGGGCTTCGTAACGAGCGATGGCCAATACCAAGGTGACATCTGGAATTCATTGTTCGATGGTGTAAAAAATGTACTGACTACAGTTGTTCCGGATTATGCGAATGATGTGACTTCCATTACGTTTTACTTCATGTCGCCTGGTATAAGTAAACCGCGCATTAAGTTGGAGCGGGGCGCGAAAGCTACTCCCTACATACCCAATCCGGCCGATATCTCCCAAATGTTGCCATACTCTCTCGATGAGCAGATCGTACCTGGGGAATTTTGGGAGGAAAAACAAGTTTATCAACGTGTTTTTAAGCAATCCACCTCTGTAGGACATGTAGTAATGTATGGCGTAACAGATATTGTAGATGCATGGGGTTACGTCATAAATCCGGTTACAGGGAATAGAGATACTTTGATAAGTAAATATTTCGAATTCATCGATGTATATTATGTTCCCAATAATGAATCTCTCAATGAATTGAGATTGTTCAAAGCATATAATATCTCGACAGATTTCAATTATACGATAACTGTAAAGTACACTAAATAACAGAAATAAGACAAAAGAGGCCCGGAATATTCCGGGCCTCTTTTCTTTTGTCCAGGCAAAATCATGCGTCCGATGGATCGACGAGTATGGACAGTGCTTTGAGAGTCATTTTTCGTTTGCTTTGGAAACACTGTATATCTATACGGTCAAAGAGAGCTTATCCAGCTGAATGGTTGCAGGTTTGCTTAACCGGTTATGAATATAAACTCCCTCGGCGACAATATCATTATTCCGTCCTCCGCACGATCCCCGGATCGCGCGGGTTCCTCTTCAGGAAACCCGGATCGACAGTGTAAGCCTGCATC
>CANQXP010000085.1 GCA_947627885.1 uncultured Rikenella sp.
CGGCAGACTGAGTTCCTCGGCAGGCTGCTCGAAAGTTTCTTTGGTTCTTTCTTTTCAAAGAAAGAACAGTACCCTCCGTCGCAATGACAAATAAACGAACGAAAAACGGACAGGTGTAGAGATGATTAAGTTTCAGTTCAATAAGACCGCCCTCGGCGAATTGGGAAAACAGCTCGCCATGCGGCAGAAAGCTTTGCCCACCATCAAGAGCAAAGAGTCCGCTTTGCGCTCTGAAGTCAAGAAAGCCAAGGACAAGATGACCGAGCTCAAAGCGCAGCTCGACAAGACCATGGCCCGGTACGACTACATGGTGCAGTTGTGGGGCGAGTTCGACAAGTCGCTGATCGAGGTGAAAGACGTTAAGTTCGGCACCCAGAAGATCGCCGGCGTCGAGATCCCCGTGCTGGAAGACATACAGTACACCGAGAAACCGTACAACCTGTTCAGCGCGCCGCTGTGGATCGCCGACGGAGTGCGGATTCTAAAAGAATTGGCGCGGCTGGGAGTCGAGAGCGAGTTCTACCAGAGGAAGATGGAGCTGCTCGAAAAAGCCCGTAAAAAGACCACCCAGAAGGTGAACCTGTACGAGAAAGTGCAGATACCGGGCTACCAGGAGGCGATACGTAAGATCAAGCGTTTCCTCGAAGACGAGGAGAACCTGTCCAAATCGTCCCAAAAGATTGTTAAATCCAGACTTGAAGCGGAGGCTGCGATATGATTGAACCGATGATCCGGTACAACCTGTTGTTGTACCACGGCGATGTGAAGCCTTTTATGGAGAAGCTCCGGGACCTGGGGGTGGTGGACGTCACCTTCCGGGACTGGGACGCGCCCCAGCAGGTCAGGGATCTGGTGGCGGCGTCGGAACGTTACCGGGCTGTGTACCAGCACCTGGGGTCGGTGAAGCCGGGGGCGGCGGAAGACGAGCTGAAGAGCGGCGACCTGGCTCCGTTCGCGACGGTGGACGAGGCGGTGGAGGCCTACGAGGCGGCGTCGGAGCGTATTTCGCAGCTTGAAAACATGCGGGCGAAGGCGACCACGGAGCTGGACGAGCTGGCGATGTGGGGCGAGTTCGACCCGGACGAGGTCAAGCGGCTCAGGACGGAGGAGGGGATCGCGCTGCGGTTCTTCGAAGTCTCGGCCAAGCAGTATAAACCGGAGTGGGAGCGGGAGTATGCCATACAGGTGGTGGCTTCCAATCTGGGGGGGGAGACCTATTTCGTGGTGGCGCAGCCGCTGGCGGGGCCGAACGGTACCGCGGAGCCGGTCGACTTGGGCAATGCGGTGGTAGAGCTGAAAGCGCCGGAGATGACTTTCGCGCAGAAGGAGCGGCAGATCGAGGAGTACCTGCGGCAGGAGAAGGAACAGCAGGAGATCATCGCGCGGGCGGCTTTGTCGAGGGACAGGATCTGGGCGGACTACCTGAAAATGAAAGACCGGATCATGTTCGACGATGCGGTGCACGCGGGGGAATCTTTCGCGGACGGGACGATCCAGATCGTGGAGGCGTGGTCGGTGGAGCAGAACCGCGGCAAGGTGGAGGCGTTCCTCGAGGCGGAGGGGATCATCTACGAGTCGGATCGTGCGGTGGCGGCCGAAAACCCGCCGATCAAGCTGAAAAACCATTTCTTCGCGCGCCTGTTCGAGCCGATCGGCTCGCTCTACATGCTGCCGAGGTATAACGAGATCGACATTACGCCGTTCTTCGCGCCGTTCTTTATGATCTTCTTCGGGATGTGTTTCGGGGACGCGGGCTATGGGCTGCTGTTCATCCTGGCGATCCTGATCTTCTGGCGCAAGATCCCGGCGAAGTACCGCGATTTCGCCTGGCTGGCGCTGTTCCTGAACATCGCGACGGTCTTCTTCGGGATGCTGACGGGGAATTTCTTCGGCATCGAACTGGCGAAGGTGCCGGCGCTGGTGAGGTTCAGGGAGTATTTCGTCTCGAACGAGAATATGTTCAATGTGGCGATCGGTCTGGGGGCGGCGCAGATCCTGTTCGGGATGATCCTGCGGATCTTCAACCGCTCGAAACAGAACGGCAGTTTCCTGTACGGGCTTTCGACGCTGGGGTGGGTGATCCTGCTGGTCAGCGGGGGACTTGCCCTGGCGGGGGTGCTGGACTCGGCGGGCATTCTGTTCTACGTGCTGCTGGGGATTGCGGGGGTGCTGATCTTCTTCTTCAACTCGCCGCACAAAAACCCGCTGGTCAATATCGGTGCGGGATTGTACAACAGCTACGAGATGGCGACGGGCGTGGTGGGGGACTTGGTCTCCTATGTGCGGCTGTTCGCGATCGGGCTGGCGGGGGCGATCATTGCGCAGGTGTTCAACGCGCTGTCGGTGGGCCTGAGCGGCAATATCCCGGTGTTGAGCTGGATCTTCATGGCGGTGATATTGGTGATCGGCCACGGGTTGAATATCTTTATCAGCGCATTGGGGGCGTTCGTGCATCCGGTCCGCCTGACGTTCGTGGAGTTCTACAAGAATGCGGGCTTCGAGGGGGGCGGACGCAAGTTCACGCCGTTCAAGCGGGCGGAGAAGTAGGGTGTTGGCGGATCGGCTGCGAAAGATGCTTGATTTCCGCGTCAGCGGGGAGGCCGCGCTACTCCGAGCGCAGAAGAGTGCCTTAAAACCGGACGGTAAAAAGAAAACAATTAAGACAATAATAAAAACCAAAAAAACTGAATTCGATTATGGAACCAATCTTGCTTGCTTATCTCGGGATCGCGGTGATGCTTATCTTCTCGGGGGTCGGGAGTTGCTACGGCACGACCATCAGCGGTAATGCCGCCGTGGGGGCGATGAAAAAGAACAAAGGAGCTTTCGGTAGCTACATGATCCTCTGCGCGATGCCTTCGACGCAGGGTCTGTACGGTTTCCTGGGGTACTTCCTGCTCAAGGGGTTCCTGACCCCGGAGATCACGATGGCGCAGGCTGCGGCGATCGTGGGGGGCGGCCTGGCGCTGGGGCTGGTGAGCCTCTGGAGCTCGCTGCGCCAGGGACAGGTGGCGGCCAATGCGATCACGGCTATCGGAAACGGACATGACGTTTTCGGGAACTCGCTGATCCTGCTGGCTTTCCCGGAACTCTACGCTATCCTTGGGGTGGCGGCGGTGTTCTTCATCAGCCAGGCGATCTAATTTGCGGCCGGGGCGTTGCGCTTCGGGACTTTGTAGGCTTTTGCGCCGGATTTTCCTGATGGAAAATCCGGCGCAATGCGTTTAAGGGGGGGATCCGGCCGGAATTGCGGTTTTTGTCCGGCTTTGTGAGTGGTGGTGGAAGATGGTTCCAAGTTCATACCGTCTTGAGGACTGTGCGGAAAAATACCGATAATGGGGGCAGGGATGCGGGCGGCGTTTCCGCGTGAACTTCGGGCCGGGGCGGGGCCGTGACGTTTGAGTTGCCAAGCCTTGGCTTTGGCAACTCAAACGGGCTGTGAGCGAGTAGCTTTGATGCCAGCCCGCTCGGTGGCGAAATAAGGTAAAGATTGCTTTCCGCCGGCATGCCCCGCGGCACCGGAGCGGGCTGCAATCCGTCAGAGTAGCTGAATTTCCGTGGCAACGGCGGCCATGCGCTTAGGCGCTTTGGGGTAGTTACGGCTGTTTCGATGTGTCCGAAGGCACCGCAGGGCGAGTCGGAGAGAGGGAATAGCCGAGTCTCCGCTTCAGCGGGCGGCCCGAAACCATCCCGTGCGAAGGGCCGCAATAACTTGCCGTCCCTCCGTTGGCTTCGATCCTGACTCCTGAGAACGAGTAGTTCCGTTACCTGCATCAGGAGCCGGTCTCCTACGGGACGGCGTCCGGGCCTGCTGCCAAGCGCCTTCGGCGCCTGGCCCGGTGGCGGCTGCACGAAAAGGGTAGTTACAGCTAATAAAACAGCCAAAGGCTGCGCGGCAGCGGGGCCTCAGCGCCGGGCCGCTTCTAAGGGCTGCGCAATCCCTCGCAAGAGCCCCCGCCGGGGCCGGCCGGGGGGCGGCACGAGGCCGAAGCCGAAAGGGCGAATAGTGCGTTGCGTGAGGAACTCCGCCCCGATGGGGGCCGGGGTGGCCCGAATAGATGTAGTGCCAGCCCTGTCGGTGTGCGAGCGTCATCGGCGCGGGCTGCAACCTGACTGAACAGTTATCCGGTTTGTCGCCTCGGCGGCTTCGGGCGTAAGCCCGAAGCCGCGGTAAGGCATCGCGCGAAAAGCGCGACTCGTGAGAGTCGCCGGGCCTGCCGCCAGACGCCTTCGGCGTCCGCCCGTTGGCGGCGGCCCGAATCACAAAGAGCGAAAAGCGGAAGTTTCCGTGGCAACGACGGGCCTTCGCCGGAGGTGGCTCCGGGTTGCGCCCTGACGGCTCGCCATGTGCCCGGCCTAAAGGAACGGGCGCAGGGCTACCGGGTAGTTACAGCCGATAAAACAGGCAACGCCTGCGCACCCGCAGTCAGGCCGGAGCCAGAAGCGTAGTTACAGCCCGGTTGGAGTGCCCGGCGGCACCGGGCCTCCTCTGGGGGAGGCTGCGGCACGCGCGACTTGCGATCGCAGGCGAACGGGGAAAATTCCTACGGCAGCGGCGGGTCGCCTTCCGGCAAAGGAGAGGGAACTATGCGCCTGCGCGGAGCCGCGTGCTCGCGCCGAGCGGGAGGTTGTAACTGCCCCCGAAAAGTCAACAAAAGCGAAGGTGATCCCGACGGGAAACCGCCGCTTTACGGGCCTTTCAGTATACGTTTTTACGACCGCCGCCGAATCCGGTTCCATAGGCCTGCTGCCGGCCCTTGTCGTTCGAAATAGAATACGAAAAAGGCCCGGAACGTTGCGCGTGACGGGCCTGAAGTCTCCGGAAGTCCGGCCTATGGCTGCGGCGTATCCAACGCCTGAACGGCGCGTGTCAGGGTGCTGTCTTGCGGGAAAATGTAGTAGTAAAAGGCGGTTTCGTCGAGCGGCGTGTTCCGTCCGATATAGCCCTTGATCTGGGCGGTGATGAGCGCTTTGGACAAGGTCATCTCGGTTTCGGTCGGATGGATGCCCTGCCGGTCGGCGTAGGCCACGAAGTCGTAGAACAGGTTCTTGTCGGCGAAGAAACGGTCGAGGTCGCCGAGGGTTTTGACGGCGTTGATCTGTTTGCGGTAGCGGTCGGTGGTCTGCGTGGCGTACCGGAAGATCAGGTTTTTCTGGAACAGTTTCGAAAAATACGGGGTCAGCCCGGTGGTGTCGACGGGCACGAAGATGTCTGGCATGATCCCGCCGCCGTACACGATCTTGCCGCCGGGGGTGATGTATTTCAGCGAATCGGCCAGATGGATGCTGTCGGCGGTGAGCATCTCGTTGTGCTCGTAACGGCGGATCAGTTCGCCGTTGTAGTCGTCCCCGTGGCCGGGGGTGTAGGGTTTCTGGATCGACCGCCCCACGGGGGTGTAATACCGGGCGATGGTCAGCCGCATGGCGGAGCCGTCGAGCGGGTAGGGTATCTGTTCCTGCACGAGCCCTTTGCCGAACGAGCGGCGGCCGACGATCACGCCGCGGTCGTTGTCCTGTATGGCTCCGGCGACGATCTCGGAAGCGGAGGCGGAGTTCTCGTCGATCACCACGGCCAGTTCGATGTCCTGGAACCGGCCGCGTCCGTCGGCGTTCTGGTCGGCGCGGCGCGAGGCGTGGCCTTCGGTGTAGACGATCTTATGTCCTTTGGGCAGGAATTCGTTGGCGATGTAGATGGCCTGGTCGAGGTATCCCCCGCCGTTGCCGCGCAGGTCGAGGATCACTTTGCGGGCCCCCTGTTCGCGCAGTTGCATCAGGGCGGCGAGCACTTCGCTGTGGGTGGTGGCGGCGAACCGGCCGAATCTGATGTACCCGACTTCAGGGTTGCCGGGGACGATGAAGGCGGCTTCCAGGCTCTTGACGGGAATGGCGCCGCGGGTCACGGTCACGGGCAGCAACTCCTGTGCGGGCGCCCGCAGGATGCCTAATTTGACGGTGGAGCCGCGTTTGCCGCGCAGCATGCCGACGACTTTGTCCTGGTCCATCTTCACGCCGGCGATGGTGCTGTCGTTCACGGTGATGATCCGGTCGCCGGCGACGATACCGGCGGCGGCGCTGGGGCCGCCGGAGATGACGTTGGTGATCTGGACGGTGTCGGTCAGCATGTTGAACATCACGCCGATGCCATCGAAGGTGCCGGTCAGGGGTTCGTTGGTGGCGGCGAACTCGCTGGCGGGTATGTAAACGGAGTGCGGATCGAGATCCTGCAAGAGCAGGGGCAGGGCGAGCTCGGCCAGCGAGTCGCGGGTGATGGGATCGACGTAGCGCTCTTCGATCTCGCTCAGGGCCCAGCTGAGTTTGTCGCCCTGGCGGGCGTCGGTGTAGGCGTCGCGCAGGGCGGCGCGTTCGAGCATGATGCCGAGGGCGGCGCCGACCAAAAGGGCGGTGACGATGAAGAGGGTGACGCGGATGGTGGTCTTATAGTTGCTCATGGATCGTGTCTCTTGCAGTGTGTGGTTCGCGGATGGTGCGAAATCGTGTCAAATATAGTAATTTTGCGGGGAATAATTCCCTTTTGCGGCTATGGTTAAAGTTTCGGTAATAACGGTGGTGTGGAACGCGGCGGCGGAGCTGGAGCGGACGCTGGCGAACCTGTCGGCGCTGGACCGCTCGGCGGCGGAGCTGGAAGTCGTCGTGATCGACGGGGGATCGACGGACGGGACGACGGCTGTGATGGAGCGTTACGGGGAGTTGATTTCGTACGGGGTGAGCGAGCCGGACGGGGGTCTGTACGATGCCATGAACAAGGGTATCCGGGCGGCGACGGGGGATTATCTGTGGTTCGTGAATGCGGGGGATACGGTGCACGGAAGGGATATACTGACGAAAATTTTCGGGCCGGGCGGGGTGTCGGCGGGGGGTGAGTCGGCGGATATTTATTACGGGGAGACGCTGGTGGTCAGCCCGGAGGGTGAGGCGCTGGGTTTGCGTAAGAAGCGGCTGCCGAGGGGGGGGCTGACGTGGCGCTCGCTGGAGCGGGGGATGGCGGTGTGTCACCAGTCGTTTATCGTGCGGCGGCAGATCGCGCCGCTGTACGATACGGGGCGTTACCGGCTGGCGGCGGACATCGATTGGGTGATCGAGTGCCTGAAACGGGCCTCGTCGGTGGTGGACACGGGGTTGATCCTGAGCTGTTTCACGACGGGTGGGCTTTCGACGCGCCGCCGCCGGGCGAGCTGGCGGGAGCGGTGGGCGATCATGCGGCGCCACTACGGCCTGTTGCGGACGCTGTGGGCGCACGCGGGTTTCGCCTGGGGGATGCTGTGGGATAAGGCGCTTGGCAGGCCGCGGTACAGGCGGCTGCGGTAGGTAGCGGTTGCGGGCCTCTTTTCCAAAAGGAAAAGAGGCCCGTTGCTGTCGGACATGCCGCCTGGGTTTAGGGCGGTCTTGAGTTCCCGCTCCGGGTGCCTTTCGGGGAGGTCACGCTGCGGCATAAGGGATGAGGAGGGGCTTGTTCGGTGGCGCGACTGTGTTTTTGCGGCGGGAGCCCGACGCTAATGCATTCGAGTATCGCCGCGGGGGTATGGTTGCGGGTCGTTGTCTTTTGCAACGAAAAGGGGTAGTGAGCGAGTAGTTTTGATGTCGGTCTACTCCGCGGCGACCTACGGAAGAGACTGCTCTCCGGCGGCGTGCTTGCAGGCACCGCCGGGCCGCCCCCGTGGGGGGGGGGCGTGGGCGGCCCGAACACATAAGAGCGAGTAGCTGTATTTCCGCGGCAGCGGGCGGCGACCGCTTGCGGTGCGCGTGCCGAGCGTGACGCTGTAATTACCCAAAGTGGCAGACCTGTGTTTCGAGGCTGAGTAAACTCCCGAATCGAGTGCGGGGCGGCAC
>CANQXP010000086.1 GCA_947627885.1 uncultured Rikenella sp.
CCTGCCCAGTTGCCTGCATCGCCTCGACCAGCGCACGCATGATGGCATACATGTCGATGCTCCCATCCAGATGGTTCGCCTCGTAGAAATTCCCCTCCGCATCGCGCTCGGTGCTCCGCAGGTGGGCGAAATGGATGCGCCCCTCGTTCCCGAACCGCGCCGCCATCGCAGGCAGGTCGTTGTCCGCCCGGATGCTCAGCGACCCCGTGCAGAAACAGAGGCCGTTCGAGGCATTCGGCACCGCCTCGGCCAACTGTTCGAAATCCGCAGCGCAGCTCATAATGCGCGGCAGCCCAAGCAACCGGTACGGCGGATCGTCCGGGTGGATCGCCAGCCTCACGCCCACTTCGTCCGCCACCGGAGCCACCTCTTTCAGGAACAGAATCAGGTGCTCCCTGAGCTTCGCATCGGTAATATCGCTGTATAATTCCAGCCCCTGGCGGATATTTTCCAGCGAGAAACTCTCGTCCGCCCCCGGCAGCCCCATCAGCACGCTGGCCGTCAGCGTCCCGATCTCCTCCGGCGTCATCCGCTCGTACCGCGCTTTCGCACGGGCAACCTCCTCCGCACTGTAATCCTTCTCCGCACCCGACCTTTGCAGAATGTAGAGGTCGAAAGCCACGAACGCCGCCCGCTCGAACCGCAAGGCCCGCGAACCGTCGGGCAATTCATAAACCACATCGGTGCGCGTCCAGTCCAGCACCGGCATGAAGTTATAAGTCACCACCGGCACCCCCGCCGCAGCCAGGTTCCGCAGGCTTTGTTTGTAATTTTCGATATGCCGCCGGTAATCGCCCCGGCGCGTCTTGATCTCCTCGCTCACCGGCAGGCTCTCCACCACATGCCAAGTCAGCCCCGACGCCTCGATATCGGCTTTGTACCGCTCAATCTCGTCCAGCGGCCACACCTCTCCCGGAGCAATATGATGCAGTGCGCTCACCACCCCCGTAGCGCCCGCCTGCCGGATATCGGCCAACGAGACCGGATCATTCGGCCCATACCAGCGCATCGTCTGTTCGAATCGTACCCGATTGGTTCCCATATTCTTGACGCGCTTGAATTAAACCCCCGTGAAAATAGAAAATCCGCCGTCCACCGGCACCACCACGCCCGTCACGAATGCCGAAGCGTCCGAAGCCAGCCAGCCCAGCGTCCCGTTCAGCTCTTCCGGTTCCCCGAAACGACCGTAGGGAGTCGCCGCAATAATGTCCCGCGAACGGTCGGTCAGCGAGCCGTCCGGATGGGTCAGCAACGTGCGGTTCTGCTCCGTGAGGAAAAAGCCGGGCGCAATGGCATTGACCCGCACCCCTTCGCCGAACTTCTTGGCCATTTCGACCGCCATCCAGCGGGTGAAATTGTCGATCGCCGCTTTGGAGGCCGAATAACCTACTACGCGGGTGATAACGCCTTGCGCCGCCATCGACGAAATATTGACGATGCTCCCCTTCCGGCTGGCATCGGCCATCGCCTTGCCGAACACCAGCGTCGGCAGGACGGTACCCATGAAATTAAGATCCACCACGCCGCGCATCGCTTCGGTATCCAGGTCGAAAATGGTCTGGTCGGGCGCAATAGTCGCCCCCGCCTGATTCCCCCCCGCCGCATTGAGGAGAATATCCACCCCTCCCCATTCGGCGGTCAGTTTTTCGCAGGCTTTTTCCAAAGCCGCCTTGTCCTGCACGTCGGCTCCAAGGAACATCGTTTCGCCGCCCGTAGCCTCCGCGATCTCAGCCGCTTTGGCTTCGCCCTTCGCCGCATTGCGGCCCAGGATCGCCACCCGCGCGCCTTGCTCCGACAGGAAACGGGCCATGCTGCCGCCCAACACGCCATAACCGCCAGTCACGACCGCCACACGGCCCGTCAGGTCGTACAAATTTTCTCTTTTCATCTTATCATTTTGGTATTAGTAGTCTATCATATCGGAAGGCTACCGCACAAGAGCCTCTTCCCACTCCCCTTCCCGGAACCCGACCAGCACCCGGTCGCGCATGACCAGCACCGGCCGCTTGACCATCTTCCCGTCCGAAGCCAGCAGGCCGATCATCTCCGCCTCCGACATTCCGGGGAGCTTGTCCTTCAGCCCCATCTCCTTGTAGAGCAACCCGCTCGTATTGAAAAACTTCCGCACCGGCAGACCGCTCATCGGGATCCACCGCCGCAGTTCGTCCGCCGACGGTTTATCGGACACGATATCGCGCGCTTCCACCTCGATTCCATGCCCGGCAAGCCATTTGGCGGCTTTACGGCAGGTGCCGCACGGGGGATAATGTACGAACAATGGCTTCATTTTTGTAGTATTTTCCATTATATTGCAAATGTAACGATTCCTATCCAAACCTGAACCGTCCTATGCTGCCTTTGATGCTGACCGACCTGACGCTGCCGCTGACCAACCCGGTGCTGAAATTCCTGCTGATCCTGATCATTATCCTGTTCGCGCCGCTGCTGCTCAACAAGATAAGGATCCCTCACCTGCTAGGTCTTATCATCGCCGGCGCCGTGGTAGGGCCTTTCGGATTCAACCTGATGGAGCGCGACAGCAGCATTATTATGTCCGGGACAGTCGGGTTGCTCTACATCATGTTCCTCGCCGGGCTGGAGATCGACATCGCGGACTTCAAGAAAAACAGCTGGCGGAGCCTGGTGTTCGGCCTCTACACATTCTGCATACCGATGGTTCTGGGGATATTGGCCAGCGTCTACCTGCTCCATTTCAACATCCTGACCTCGATCCTGCTGGCCAGCATGTTCGCCTCCCACACCCTTATCACCTATCCCATTATCAGTAAGTTGGGCGTGCAGAAAAACCCCGCTGTGACCATTACAGTCGGGGGAACGATGATCACCGACACGCTGGCCCTGCTGGTGCTGACCATTATCGTCGGGCTGTCGTCAGGCTCGGTGGACAACGGCTTCTGGATCCGGCTGGGCGTGTCGCTGGCGCTGTTCGCCAGCATTATCCTGCTGCTTTTCCCCCTGATCGGCCGGTGGTTCTTCAAACGGTTCCACGACAAGGTGTCGCAATACATCTTTGTGCTGGCCATCGTGTTCCTGGGGGCCTTCCTGGCCGAAGCCGCAGGGATCGAGCCGATTATCGGCGCCTTCCTCGCGGGGCTGGCGATGAACCGGCTGATCCCGCGCACCTCGCCGCTGATGAACCGTATCGAATTCGTGGGAAACGCCATCTTCATCCCGTTTTTTCTGATCGGCGTGGGGATGCTGATCGACTACCGCGCCTTCTTCAAGGATTTCGAGACCATCAAAGTGGCTGTTGTGATGACCGTTATCGCCACGGCAGCTAAATTCCTGGCCGCCTACGCCACCCAGAAATCGTTCAAATACACCGTCGACCAGCGGCGGCTGATCTTCGGGCTGAGCAACGCGCAGGCGGCGGCGACGCTGGCGGCGGTCATGGTCGGCTACGGCATCGTCACGGGCCATACCGAGTCCGGCGAGCCGATCCGCCTGCTGAACGAGAGCGTGCTGAACGGCACTATCCTGATGATCCTGATCACCTGCACCATCGCCTCGTTCGTCACCCAGCGCGGGGCGCGGAACATCGCCCTTTCGGACGCACCGGATTCGACACCCGAACACGAAAAGAGCGTGCCGCCGGAACGCATCCTGATCCCGGTGAGCCATCCGGAGACCGCCGAAGAGCTGATCCACCTGAGTGTGACCCTGAAATCCAAAGGCAACGAGAACGGGCTCTACGCCCTGCACGTCGTCTCCAACGACAACGCCGCGGACAATGCAGACCGGCAGGGGAGGCGGTTGCTGGAGAAAGCCGTGATCGCGGCGGCGGCTACGGACAACGAGATGCAGGAGCTGCTGCGTTACGACTCGGACATCGCCAATGCGATCGTCAGCACCATCCACGAACAAAAGATCACCGACCTGATCCTCGGCCTGAAACCGGGCCAGCCGGACGAAACGCCTGCGGTTTTTCCCAGCGCCACCACGGAAAGCATCCTGTCGCAGAACAACATCACCACGCTGGTCTACAAACCCGTGCAGCCCCTCTCGACGGCAAGCCGCCTGCTGGTCTTCGTGCCCGACCGGGCCGAAAAAGAGCTGGGCTTCGCCCTCTGGATGCTGAAAGTCTGGAACATGGGGCGCAATACCAGCACCAAAGTGGTCTTTTACGCTCCGTCGCACACGCTGGCCCGGATCGAGGCCATCCACGCCAAGAACCCGATCGAGGCTGAATTCCACGAATTCAGCGAGTGGGACGATTTCCTGATCCTGCTCCGCGAAGTGAAGGCGAACGACATCCTGCTGGCCGTGCTGAGCCGCAAGGGAGGGCCGTCGTACCACCGGGTCATGAACCACGTTCCGTACTATCTGGGCAAATACGCCCGTTCGAACAGTTTTATCCTGATATACCCGCTCCAGCAAAACGACCCGCGGGACGGCGATCTCAACAACCCTTCGCTGCTGCTTAACTGACCCAGCGGTAGAACCTTTAAATCCTTCACTGCGCCATGCTTAACCGGACTGACCGATACAACCCGTTTTTCCGCCAACTGCTCTTCCTGGGGGTGCTTGTCACCATCGGGGTGGTGATCTTCTGGCAGCTCAATTTTTTCGTGGGGGCATTCCTCGGAGCCCTGACACTTTACGTGGTACTGCGGGGCACGCTGTTCCGGCTGACCGAAAAGAGCCATTGGAAACCCTGGCTCGCTTCATCCCTGCTGGTGGCCTGCACTTCCATCCTGCTGCTGGGCATCGGTTACCTGATCTTCGAGGTCATCGCCTCCGAGATTTCCAACGTGAACACCACACAGATCGTGGAAGGGTTCAACCGGCTCATTGCCAAGATCAATGACCTGATCGGCTACCGAGTGGTGTCGGGAAAATTGCTGGCCGAGTCCCAGAACTTCATCACCAAATTCGCATCCATGCTGATCAATACGACGTACAGCTTCGCTGCGAATATTTTCCTGATGCTGGTCATCCTCTACTTCATGCTGGCCGCAGGACGCAAGATGGAGAACAACCTGCTCCGCTACGCCCCTTTCAGCGGGAGAAGCCTCCGATTGATCAAGCGGGAAGTGAAAGACATGATTTTCAGCAACGCCATCGGCATCCCGGTGATCATGGTGGCGCAAGCGGCTTCGGCAGCCCTGTTTTACTGGATATTGGGTATCCACAACGTACTGTTCTGGGCTTTCCTGACCGGCGTCTTCGGCCTCGTGCCCATGCTGGGCACGGCACTGGTCACCGTTCCCCTTAGTATCTATCTGCTCTCCACAGGAGCCGTGTGGCAGGGGATCGTGCTGTTGGCGGCCGCCCTGTTGATTATCGCCAATGTGGACAACGTCTGCCGGATCTTCCTGATGAAAAAAGCGGCGGACACCCATCCGATGATCGTCATCTTCGGGGTGATACTCGGTATCCCGCTGTTCGGGTTCTGGGGCATCATCTTCGGGCCGCTGCTGATATCGGGTTTCCTGCTGCTGATCCGGATCTACTATATCGAATACAAGCTGGCCGATCCGCCGGCGGTCAAGAAGCAATAAACGACCGCAGCCCGGGAACGTGTTCCCGGGCTGCGACTATTTGTCTAACAATCTCTTAATCCAGTTTCACCAGCTCGTACTGCTGGCTGCCGAGCCCGATCGCCTCGGCATGGTCGAGCGTGTGCATTCCGTGGCGCGAGTCGATCCGTTCGATCAGGTGTATTTTTCCGTGATCTTCCGAAGCCCGCACCAGATCGGTGCACGCTTTATCCAGCGCCACAGGATCGAGCGAAGCGAGAATGCCGATGTCGCCCATCTTGGGATCTTCCGGTGAAGAATCGCAGTCGCAGTCGACCGACAGGTTATTGGCCACGCTGATATAGAGAATGTTGTCGCCGCAATGGTCGGCCACCGCTTTGGCAGCCTCAGCCATCGACTCCAGGAAATCGTCCTGCGCCGGGTTGCCCCAGCTCGACGTGCTCGCCCCTGCTGAGTGGATGTAACGCTTCCCGTTCGACGAAGCGATACCGATCGACATGTTTTTGATCGCACCGCCGAAACCGCCCATCGCGTGCCCCTTGAAATGCGAGAGGACTACGGTAAAGTCGTAATTCAGGTAATCTTTTCCCACGATATCCTTTTTGAGGTGCTTGCCGCCCTTCAGCGGAAGCTCCGTTTCGCCCTCCGCATCCATGATGACGACCGGGGCGATCGCCGTGAAGCCGTGGTCTTCCGCGGCTTTCAGGTGATCGGCCGTCTTAGCGCGGCCGCCACCGTAAGCGGTGTTGCACTCCACGATCGTCCCGTCGACCTTTTGGACAAGCTCTTTGATCAGCGCGGGTTGCAGGAAATTATGTCCCCCCGGTTCCCCGGTCGAGAGTTTCACGGCGACCTTGCCTTTCGCCTCGCGGCCGAGGGCTTCATAGATTTTCACAAGATTCGGGGAGGAGATCTCCTTAAACATATAGACTTTGGGCACGTTTTCATTTCCGTCGCCCTTTTGCTGCGCCTGTGCACAGCCGGTTCCGGCCAAGGGCAACAGCACAGCGCTCAAAAGCATGCATACATTTTTTTTCATAGTTCGAAGCATTTGGTGAATAATTGGGATTATACGGCATCCCCGCCGTCAAAAGTTTATGTTCACACCGGCCATCACCGTCGCCCTCGGCATCGGGAAACCGGCATTTATTTCGTATCGCTGCGCCAACAGGTTCTCGCCTCGCGCCCAAATCGTCAGCCAGTCCGAAGCCCGAAATGAGCCGCGCAGATTCCAAAGCACGAAGTCCTCCGTTTCGGCCGGATCGAGCGATTTATACAGCCCGGCGACATATTGCACCCCCGTCGAAACATACCAACGCCCTTTGGAGAAAGCCGCGCCGGCGTAAAATTTGTGTTCGGGCGACGCCAGCACCGGATTTTCCATGTGCAGGTAGCTGTAATTGGCATCCACCGACCATTCCGCCGAGATACGATAGGCCACCTGCGCCTCGGCGCCAGCATTTTCCACCTTCCCGGTATTGACGTTCATCGGACGCCCGTTCACCGGCACCCGCATAATCAGGTTCTCGCCGTCGATGTAGAATACATTGACCCCGTAAGAAAGCCTTCCGCCGAGCAAGCGCTGCGAGTAAGCCAGTTCGTAGCTCCAAAGCCGCTCCGGCTTCAAATCAGGATTTGCCGGGCGGAACATGTACATCTCCCGGATCGTCGGATAACGGAACCCTTTACTGGCCATCAACTTGATCTCGGCATCCTTGGGCAACCGGAACGACAGCCCGGCCTGCGGCACCCATTCCGTCCCCACCCGCGAGTGGTGATCGAGCCGGACACCCGCGTCGAACGTCAGCCAGCTGCTGATATCCTGACGGAAATCGACGTAACCGGCCACTTCGTCCTGCGTCTTATCCACGATCGGA
>CANQXP010000087.1 GCA_947627885.1 uncultured Rikenella sp.
CACACCGGCAGGGCTGTAACTGCCCTATGTACTGCTTGGCGGCAGGCCCGGCGATCCTCACGGATCGCGCTACTCGCTCACTCGTTTTCGTCGCGCCCACGTCCCCCCTTGGGGCGCGACGCCGCTGACGCGGAACTAAATCGATTCGGCCGGAGAAAGCGGAGGCGCATAAGGGCTGTAACTGCCCAATTCGGCCCTGCGCCCATCCCCTGAAGCGGCAAAGCCGCTTGGGTGCAAGGCCGGCGACCCTGACGAGTCGCGCTTCTCGCTCTTTTCGGGCTCTGCCCCACGCCCGCAACGAACCCTACGCCGCCCCGCAGGCAGACTAAACTTCCGGCGCCGCCGAATAGGAAGCCACGATCAGCTCCGGCAGCAGGTAGTCGCAGCCCGCCATGAACGTGGCCCGCTGGCGGTTCTCCATCTGGTCCGGATTGTACCACATCGACACCTCCGAGCCCGGGAAATCCGACGTATTGACCGCTACCGCCAGGTTGCGGCTGTCCGTGAGGATCGCCCACGACACCGGCATGTCGCCCACCGCCGTCAGGTAGCTGTCGGCCTGGATGTCCACCACCGGGATGCCGCGGAACGAAAGGCGGTCGATGCCGTTGATCTTGGCCGCGCGCACGCTGTCGAGCGAGCCGCTCAGCAAGCTCTCCTCGTAGTTCTCGGCCACGTCGCGCGTGACGAGCAGCACCAGGTGACCGTCGGCCTTCATCGAGCGGAGCTCAGCGGGAGCCGCGGCGTACATCGCCTTGAAGAGCTTCTCGGCGTTCCCGGCCGAAGACATCGAAAGCATTTCGACCTTCTTTACGTCGTCTGCGGCGGCGCCGGTGTCCTCGATCAGCCGCTTGAAGAAACCGTCGAAAGTGTTGAAACCCGCGGCGCGGGCGGTGTCGCCGACCCACATGGTGGCACGCACCGATTCGGCGATGGCTTCGCGGAACAGGGTCGTTTCGGCCTCTTCCAACTCGGTGCCGGAGAGGTCGCCGAAGTTGATGTCCGGACGCCCCGCGATGCGCTCGTAAACCATCGAAAAGTAGTCTTCGGCGGCGTAGCCCATCTCGGCTTTCACTTTATACAACTCGATGATTTTCTGGTATTTGTCCGACGCGGCGGAGCCATTCCAGCCGGCCGAATATTTTTGGAGCAGGTCGGTGCCCCGCTTCCAGAAGTTCAGGGTGGTCGGCACCGGCATGTTATACATCACGCGGATACCGAGGTCAAGGGCGTCCGGGCCGCTGACCAGCGGGCGGAAAAAGACGGTTTCGAGTTCGTCGCCCGTGTAATTTTTAGGGTTAGAGATAATTTTTCCCATCGTTTGTCGATAATTTTCCTCTTCCCGTCCGGCGAGACGGGAAGAAATTTGTTAATAACTTTGTTGATAAGTGTCGAATCAAAAGGATTACGCATCCTTCTGCCGCGCTCAGTCCACGGGAGCACCTACTTTCCTTGTTCCCGGAGAAAACAGGCAAAGAACGGTGCCTCCACGGTCTTGGCCGGCTCCGGCCTGCCCGCTGACGCGGGAACATATAACTGTCGGGGAATGGCAAAAGGAGCCGCCTTTCTTTAGTACGAATTTGGCCTACTATCCTGTCACAGAGATGCTCCGGCTGAAGAAAGTCCCACCTAACATGAGAGCTATAAATAATCCTAGGTTTAATTATTCGGCTCGGAGCCTGCGCGGGCAAACCGAGCATTGCGAGGTGCGGCCCTGCGCCGGGGGAGGCTCCGGGCCGGCCGCTAACGCGGAAACTTAATTTTAACTGTAGGGTTAAATTATCGAGGTCGCTACGTTGATATCAGTCGGCGAGCGTAGCGAGCCGTGCGGACCGGACGCCTCCCCACGGGAGGCCCGCAACACGCCGCTTAAGCGCCGCGATAGCGCCCACCCGGGCGTCCGGCCCGAATAGAAATTTACCCTACGGTTGTTCACGAATTGTTAACAACCCGTGCGCAACCGGACCGCGTCGCTTTCGTAGGCGATACCGTTCCGGGAATTTTCACCTCCGGGATTGTCGCCCGTCATACCGGCCGGAAACACGGCAGGGTCTTCGCAAGGCTGCGTGGCGGTAGCCCGCACACGCTGGCGCAAAGCCGCCGTTGCCGACTCCTGCGCCGGATCCTCGACACGGGCTGCGGAAGGCGTGAATGCCGCAGCCGCTGCACCGTTCATCCCGGCAGGCCGTACAGCTTCATCTACCGCCGGAAGCGGAGAGCGGAACAGGTTCCGGACAGAATCCGCCACCCTGTCGCGCACGGCGGCCAGGGGCGATGGACGACTCACCCGGTCGGCCAACCCAGCTGCCACCGTTTCGGCGGCCGAGAGCCACTCCCCTCGCCCGCCGTCGCGGGCCATCAGCTCGCGGAACTGTTCGACGGGCCTACCGGAACGGGCGGCGTAGATTTCGGCTATCCGCTCGTCGGTCTTATCCAGCAGGCGGCCCGTGCGCTCGGCGTCGAAGCTGTTTCCCTCGATGGCGGCGAGCGAGTTATGGATCAGGTAAAGGGCGTTGGCCGAAACCAGCCGCCGTCCGGGCGTCGCGGCCTGTGCGATGACGGTAGCCGCCGAAGCGGTGTACCCGTGGCACGAGGTGGTAATTTCGGCCCCTTCGGCGGCCAGCGCGCAAAGGGCGTCGTAGATCAGTAGGGCGTCGTTGACGTCGCCGCCGGCGGAACGGATATTGACTTGTACCTTCCGCGCCCCGGAACGGCCTATGCGGTCGATCTGGGTGCGGAAACTTTCATAGGTGGCCGCCCGCGCGGTTTCATCGCCGAAGGACGGGCCGTCCGGGACACCGATGATCCCTTCGATATCGACGGTCAGCCGCCGTCCTCCGCTGACGCGGATCTCTCCGAGTTGTTGCATTGTTTTAGATTCTAAATAGTTTATGGAATAGTTCGTTTCAGGGGCCTGTCGCCCCGCGCCCCCATTTCACGGAACTTTGCCGGAGCGGCTTCGGCGAGCGCGACCTTGTTGGGTCGCCGTAAGGGTATAAAGTTTCGCGACAGGGCAGGCCGGTAATATGTTTTCGGGGGCGTCCGGTGCGCGTGCTCGCGCCGAGCGTGAGGCTGCAATTACCCCAAGCGTCCCTCCTTCGGGAGGCGTCCGGCCCGCGCGACCTGGGGGGGCGCATGGGGTCATGAGCGAGTAGCTTATTTTCCATGCCAATGGCGGGCCAGCCGCCAAGCGGCTTCGCCGCTTCGCCCGGTGGCGGCGGCCCGAATAGGGTTAGTTACAGTTGATAAAACAGCCGACGGCTGCGCGTCAGCGGCCGAGCCATGACCGGGGTCGCCCCTCAACGCTTCGAGAAGCCTCCCAACCGGATACGGCCCCCTTTCGGAGCCAATTCCGCCTCTACGATGCCCGTCAGCGCGTCCGGGCCGTCGTCATGGGCATTGGCGCGGAACACCCGACGGAAACCCAGCACATCCGCCGCGAACTCCGGCCAGCGCACCCGCCAGTCCTCCGGCATCCTCACCAGCCGCACCACCGTCGCCGCATGCGTCAGGATGCGCGACTCCTTGTTGCCCGCCTGGTGGAACATCCGCAGCGCGCAGGTGCGGTCTCCCGCCTCGCGCAGCCGCCTCTCCACCGCCCGGCCGAACCCCCGGCCCCCGTTGTTGCTCTCCACCAGCGCCGTGGCAGCCCCGTTACGCGCCAGCATCGACGCCACCGCCCCTTCCGTCGCCTCCATCGGCTCCGACGTGTAGACCACCTCCGTCACGTAGAACAGCCCGTCGCTCCCCACCGCATAGCAGATCGAGCAGAGGCGATCCGTCCCCGTGTCCGCCGTGTCCGTGTAGTTCGCCCGGCGCACGATCCCTGCGGGCAAGGCTTCGTAAGTCTCGAAACCGTCGTACAGCAGCCCCTCGCGCACCACCGGCCTCCCCTGGAACAGCGCCTCGAACAACGCCGGGTCGGCGCTGCGGCGCTGCAACAGCCATCCCGCCGAATGCCTGCCCGGCCAGAGCGGCTCGCCCTCCGCCCGCGGATCCAGCTCCGTCGGCGGCGAAGCCTTCAGCGCCTCGAACGAGACCGATACCCACGTATCCGCCGGCACCCCCTCCAGCTGCGCCCACTCTGTCAGTTCGACGACCCGCTCCGTCCGGGTGAGGCGGCCTATGAGGTCATCCTCGTGCCACCGCGTGCAAACCACCAACTCCCGCGAGCCGTCGTGCAGCCGCGTGCGCACCACCGCGTTATACCACTCCCACACCCGCTCCCGTACCAGCGGCGAGTTGGCCTCCAGCGCATCCTTATACAGGTCGTCCGCGATCATCACATCCACCCGGCTCCCCGTCAGCGATCCCGTGCGCCCCACCGCCCGCAGGCCGCCCGACGCCCCCACGCAGTCGAACTCCTGCACCGTGCGCCGGGCCGTACGTTCTTCCGCTTTTGGGGAACCAGCCCCCTTAAGCGACGTGCCAGGGAAAACGGAACGGTACTCCGCCGAAGCCATCACCCGCTGCACCTCCTGCCCCAGCCGCCCCGCCAGGGCGAACGAGTAGGAAGCCACCGCCACCCGCAGGTCGGGGTCACGCCCCAGCAGGTAGGCCGGCAGCAGCACCGACGCGCCCCGGCTCTTGCCGTGCTGGGGCGGCACGCTGACGATCAGCCGCCGCACCCGCCCCGAAGCGAAAGCCTCCAGCAGACGGTAGTACGCCCGGTGGAACGGCGTCCACTCCATCTCCGGCGCCACCGCGGCGGCGAAAGCCGCCAGGGAGCGTCGCGCCCACTCCTCGCGCGGGCAGTTTATCCCGATAACGGGGGCTTTTTCCCCGTCCCGGCCTTCCGCCGGGGAGCGGGCGTTTCCCGCATCCCCGCCTGCGGGACGGCCGCCGCCGTCCCTTCCCGCAGCGGCACAGCCGCCGCAGAAACTGTCTTCTCTTTGTTGTTTTCGCATAATCCGTTCCGGTCACTGCATTCCGCTTCTCCGGCCGGAGACCCGTCCAGCGGCACCAGCGACTCCTCGACCTCGCGCAGCGCCTCGTCCGACAGGCGGCTGAGGTCTACCGTGGCCAGCGGCTCGTCCGGCTCCTCCGCCGGCAGCCTGCCCGCCTCGCGCACCAGCTTCAGCCGCAGCTCCACGCACCGCTCCATGCCGCGCAGGGCCGCCATATAGGCCCGTGCCAACGGAACGGGATTCTCCTCCAGGTCGGAAGGCATCACCAGCTCGGCCATCCGGCGGTAACAACCCTCCACGAAATCGATGTTCCGCAGCTCGTTTTCCAGAAAGCCCGTTTTCACCGCAGTATCCTCCTGAGCCGGTCGGCATCGAAATTATTGGAGACACGCACCCCGCCGCACCAAGTCTCCATCCGGTAACGAACGAAACCGAGCCGCCCCGACTTCCGCTCAGGAGTGAACCGGAACAGCAACCCGCGTTCCTCCCACTCCAGCTCGACCACCCTCTCCGAGAGGGGTTCGCCTTCCGCGCAGGCATCGCAGACCTCGCCCGCCAGCATTTCGTACATGGGCCCGGAGAATTGAAACATAACCGATAAATTTTAAAATAGTGTAATAAGTAAATTTTTTACCCGTATCGGATCATTCCGGTACGCTGTTTGCGGTCTTCCGTATAATATCCGACACTGTCAAATAATATGTATCCGCCATATAATCGGGCCGGCCACCCCTTTCCACATCCCGAAACCGGACGATCCGCCACCCCCGGATCTTTCAGAATGAAATTTGAAAACCACATTGCAGGAAGCTGCAATTATTTATATATTCGCAACATATAACGTGATTGCCTTATTGTTCCACAAAGATACGCCGGGCCCGCCCTGCGCGGAAACGGAAGCGAATCCTATTACACTATAATTTTTATCAGGAAGATTATGAAGCCTTTTTATTTGTCATATCGGTCGGACGACCGGGGCCCGGAATAGCCCGTTTCCCATCCGATTTTACCGCCGCACCCCCGCCTCCGGCCGATACGCCGGAAGGTCTGATATATATTCCTATCCGTTTTATTTCCTATAACTTTCAATCTTATGGATCTGACCACACCCTCCGTTATCTTCAGCCACCAAAGCGCCGCCAACGTCGGCATCCAGACCGTCCGCTACGGCCGCAACGCCATCGGATACATCGAACAAGGCTCCAAACTGATCCACCTGGCCGACAAGTACATTACCGTGCAGGCCGGGGAGCTGTTCCACCTCACGCAAGGCACCCACTACATCGAGAACAGCCCGGAAGACGCCTCCCATCCGTTCCGCCAGACCCTCTTTTTCTACACCCCCGCCGACCTGCGCAACGATTTCACGCCCCGCGGAAAAGCCGCCGAGGTGAACACCCTGTGCGCTTTGTGCCACAATTTTACGGACGTTTACACCTATCCGGCGTGGCCCGTGGTAGCGGAATTTTTCGACTCCCTGCGTCACTTCATCGCCGCACAGGTACACCTCTCCCACCCGGAGCTGGGACACCTCAAGCTCTGCGAACTGGTGCAGTTGCTGCTCACCCAGCCGGGCTGCTGCATCTGCCGCCCGGTCTTCATGGCCCTGTCCGAAGGCCCCCACACCCTGCCGGAGGTGGTTCGCGAGAATATCCTCACCAACATCGACCTCCAGGAGTTGGCAGCCCTGTGCGGCATGAGCCTGAGCATGTTCAAGAATGAATTCCGCCGCAATTTCCACACCTCGCCGCATAAGTGGCTCAACGAGCAGCGCTTGGCCCACGCACGGCTCCAGCTGATTACTTCGCAGCGGTCGGTCGCCGAGATCGCGCGCGAGTGCCGTTTCAACAACCCATCGCACTTTATCAAGCTGTTTCGCGAGCGTTTCGGGATAACACCGGCCGTCTACCGGCGCAGCTACGACGAGAAATAAACCGGCGGTAGCTGCCCTCCACCCCAGGATATTTCCCGGCCAGCCTTATTTTCATCTTATTTGTCTCCGCACGCAATCCCGGCGCCCCCTGCGGATCCGCACGCGACCGGGACGCCTCTGACACGGAAACCCGACAACTCACCCGGATCCGGCCGGCCCGCTCACCGGCTTACCGCTGCTGCGACGAACCACAAACGCGCCGACTCGTCTTCGGGCTTCCTGGGGGGCACCCGGTATTCCTAATAGATCGCGCCTTTCGCTTTTTCAGGTTCGGCCTCGCGCCGCCCGCTGCCGCGGGGACTTTTTCTTACTTATTGCCTATGCGATGCGCAGCATCGCCCGCTCGCCGCGGGCACGCGGCCCCGCGCGGGAGCGCAGTCCCCTCCTGTTTGCGGAGAGGCGCCCGCCCGCTTAAAGGGC
>CANQXP010000088.1 GCA_947627885.1 uncultured Rikenella sp.
GTCGCCCGGCGACGGCACGCCGCCCACCGTGGCCGAAGCCGAGACGAGCGGGGCCATATCCGGCCGTTTGTCCGCCGTGATAGGGGTCGGCACGGTGACGATATAGACGTTGCAGGAACGTATCTCCTCCGGGTCGGAAGTGAAGCGCAGGGTGCTTTCCCGCAGCTGGTCGTCGGAGACTTCGAGGGTGGCGTCGCGGCCCGCTTTGAGCCCATCCACGCGCCGTTCGTTGATGTCGAATCCCACGATGGGGTATTTGCGGGCGAACTCGACCGCAAGGGGCAGCCCGACGTACCCCAGCCCGATGACGGCCATCCTGACCTGTTGCATATTGCTGTTTTTTTGTTCCCCAAAGATAACGAAATTCCGGGTTCGTGCGGTATTCAACGCGAACGGGACGGCTTGTGGAAAGCCGTCCCGCCCGTAATACGTACCAGTCACTCCCGGTTACACCGTCATGATCTCTTTCTCCTTGGCCGCCAGCACCTCGTCGATCTTTTTGGAATAGCCGTCCACGATCTTCTGCACTTCGTCCTCGCCGTCCTTGGCCACGTCTTCCGGCAGGCCGTCCGCCTTGACCGCCTTTTTGATCGCCTCGATCGCCTCGCGGCGCACGTTGCGCACGCTCACCCGGCACGCCTCCGCTTCGGCCTTGATCTGTTTCATCAGGTCTTTGCGGCGCTCCTCGGTCAGCGGCGGCACGTTTAGGCGGATCGTCTCGCCGTTGTTCGACGGGGCCATCCCCAGGTTGGAGTTGATGATCGCCTTCTCGATAGCCCCCAGCAGGGTTTTGTCCCACGGCTGGATCAGGATGGTTTTGGCGTCCGGCACCGTTACGCTCGCCACCTGGTTCACCGGCATTTGCGATCCGTACGATTCCACCATTATCCCGTTCAGCACATTCGGGCTGGCCTTGCCCGCCTTCACGGCGGCGATCTCCTCTTCGAAATGTGCGAATGCCTTTTCCATGCGCGGTTTCGCCGCGTCGATGATCTCTCTTTTTTGTCCCATATCGTTGTGTTGTTATTTTATTTCCGGTCAGTTGTGCACCAGCGTCCCGATCTCCGCCAATGCGGAGCCGTCATCCGCAGTAACTTTGGCCAAGTTGCCCGGCGTATCCATGTCGAACACGAAGATCGGCAGGTCGTTCTCCATGCACATCGTGAACGCCGTCAGGTCCATCACCTTGAGCCGCTTCCCGATCACCTCCGCAAAGGTAATGGCATCATACTTCACCGCCGCCGGATCCTTTTCCGGGTCCGCCGTATAGACCCCGTTGACCCGCGTCCCCTTGAGCAGGACATCCGCCTCTATTTCGACCCCCCGCAGCGCCGATGCCGTATCGGTGGTAAAGAACGGGTTCCCCGTCCCGCCGCCGATAATCACCGCATACCCATCCTTCATCAAATCCAGGGCCGCAAATTTCGAGTAGATTCCCGCCCCTACCGGCCCCATCGGGATCGAGGTCAGCAACCGCGCCTTTCCGCCCGCATTCTCGATCGCCGACTGCAATGCCAGCGAATTGATAACCGTCGCCAGCATCCCCATCTGGTCGCCCCGCACCCGGTCGAATCCTTTGCCCACGCCCGTCATCCCGCGGAAGATATTGCCCCCGCCGATCACGATCCCGATTTGCACTCCGGAGTCCGCCACCGCCTTGATCTGCGCGGCATAGGATGCCAACATCTGCGGGTCGAGTCCGTACCCTTGCTTGCCCTGCAACGATTCACCGCTGAGTTTCAGTAATATCCGTTTGTATCTTCCCATATACTATGTATGACTATGTATGACTATGTATGAATTCGTTCGGTTATTCGTATTCGCACCGCACAGTCGCTTTTACTTTTGGCGGCGAACGACGTGAGCCGCGCGGGCCGGAGCCACCCCGCGCGGAGGCCTGCAACTCGCGACGCTCGTTTGGGCTCCGCTGGCTCCGGCACTGTTAGGGAGCCTTTTTCAGGGCAAGAGCGGTATCCGGCGGAACGGAGCAAAATAACCGAACAGTTAATCAATTCGCCCGTCCGCCTGTTCCGTAACCTCTCCCGCCTTGCCCAGCAGCTCCATCAGCCGATCCATGTCCGGTGTCAGGATGATTTCCGTGCGCCGGTTTTGCGCCCGCGCCTCCTTGCTCGTCCCTCCCGCAACGGGAACATATTGGCTCCGTCCCGCCGCCGTAATGCGTTTCGGGTTTATCCCTTTGTTCCTCAGTAGAATGCGCACCACCGCCGTGGCCCGGTGCACGCTCAGGTCCCAGTTGTCCACGATCTGGTCCCCCTCCTTGGAGCGGTACGACAGGTTGTCCGTATGCCCCTCCACCATAATCCGTATGTTCGGGTTCCGCGCCAGCACCTCCGCCACCTTCAGCACCGCCCGTTCCCCCTCCGGCGAAACCTCCGCCTTGCCCAGCTCGAACAGCAACTTCTCCTCCACCGACACGTAGATCATCCCGCCCCGTTCCGAGACCGAAAGCCCTTCGCTGTCGAAATCCTGCAACGCCTCTCCCAGCAGCGCCCGCACCTCGGCCAAGGCCCGCGTCCGTTCCCGCAGCAACGCCCGAAGCTCCGCATTGGTCAGCCCCTCGGCGTAGTGCGTCGAATCCAGCGCGTTGTACTGTGCCTCCAGCGCCGCCCGCTGTTCGCGCAGCTGGTCGATCTCCGCCTGCAATCCCGCCGAATTGTGCTCGCACCGCAAAGCCCGCGCCTGCGTCTGGCGGTACTTCTTCATCGACACGCACGAAGTCGCGCCGCACAGTATCCCCGCCATCATTCCCGCGGCACAGACCAAGCCGACTATTTTTCCCGTTTCCATAAGGCGAAGGTACAAAATTTCTATCTTTGTATTTATATCGACTGCTGAAATGACGGCGAAAGCTATAAAATATCTCGATCAGATCAATTCCCCGGCCGACCTGCGAAAACTCTCTGTGAACGAGCTTCCGGCATACTGCGCGGAGCTGCGGGATTTCATTATCCGCGAGGTTTCGGCCAATCCGGGCCACCTGGGGGCCAGCCTTGGGGCCGTGGAGCTGGCCGTGGCGATCCATTACGTGTACGATACCCCGGACGACAAGCTGGTCTGGGACGTGGGGCACCAGGCCTACGCCCACAAGATCGTCACCGGGCGGCGCGATCTGTTCCATACCAACCGCAAGCTGGGCGGGATCAGCGGGTTCCCGAAGATGAGCGAGAGCGAATACGATGCCTTCGGTGGGGGGCACTCTTCGACCTCCATTTCGGCGGCCCTCGGCCTGTCGCGTGCCTTGCGGGGGGCCGACGGCGCCGGGCCGAAGTGCGTGGCGGTGATCGGCGACGGCGCTATGACCGGCGGGCTGGCGTTCGAGGGGCTGAACAATGCCGGAGCCGATCCGGACAACGACCTGCTGGTGGTGCTCAACGACAACCGCATCTCGATCGACCCCAACGTGGGGGCGCTCAAGGAAGCCTTGCTGGACATCAGCACTTCGCAGCATTACAACCGGTTCAAGGACTCGACGTGGAACGCCCTGAACCGGGTTCCGCGCCTGCGGCGGATGATCCAGAAGGTGCTGAACGGAGCCAAGTCGTTCTTCCTGCACCAGAGCAACCTGTTCGAGTCGTTCAATTTCCGCTATTTCGGGCCGGTGGACGGCAACGACGTGGTGGCGTTGGTCAAGGCGCTGCGCGACCTGCGCACGCTGCCGGGGCCCAAGATCCTGCATGCCTTGACTGTGAAGGGGAAGGGCTACGGCCCGGCGGAGCAGGACCAGACGGAGTGGCACGCACCGGGCAGGTTCGACCCGGAGACCGGCAAACGGCTCGCCTCGTCGGCGACCGGGAACGGCATGCTCCGGTTCCAGGATGTTTTCGGGCATACGCTGGTGCAGCTTGCCGAGGCCGACCCGCGGATCGTGGGGATCACGCCGGCCATGCCGACGGGCTGCTCGATGAATCTGCTGATGGAGCGGATGCCGGAACGCGCCTACGATGTGGGGATCGCGGAAGGGCACGCCGTGACCTTTGCGGCGGGGCTGGCCGCGGGAGGCAAGGTGCCGTTCTGCAATATCTACTCGTCGTTCATGCAGCGGGCGGTGGACAATATCATCCACGATGCGGCGATACAGGAGCTGCCGGTGGTGCTGTGCCTGGACCGGGCGGGGCTGGTCGGCGAGGACGGCGCGACGCACCACGGGGCTTTCGATCTCACTTTGCTGCGCGGGGTTCCGAACCTGACGATCGCGGCGCCGATGGATGCCACGGAGCTGCGGAATGTGATGTATACGGCGTCTGAGGGGAGGGACGGCATGTGGGTGATCCGCTATCCGCGGGGCGGGGCTTTCCCGGAGCAGGTGTTGGGCGAGCCGCTGTTGAAAGTCGAAATAGGGCGGGGACGTATATTGAGCGAGCCGGAGGATTCCTGCGGTGTGGCGGTTGTTTCGATCGGGGCGATCGGGACGGAGGCTCATGCGGCGGTCGCCGCTTTGGCGGGGGAGGGGATAGCTGTGGCACATTACGACCTGCGGTTCGCCAAGCCGCTGGACACGGCTATGCTGGATCGTATCGCTTCGCGCGGCTATCGCGCTGTGGTGACAATCGAGGACGGGGTGATCGCGGGGGGCGTGGGAAGCGCGGTGTTGGAATATTACTCGGACAACGGTTTGCTGGGCGGGGACTGCGGGGTAGGGCGTGTCGTGCGGTTGGGCCTGCCCGACCGGTTCGTGGAACATGGTGCGGTTGGTCAGCTGCGGGCGCTATGCGGTATCGACGCGGAGTCTATCGCCCGGCAGGTCAAATCTCTTTTATAAGCGATCGGTTATTTTGGTTAATGGTCGCCCCGTATTGTCAGCTTAAGGTTTTGTGGCGAGCGGAGCGAGCCACGCGGGCCGGACGCCTCCCCACGGGAGGCCCGCAATCTGGGGGTAATTACAGTCTCACGCTCGGCGCGAGCACGCGCACCGGGCGTCCAGCCCCATTTTATATCGCCTAAGTTAGCTTTGCGGAACTTAAAAAATAAGGAGTCTGCGGATCGTACCAATAAAGGATCCTTTATTTTGCACTGGGCCGTGTGTGACTGTTCTTTCTTTGAAAAGAAAGAACCAAAGAAACTTCCAGATAGCTGCGCTACTCCTCAGTCTGCCGAAGTCCTCCTCTTTGGGGCGCGGGAGCGGCGGCCTTGAAGTAATTACGGCTTATGGCCGCCACTCACCGCACCCCAAAAGTTAAGGCTGTGATAGATTTAGAATGCGAAGCATTCTCGAAAGTTTGGCTTCGCCTTCCTCCTCCTTGCAAGGCATAGCCCGCCAGCGGTCTCTGCTCTTGCTTCGAGCGTCGGTTTTCTGGTTCTCGCTAACTGCGCTGCGCTTGTTTTCCTCCTCGCCGCGTAGCCATATTCAAACCTGCGGTTTGTATGGCATACGCTGGCAGCGTCGGTTGTTCACAAAGAGAACGGTACCCTCTGGGTTAGTACAATTAAAAGATCCGTTTAGTATCAGAAATCCATCGACAGTCCCACGCCGAAGTAGAACTTGTCGTTCGACGGCGAGGCCAGCGTGAACTTGACCGTCGCCGGGCTGGTCGATCCCACCACGTTCAGCTCGAACGCGATATCCCCGCCATATGACCAGATATCCCGGTTGCGCGTCGAGCCGCCCCCGGCGAAATAGGCTCCCCGGCTGTAATCGCCGAACAGGTTGAGCCAGATGCGCTTGAAATAGATCAGCCCGTTGATCCCCCCGTCCGGGTAACAGAGCGGGAAAGTGTAGTCGAGCGACCCCGCCCCGTAGTATTTGGCCGCCCAGCCGTTGTAAGCCCCGCGCGGGAACAGTGGTTTTTGGGTGAAGCCCAGTTCGGCCTCCGTCTGGTACATCCCGGCCGCCCGCAGCGTGATGCTATGGTTGCGCATCAAACCCGGCAGGTAGCCCCGCGCATAGAGGCTGTAGATCATCCCGAAACGGTCATTGAACGCTCCCGTCACATCGGCGCGCAGGGCGTAGCCCAGCCGCGGCGTGATGCTTCGCATCGACGCCCGCCGGTTGTCGCTCCACCACAAGGAGGCCTGGTACTTCTGGTAACCTTTTGTAAAATGGGCCTCCCCAGGGAGGTAAAGCAACGAATTGTAGTGTGTCACCGTGAACGACGGTTGCAGCAGCCGGAAATGGCTCCCGCCCGAAAACAGCAGCGGTACGGAGATGCTTCCCTTTGCATGCAGGTAATTCTTCAGGTCGTCCGGCGCCCTCACCCCATCATTATAGTCGTTTACAGGAATATATACCCCTTGCTTGCCTCCTCCGTACTCCACCTCCGCCGTGATCTGTACCGGCAGCCCCGCGTACGTCCACGACGCTTGCAGCCAGTTGTCGCCGTGCAGCCGTCCGTAGGTCGCCGAGCCGTAGCTGTCGCCCATCACGCTCTGGAAAAAGAGGCTGGCCCCGAATCCGATGTTGAGCGTCCGCTCGTCGGTGTTCAGCAGGTCGTTCACATCCGCCGCCACCGGCGCCCAGCTATGAACGTTGAACCACCGCAAGGCCTTGTTGTACTTGCGTATCTTGTGCGTGGTGACGGAATCGACCATCGGCAGCGAGGACATCTTCGGTACGTTCCACGCCGGCGCCGGGATATTCAGCAGGTTTTCCGGCAGCCGCGACCACAGCACCGTGTCTTTCGTTGCCCCGCTCCCAGTTTCCGCCACCATGTAACCGTCTGCCGTGTAGGTGGTGAACAGCACCCGCGAGGTGTCCGCCGAGGGCGAGTAGGCCCCGAACCGCGACGTCGTCAGCCGCCGCTCCGTCCGCTCCTGTGAAGTCAGGTCAATGGTGTGTATCTCGTCCTTCCCCGACTGTATGG
>CANQXP010000089.1 GCA_947627885.1 uncultured Rikenella sp.
TGCCACGGGCCGTTCTCATGGGTGAAAGCGCTCCACGGACTGAGGACGCCCACTCCGCTTCGCGGCACTCGCCACCCCGCCGGGCAGGGGTCGAAAAGGGTCTTAGTCAAATCCTGCCACAAATTGCTGTTGTGGGGCGAAGTCCAATCCCAATCGTTTGTCGCGCCCGCGAAATAGTAGCCGGAGACGGATTTTCAAAGAATTTCTTTCTACCTTTATCACCCTGAACTACTAACCAACTGAATTATAACCCTACTGTTATGACTGGAAAATCTACCCTGATGCTTTCGGCGGCGGCTTTGCTGCTGGGGGGGCTGTCGGCCGTTTCGTGCGGCTCGTCCCCGAAAACGGCCCAAGAAGCGGACTCTTCGGAGCTGCGCGTGATGACCTTCAATATCCGCTATGCGAATCCGGACGACGGGCCGGATTACTGGGACAACCGCCGCGAAGCGGTGGTGAGGATGGTGGAGGATGTCAAGCCTGGGGTGATGGGCATCCAGGAGGGGCTGGCGCCGCAGGTGGCGTTCCTCGACTCGGCGCTCACGGGCTATTCGTATGTGGGGGTGGGGCGTGACGACGGGAAACAGGCGGGGGAATACGCCGCCGTTTTTTACGACGATTCGCTCTATGCGCCGGTGGCGGACGGCCATTTCTGGCTGAGCGAGACGCCGGACAGCGCAGCCCTGGGCTGGGACGCAGTATGCATCCGCATCGCGACGTGGGTGAAGCTGAAGGAAAAGGCGACGGGCCGGGAGTTCCTGGTCTTCAACACGCATTTCGACCATATCGGGGTGGTGGCCCGTCAGGAGAGCGCCAAACTGCTGCTGAGACGGGTGCACGAGTTCGGGGATTCGATCCCGACGGTGATCATGGGCGATTTCAATTTCCCGGTCACCGACCCGTCGCTGGCGCCGCTGGTGAATGCGCCGACGTTTACGGAGGTGAGGGGATCGAAGGCTTTCAAACCGCAGGGGGATTCGCTGCCGCCGGTGACGTACCGGGGCTTCGGCCACGGCGAGCCGGGCGAACTGATCGACCATATCTTCTGCCAGGGTTTCGTGCCGCAGGAGTATGAGGTCATCACTTCGGGCTACGGGGTGCCGTACCTGTCGGACCACATGCCGGTGCTGGCGGTGCTGAAGTATTAAGGGCGGCCCCAGGGGTGTAGTGCGGGGGCAATCTCTCCGGCTTCTATTTCTCGGCCATAGCGCCGCAGGATTGGACTGTTTTGGGCTCGAAACATTTACGCCCCCGTGAGATCACCGCTCTGACGGTGTCGCCGAAGCGACTTCGACCCCTGTCCGATGGGATGGCGGGTGCCCAAAAGCGGAACACCTTCGGACATACCGAACCCCAGCCCTTGGAAAGCATTCGGCAAGGAAAACAGCGTATGGGATGTTTCCGGCGGCCGTACATTTAATTCGGTAATTCACGGGCTTTCCGGCACAGCCTGGTATCCGGCTGCCGGATACCGGCTGTGGTCAAGCGGCGGGTTCAACTTGGTTACTGTCGAATCGGGCTGCATGTCCGCCACTTGCGATCAAGGCGAGGTACATTACCTTTATGCGACGCAGAGCGATGTCAATCCGAGCGGCTGTAACGGAGGCTGGCCGGCTCCGGCTATCGGTTTTCCCGTTCGCTGCGTACGGGAGTGACGGGGATACGGAAGGGGGAGACGGAAAGCAGCCGGCGGTAACTGAAAATAGGGGCGGTCTCCTGTTAACAGGAAACCGCCCCTATTTTTTATATGGACTGCAAAAACGGTTAGTTCACGACGGCGCGTCCGGCAGTCTCGCCGTTGTCTTCCAGTTCCATCTCGCGCTGCAAGGCGACCATCTTGATGGCTGTAGCCGCCGCTTCGTCGCCTTTGTTGCCGAGCTTGCCGCCCGCGCGGTCTAAAGCTTGCTGCCGGTCATTAGTGGTGAGTACGCCGAAGGCGATGGGCATGTTCCAGCTGAGCTGCATCTGCTGCACGCCCATGGTGACGCCCTGGCAGACGAAGTCGAAGTGCCGGGTGTCGCCCTGGATGACGCAGCCGAGTACGATCACGGCATCGACGTTGGTATATTCCGCGAAATATTGCGCCCCCATAGCCAGCTCGAAGGTGCCGGGAACCCATTTGACGCTGATCTTCTCTTCGGGGCAGCCGGCGGCGCGCAGGGTGGCGACGGCGCCTTCGAGAAGGGCGGTGGTGATAGCGTGGTTCCACTCCGCCACGACGATGCCGAAAGACATTTCGGCAGCCGAAGGTACGGGCCGGTCGAATACGGAGAGGTTTTTCAGATTAGATGCCATGGATTATTCTTGGTGTGTGAAGTTACTGGGATAGGAAACGAAAGTACGGCCCCGCGTCTTGTCCGCCCGGGCCGTACTTGTCGGCAAAACGATGGTTCGCAGAGCGCGGTCAGGGCTTTTTTAAAGCTGCTGCTGTACGCGGGCGATGAATTTCTCGATATCGCGGGCCTGCATGCTCCGCGGGTAGTCGTTGCGGATAGCCGTGTATTGTTCCAGCGCTTTTTGGAGGTTGCCCAGCTTTTCGTTCGCCAGCCCGGCTTTCTTCAGGTAGACGGGTGCGGTGCCGACATTGTCGCTGAACGCAGCGGCGCGCTCGTAATATTTGACGCCTTCCTCCAGCTGGCCGAGCTCGACGTATGCGTCGCCGGTCAGGCCGAGGTTCTGCGCGGCGATCAGGGTGCCGGCGGCGTTGTCTTTAACGGCTTTGTAGGATTTGAACGCGTCGATGGCCTGCTGGTATTCGCCCATGTAGAGGTAGCACAGGCCGGCGTAGTGTTTGGCGATGTTCCCCTGCGGGGTGTTGCCGTACTGGTCGGCGATGGACAGGAATCCGTCGAATGAGGCGTTGCCGTTCAGGGCCAGCGCGAAGGAGTCGCGCTCGAACTGGTTCTGGGCCTCGAACATGGCGGCCGAGGCTTTATCCGCCCGCGGGGCGAGGTAAAGGTATTTGTAAGAGAAGTACCCGCCTACCAGGACGATAATGACGCCCAGGGCGATGAGCATCGCTTTCCCGTTACGCTCGATGAAGAGTTCGAAGCGGCCGAGCCCCTGCTCGATGACCTGTTCGGGATCCTGGGCGCGCCGGTTCTTATTGGTTTCTGCCATGATTGTGTTGTGTCGGTTTTTGAAACTGTTGGCAAAAATAGTGGTTTTTTCCCGAAGTAGGAAACGGGAAGGCGGTTTTTTTCGGCGGGTGTTGCCGGGTTTTCTGCTTCGGTGTGCGGGAAGCGGCGGAGCGCGTCAGTGCGAAGCCGCGATAAGGCGGGTACATTTCCGTGGAACGGCAAGCCGTTCCACGGAAATGGGGCGATGGCCGAATAGTGCGTTCCGTTAGGCGCCGGCCCCAAGTGAAGCAGGCGCGGCTGAAAGCGAAGGGGGCAGGTAGCCGATTATCCCCCGCCGGCGGGGGCGACACGGACAAATATTCGAATCTCCGCACCAGCGGTCGGAAGGTTGATGTATTCGGGGAAAAACCGACGGACTTATTTAGGACATTCACAGCCCGGCTGGAGTGCCCGTGGGCACCGCAGGTACCGGAAACGTGTCACTGCATTCGTGCGGTTAACGCTAAGTCTCCGCGCCAGCACCCTGCCCCGAAAGCGAAAAATGAGCAGGCAAATCCACGAAAAACAAGCAGCCTCCGCGCTATTACTCCCCCACGGAACGCCTCTGTTTTCCCTTTCGGGAAAACAGAGGCGCACAAACCCTATCACAACAAGGATTACTTCTTATACTTGAGCCTCGACCGGGTGATCGTGCTCTCCTGGATCGGTTTATGCGGCTTCGAGGCGATATTGAACTGCAGGCCGAACCCCACCGACTGGTAAATTTGCAGGTAATCCCACGGTTTGGGCACCCGCCCCTCCGCCCGCTTATCCTGCGCCTTGGGCGTGGTGATCTGGTCGTTGTAGATCATATTGACGATCACCGACGCCGAGATCACGTTCGTGAACTTGAAATTCAGCGTGTTCTCCCACGTGGCCGACGGCGCGAACGTGTAATTCCAGAACGACTCCAGTTTGGTAATATACTCGATCTTGTCCTTGGCGAACTTCGTCTTGTAATTGAGGCGGAACTGCGCACCGATTTCCGCCTTGAACTTCGGGTTCTCCTTCTTCGGGTCGATCCCGAATCCCCCCTTTCGCGCCAGCGAATCGTTCAGCACGAAAGTCATCTTTCCCGCGATCGGGGCCAGCAGGATGTTGAGCTTCTTGCTCGGCGGCTCGTAGGTGAAACCGCCCGATATTTCGACGGTACCCGGCGCCATGAACGACGACTTCCAGACCTTGGGCTGATCCTTGGGATAGTCGTAACTCTTGGAGAACTGCGACTTCCAGATCAGCGAGCTGGAGAGTTTCCACCGTTCCGAGATATTCCAGCTCGGCGTAATCGAGAGGTTGAAATAGTCCACGTTCTTGCGCGTCTGCCCCGTCGTGCGCATCAGGCCGTACTTCGCGTCGAACACCGTTCTGATGCTGAACACCGGGGCCGTGTAATTGTGTTCGAAATTGAACGACGCCAAGCCCGAATAGGAGTTGTCGCCCCCCTGTTGCCAGTTGTTGAAACTCACCTGCGTCACCTGCAGGCCCGGCTTTATGGCATAACTGTTCCGCTGTTTGGAACGCAATTTGCGCAAATATTTGTCGTACGCATCACTGTACAGCTCGAACTTCAGCTCCGTGGTCGGTTTGACCGGTTTGATAAGCGTATCCGGCACGGTTTCGAGCGGCACCGCCTGTTTTTTCGGATTGAACTGCGCCGACGCAGTCCCCCCGCACAGCAGCAGGAGCAGCGCCGGAACCAGCGGATTTTTGAGCAGAATGTGTAGCTTTGTAACCATAGGCATCAGGCGGGCCCAAACCCCGACAGTGGTATAAAACGCAAATTTACAAAAAACCTTAAGAACACAGTATGAAATATTTCGGAGCACACGTCAGCGCGGCCGGAGGGGTGGAGAACGCCCCGCTGAATGCGCGGAAGATAGGCGCCGGGGCCTTCGCCCTCTTTACCAAGAACCAGCGGCAGTGGGTCGCCGCCCCCCTCACCCCCGCGCAGATCGACAGCTTCAAGGCCAACTGCGCCGAAAACGGGTACAGGCCCTTCCAGATCCTGCCCCACGACAGTTACCTGATCAACCTGGGCCACCCCGACGCGGCAGGGCTCCAAAAATCACGCCAAGCCTTCGGCGACGAAATGAAACGCTGCGAGCTGCTCGGCCTCGACCGGCTCAACTTCCACCCCGGCAGCTCCCTCAAGGAGATATCCGACGAGGCGTGCCTCGCGTTGATCGCCGAATCGATCAACCTGGCTTTGGAGGCCACCAGCGGCATGACGGCCGTGATCGAGAACACTGCCGGACAGGGATCGAACCTCGGCTGGCGTTTCGAACACCTCGCCTACATCATCGACCGGGTGCAGGACAAGAGCCGCGTGGGCATCTGCATCGACACCTGCCACGCCTACTCCGCCGGTTACGACCTCCGCACGGCTGCGGCCTGCGAGGCGACTTTCGCAGAACTTGACCGGGTGGTGGGGCTGAAATACCTCAAAGGAATGCACCTGAACGACGACCTCAAGGCGCAGGGCAGCCGGGTAGACCGGCACGCCCCGCTGGGCGAGGGGACGCTGGGCATCGAAACGTTCAAATACATCGCGGCCGACCCGCGCTTCGACGATATGCCCCTGATCCTGGAGACTCCGGACGAAAGCCGCTGGCCGGACGAGATCGCACAACTATACGCTTTCGCGGGGCAGCCGGGGCCGGGAAAATAAACGGCGTATTGTTGTTTGTCTTAGTTGGCCGCGCCCCTTTCCGGGCGCGGCTTTTTATTGCGTTTTTTACCGGCGAATCTTCCTGCGCCGAATCGGCGGGGCTTACATCACTTTCCATGTCATATTCAACGATCGCTCTGTCCGGATCGGGCCGCTCCCCTCTGTAAAGTCCGCCGCTAAGGGGGGAACTCAACATCCACCGTACAATATTTAAGTCTCCGCATCAGCGGGCGGGCCGCAGCCTCTCCCAGCGGAAGCCCGCAATAAGGCATAGTATATCTCGGTCGGCAGGCCAGTAAAACGGCCAACGGCCGCGCAGGCTGCGGTCATGTTATAAATAATACGAATCGACACTGCGGCAGCAGCCAGACGTCCCCCCCGCCCGCTATCGCGGAACCTTCTTTCATTATCCCGTTGAACGGTTTCGATGGCCAGCGCCTGCGTGGGACTTGTCCCGCGGACGCGTTGCGTCTTTTATCAGGGTTTGCGTCACCTTCCTCAAAGAAGGCGCGGGACACCGCTGGCGCGGAGAGTTGTCCATGACCTTATTTGTCCCGGCGCGCGTCCCCCCGCGCGCCCTTAGGGCTCGCCCGCGACCGGGACACCGCTGGCGCGGGGTCTTTTTCTTACTTATTGCCCATGCGATGCGCAGCATCGCCCGCTCGCCGCGAGCACGCGGCCCCGCGCGGGAGCGCAGTCCCCTCCTGTTTGCGGAG
>CANQXP010000090.1 GCA_947627885.1 uncultured Rikenella sp.
GGGCAATTGCGGCGGATGCTTTGGATTTTGTGCGGAACATGCCGCAGGACGCCTACGATCTGGTGATCCTCGACCCGCCGGCGTTCGCCAAGCACCACAAGGTGTTGGGGAACGCGCTCCAGGGCTACAAACGGCTCAACGCGGCGGCGCTGGCCAGGATGCCGAAAGGAAGTATTCTCTTCACGTTCAGCTGTTCGCAGGCGGTTTCGCGCGAGCAGTTCCGCACGGCGGTGTTCAGTGCGGCGGCCATCGCGGGGCGCCGGGTACGGATTTTGCACCAGCTGACCCAGCCGGCGGACCACCCGGTGAACATCTACCACCCGGAGGGGGAGTACCTCAAAGGGCTGGCGCTCTACGTCGAATAACATAATAAACCCAAGGCCGCGGCCGTTATAAAACGGGAAAATGCAGCCGCACGATATGAAAACCCGGATTTGGACAATACTATTGTTGTGTTTGCTTCTCTCGCCACTTTCATCGGGGGCGGTGCAGCGGATACGCGCCAAACCGATACTCAAGGCCGACAAGGAGTATAACGCCATATTGCTCCATGTGGCGCAGTATTTCGTGCTGACCATCCCGGACGGCAAGACGATGGGGGACATCAACTACGCCATCCGCTGCACTTTCGTGATCGCCCCGGACGGCGCCCTGCGCCAGCTGGAGATCGAGAACGACATGGACGGCTGGTCGGGCCTGTTCGAAGGTTCGGACGCCCGGCGGACCGAGACGTGGCTCCGCAACGCGGTGCTGGACGGGATGAATGCCGTCCCGCCGTTCGATATGAGCCAGATACGCGCCACCAAATCGGCCAAGAAACGGACGGTGGTCTTCTCGTTCGGCAAGCCGGGAGCGGGACAGTCGACCAATATCCCGTTCATGGGTTTCAACACGAACATCATCGACGCCAACCTGAACCAATCGCTCCAGGAACAGCAGCAGGCGGTGCGCGAGGGCAAGCAGATCGGCGAGTCCCCGAAATTCGGGATGACGCGGCTGGAGGCCGAACGGCGTTACCTGAAACAGAACAAAGCCTGGGGAGGGTTCACGGAAGACAATATCAAGTCCACGATGAAGCCGAAGTACGATCCGTACAAAAACAATCCGCTGCCGGTAATCAAAACCCAGCCGAAGCCGCCCACGCCGAACGACTCCATTCCGCAGATCGAGGTGGCGGTATCGCTGCAATAACCCTCCACAACCGGCCCGATGCCTGAGACACAGCAGATATTCGCGTGGGGCGACTCGCGCAGGTTCAACAGTTACTCCGCCTATTTCCACCGCCTGTTCGGGGGCAGGGTGCAGAAGGTAGTGGTCGACGCGGGTTTCACCTGCCCCAACCGGGACGGGACGATCTCGACAGGCGGCTGCACCTTCTGCAACAACGACGCTTTCAGCCCATCGTACAGTCACAAAGGCTACACCGTGGCCTGGCAGATCGAGGAAGGGATCCTTTTCCACCGCAACCGCTACCGAAAGGCGCAGAAATACCTCGCCTATTTCCAGAGCTATTCCAATACCTACAAGCCGTTGGCCGAGCTGCGCGAAATATACGGACAGGCTTTCGGCCACCCGGACGTCGTGGGGATCGTGGTGGGAACCCGGCCCGACTGCGTGGACGAGGCCAAGCTCGACTATTTCGCGGAATTGGCGGCGCAGGGGCACTACGTGATCCTCGAATACGGCATCGAATCAGTCTATGACCAAACTTTGCGGCGGGTGAATCGCGGACACGATTTTGCGACTGCCGTGCGGGCCGTGGAGCTGACCAAAGCGATGGGACTGCACTGCGGGGCGCACTTCATCCTCGGCCTGCCGGGCGAGACGGACGAGATGCTGGTCGGACAGGCGGCGGCGATCAACGCCCTGCCGCTGGACACGGTTAAATTCCACCAGCTCCAGATCTTTAAGGATACCTTAATGGCGCGGGACTATGCGGAGCGGCCTGATGATTACCGCTTCTGGGCACTGCCCGAATATATCGACCTCTTTACCGATCTTCTGGAGCGCTTGCGGCCGGGATTGGTGATCGAACGTTTTGCGGGCGAGGCGCCGCCGCGCTATCACCTGAACCCGTCGCCGTGGGGACTGGTCCGCAACGAGCGGCTGCTGCAACTGCTGGAAAAGCGGCTCGAAGAGCGGGAGACGTGGCAGGGGAAGAGATATTGAGCGTCAACATTTATACAGTTCCCTCATTGTCCGTAACTACCCGAATCGGGTCGCGCGCTCCGGGAGTGGACGCTTTGCGGCCAGCGCGCAGACCCGACGGTTCTTTCGAACCGCGCTACTCGCTTATCGCTCCGTGCGGTTTCGCGCTTCCGCGCTCCGCCGCCGTTTTGACACACCTGACCTGAGATTCCAGCGACGCTTTTGTTAGGGTTGGCAAAGCCTCGAATGGACACGGGCCGCGGGCAAAACGGCTGCGCCGTGCAAAAGAACTTAGGCGGTTCATACAGTCCAAAACGAAAAAACGTATATTTGCAACATGAAAAAACTCCTCGCCGCCTTTTTCCTGTTCCTGTCCGTCTGTCTGTGGGGCGGAGGCGAGGCGTCCGCACAGCTCAACAAACCCTATTTCTTCTACAAAGGCCGCGAACTGATCGTCGAGGGGAACTACCGCGAGGCGATCGAGATGCTCAACCTGCTCCTGCGCACCGAGACCAAGGAGTACGAAGGCTACTTCCTGCGCGGAGTGGCCAAGTACAACCTGGACGACCTGCTGGGGGCCGAAGCCGACTTCACCAGCGCCATCGCAGTCAATCCGGTCTACACCATGGCCTACCAGTACCGGGCCATCACCCGCTCGCGGATGGGCAACTACAACGATGCGCTCAAGGATTACCAGTATGCGGTGGAGCTACGACCCAATATGCCGGCGGCCTACTATAGCCGGGGGGTGACCTATTTCCTGAGCCAGCAATTCGAAAAAGCGGTCGAGGACTTTTCGCGCTACCTGCGCTCGACGCCTGCCGACGTCAACGCCCTGACCAACCGCGGAACCTGCTATCTCTACCTGAAAGACACCACGAAAGCCTATGCCGATTTCAACCGGGCCGTGGAGATCAACCCTTACGAGGCGGACGGCTATGTGCGGCGGGGGCTGCTCGAAGTGGCGCAGAACAAGAACGAGGAGGGGATCCGCGACCTGACCGAAGCGCTCTGCATCGACAGCACGCAGTCGGTGGCATATTTTTACCGGGCGTATGCCTACGTGAATGAACAACAGCCGATCCGGGCGCTGGCCGATTTCGACCGGGCCATCGCCTACGACTCCACCAACTCGGTGACCTATTTCAACCGGGCGATCCTGCGGAGCCAGATCGGGGACTACAACCGGGCCATCGAGGACTACGACCGGGTGGCGGCGTACAATCCGGGCAACGTGCTGGTGTTCTACAACCGGGCATCGGTGAAGATACAGGTGGGGGATTACCGCGGGGCGATCGCCGATTACACGCGGGCCATCGAGCTCTACCCGGACTTTGCGAACGCCTACCTGTACCGTTCGCAGCTCAAGGCGGCGCTGCGGGACTTCCGGGGGGCGGAAAGCGACCGGCGCATCGCCGAACAGAAGATCGAGGCCTACCGGAAAAAACTGAGCGACAGCACCTTCACTTCATTCGCCGACACCAGTCGGCAATTCGACAAACTGCTTTCGTTCGACGCGGACTTCGGCAACAACGAGCTTCGCTCGATGCGGGGCGATGTGCGGCGCGACGTGCGCCTGATGCCGGTGTTCCGGATCTCGTTCGTCCGGCAGGACACGGCTGCGGTCTACAATCCGCGGGATTACCGCAATGCCCGTCTGGACGGCTACCTAGCCGAACTGGCGGCAACGGCGACGGGCAAATCGTCGGAACGCGCGGGGTACCGTTTCGACCTGACGGGAATGGCCACGACTACCTCGGTGGCGCCGGAGGACAGCGTGGCGGCATGGGATGCCGCGAACGGGGCGCCGGTCTCCTGGCAGGACAATTTCCTGAAAGGGGTCACACAGACGCTCCTGCGGCAGTATGCCTCGGCATTGAGCTATTACCGCCGGGCGGCGCGGGTGGCGGAGGACAATCCGCTGGTCTACCTGAACCGCGGGGCGGCGCAGGCGGAGATGATCGAGTTCATCGCGTCGCTGGAGGGCAACAATGTCATGCAGCAGATCTCGATCCACACGGACGACCCGGCGACGAAATTGCTGCAAACGCAAAGCCGGCGGACTTACGATTACAGCGAAGCGATCGCGGACACGCGGCGGGCGGCGGAACTGATGCCGGAGCTGCCGCAGGTCTATTACAACCTGGGGAATATGCTCTGCCTGAGCGGCGACCTGCCGGGCGCTTTCGAGCAATACACGATGGCGATCGAGCGGTTCCCGTATTTCGCGGAGGCGTATTACAACCGGGGGCTGGTGCAGATTTTCATGCAGGACACCCAGAAAGGCTGCCTCGACCTGAGCAAGGCGGGCGAGCTGGGGCTGGAAGAGGCATATGAGGTGCTGAAACGTTACTGCATCAAGTCCCGGTAGACTTCCTGTTTTAGAATAAAAGAGGCGCCCGCAAGAATCCTGCGGGCGCCTCTTTTCATTTTGTACGGACTGTTTTTTACTCCTTCATAGCTTTGACGGCCTCTTTGAACCGGTCTCCCCGATCCTCATAATTGCGGAAAAGGTCGAAGCTGGCGCAGGCCGGCGACAGGAGTACCGTGTCCCCCGGCTCCGCCGCCTCGCGGCAGGCGGCAAGGGCATCCTCCAGCGAAGCCGTGTCGTACACCGGCACCACGCCGGTGAACGACCGCACCAGTTTCGCATTGTCCACCCCCATGCACACCAGCGCTTTGACATGCTCCCGCACCAAAGGCATCAACACCGCGTAATCGTTCCCTTTGTCCGTCCCCCCCGCGATCCAGACCGTAGGCCGCGTCATCGCCTGCAGGGCATACCACACCGAATCGACATTGGTGGCTTTCGAATCGTTGATATATTCCACCCCCCCGACGGTCGCCACCGGTTCGAGCCTGTGCTCCACTCCCCCGAAGCTGCGAAAGGTTTTCGCAATGACGGCGCCGGGCACCCCGGCTTTCCGGCAGGCCACGACAGCAGCCAGCGCATTGGCGATATTGTGCAACCCTTTGATCCGCATTTCCGAAACCGGGAAGTTGAAATCCCCGTAGCGCAGCATTCCGGCCGCTGCATCGTACCAAGCCCCTTCGGAAGATACTTCTTTCACCCGGAAAGCGACCTTTTCCGCCTGCAAATGGGGCAAGACCTGCGGCAGCCTGCCCAGCGTCTCCGGATCTTCGCCGTTATAAACGAACAAGTCCGCGGGCCGCAGGTTCTGCGTGATACGGAATTTGCTGGCCGCATAGTTCTCCATTTTATGGTCGTAGCGGTCCAGGTGGTCGGGCGTAATGTTCAGCAGCAGAGCGATGTTTGCCCGGAAATCGTACATGCCGTCGAGCTGGAAACTGCTCAGTTCGATCACATACCAATCGGGCTGCTCTCCCTGCGGAATTTCAGCTACCTGCAACGCCAAACTGCGTCCGATATTTCCTGCCAGTTCCGCCCGTAAGCCGGCAGCCCGCATAATCTCGTGAATCAGGGTCGTTGTGGTCGTTTTACCGTTGCTGCCGGTAATGCAGACCGTCCGCGTATGCGGAGCCAGGTAACGCCCGGCGAACTCGATCTCCGAAATAACCGGAATGCCCTTTTCGCGCACAGCTCTCACCACAGGCACGTTTTCGGGTATGCCGGGGCTTTTGACAACGAACTCGGCTTCCAATATCTTCTCAAGCGTATGCCGTTCCTCTTCGAACGGAATACCCTTTTCGGCTAACCGCGACCGGTAAGGCTCCCGGAGCTTCCCGGAATCGGAGAGCAAAACTTCATATCCTTTCGAGGCGGCCAACACGGCGGAACCGTAACCGCTTTCGCCGCCGCCCAAAATCACTGCCAATGCCATAGTTTCTTCATTTTACCGGCTACAAATTTAACTTTTTCCACTTAGCTGACCATTTTTTGATTATCTTTATAACAATTATAGTTCTTTTTCCTTTGTGCGATTTATCGCCTGATTTAATCCGAACTTATCTCCGGCTTGACCATTCAAACCATTTAAATACATACAGATTATGGAGAACCAAACACCTAACCCGCAACCCCAACAACCGTACCAGCAAACCGTTATCGTCCAGCAGGTCGAAAAGCAGTCGAACGGCGTCGGCACGGCCGGATTTATCATCTCCATCGTCACCCTCTTTTTAGGGTGGATACCCGTTTTCGGCTGGATCTTATGGGCAGTCGGCCTGATCCTTTCGGCTATCGGACTGACCAAACAACCGAAGGGTCTTGCCATTGCGGGTTTGGTGATATCGTTGATCGGGATCATCTTCCTGTTGGCCGTTTTCGGAGCTATTATGGGAGCCGGCTTAGCGGC
>CANQXP010000091.1 GCA_947627885.1 uncultured Rikenella sp.
CCCGATTCGGGCGCCCCGGCCCCCCTCGGGGGCGCCCGCCGCTATCGCGGGGACTTTTCTCGCTGGCCGGTGTTTCTTTTCGGATCGCGCTACCCGCTCTGTCGGGTTCGGCCTGCGGAGCCTTCGGGCAGGACGATAGGGCTGCAACTACCCCAAAATAAGGCCTGCCGATTGACGGGCGAAACTATTTCCAACAAAGGCCGGACAAACGACAACGGGTTTCACCCTACACTTTCAGCTGGGTATGCACGAAAGGCAGGTGCAGGAAGTATATGATCCCGACGCTGAACGCCGAGCTGAGCACGATCCGCAGGGTGATGACCCACGCGCTGCCGGAAAGGTCTTCGAGGATGAAGAAGGGGATGTCGAACAGCAGCACCATCACGGCAAGGTAACGCAGGAACCGTCCGGTCCCCACCCTTCCGGCAGTGGGTATCCCGCCTTCGTAAACGAGGTCTTTGCCGAGCAGCAGCCCCACAACAGTCGGCCGCACGAAAGCGAGCCAGGTGGAAGCGATGGTCTGGAGCCCGGCGGTGCCGGACATGAAATCGACGGCGGCGCCGGCCCCGAAACCCAGCACGAGCAGCATCCAACCGGGCATGTCGAGCGGCAACAGGATGATGAACATAATGTATATGTACGGGTTCACCACCCCGCCGAGGTTGATGTTGTCGAAGACGAACTCCTGCAACACGAGCAGGAGCAGGAAAATGGCGGCGTATTCGAGAAACCGGATCACGGGCGGCCTCCTTCCTGCTGCTGGCCGATCTCGGCGTTCCCGACGGTGGCCTCCAACGCGCGGCGCTCTTCCTGTTCGAGATACCGCACGGCATAAACGTACCTGATCCGGGCCAGATCGGCGAAGAGCCTGACGCGGACTTTATAAAACGTCCCGTTGACCATCTCGAAGCTCTCGACGGTGCCGATAGGCTGGTCGGGCGGGAAGATGTAGGAGTAGTTGGTGGTCACGACGGTGTCGCCCACCTGCATGTCGGCGTATTTGGGAATCTCGTCGAGGATCACTTCGCGGTGGCTCAGGCCGTCCCAATAGATAGATCCGGCGAAGTCGCTCCCTTGGATGCACCCGCTGGTGCGGAATTCCTTGGCGTTGAGTATGGACACGGCGACGGAGAAGTGTTCGGAACAGTTGACGACGTACCCGACGATACCGTCGTCGGTGATAAGGGCCATCTCAGGTTCGATGCCGTCGAGGGTGCCGCGGTCGATGGTGATGTAGTTCTCGCGTTTGCTGATGCTGTTGCGGATCACGCGGGCGGGCTGGTACTGGTAGTATTGCAGGGAGGGCACGCTGTCGGTGCGGGAGAAAAGGGTGTCGGCGTGCAGGTGGGCGCTCATCTGGCTCCGGAGCCGGGCGATCTCCTCCACCAGACGCTCGTTCTCGCTGCGCAGGCCGAAGTAGCCGCTGACGTCGGCGATCTTGTCGTAGATGCCGCTGACCAACCGGTTCGAGGCCCCGGCGATGCGGGCTTTCTGGTAGACGTTGCCGTGCAGGAACACACTGATGGCTATCGCTTCGAGGGCGATGAACAGGAGCGCGTAGTGGATCCGCTTGAGGAATAATAATAACTTCAGCAACTCGGTTGGTTTTTAACTAAAGGCACGGACAGGGGGCGCTGCCGCCGTCTGTCTTACCGGCCGTAACGATCCCGCCCTGTCCGGGCACATTCCGCAGCCTTTTTTGCAGTCAACCGCTTCTCTTTTTCAGTTAAGTGCTGACGCCTGCGGCATTTAAACAACGGCCGGAGCCCGGAGATGGCTGTCAGGCCAAAAAGAAAATCCTACGGTTTTTTATCACTGTACCGCGCTGCCACTTTGGGACTCATACGGCGAGCGTAGCGAGCCGTGCGGGCCGCAGCCTCCTCTCGCGGAGGCCCGCAACTTAGGTTGCGAACCTTTCCGCAGGCTGCGACCGGCGAGAAAACCGTACGGTTAAAATTAAGTTTCCGCGTCAGCGGTCAGCCCGCAGCCACCCCACGCGGAGGGCTGAAAGACTCGCGATGCTCGTTTTCCCCTCCGCTGGCTGCGGGACGTACAAATCGTGCTGTTTAACTTACCGCAGCCTTAACGGAGTATGCCTACCACGAGGATACGTCCAATCCGCACGAAGAGACCGCACCTTTCCGGACACGTTCCCCTACCGCATCAGGAAGGAGAAGCGCCCGATATTCTTCAAGGCGATCCCCGTCCCGCGCGCCACCGCGCGAAGCGGGTCTTCCGAAACGTGGAACGGAATCCGGGTCTTCTGGAACAGCCGTTTGTCCAGCCCGCGCAGCAAAGCCCCGCCCCCGGCCAGGTAGATGCCGTTCTTGACGATGTCCGAATACAATTCCGGCGGAATCTTCTCCAGCACCTTCATAATGGCGGCATCGACCTTCATCAGCGATTTGTCCAGCGCGTGGGCCACCTCCTTATAGGAAACAGGTATTTCCAACGGCAACGAGGTAATGATGTTCGGCCCGCGGACGATATGGTCGTCCGGCGGATTGTCGAGGTTGTCGATCGCAGCCCCCACAGCGATCTTGATCTCCTCGGCAGTCCTCTCCCCGATCTTGATGTTGTGCTGCTGGCGCATGTAGGTCTGGACATCCTCGGTGAAAACATCACCGGCCACGTTGATCGACTCGTTGCAGACGATCCCCCCCAGCGAGATAACGGCGACCTCCGCTGTCCCCCCTCCGATGTCCACCACCATATGCCCTTCCGGCGCCTCCACGTCCAGCCCCATCCCCAAAGCCGCGGCCATCGGTTCATAGATCATATAAACCTCCCGCCCCCCGGCATGCTCGGCCGAATCCCGCACGGCGCGGATCTCCACATTGGTGGAACCCGACGGTATACAGATCACCATCCGCAAAGACGGAGAGAACATCTTGTTGCGGGACTTGATCATCTTGATCATGCCGCGGATCATCAGCTCCGCAGCGGTAAAGTCGGCGATCACCCCGTCCCTGAGCGGGCGGATGGTCTTGATATCCTGGTGGGTTTTCCCGTGCATCTGCCGGGCCTGGTTGCCGATGGCCACCAGCCGGTTGGCGTGCTGATCCACGGCCACGATAGACGGCTCGTCCACCACGATCTTATCGTTGTAGATGATGATGGTGTTGGCCGTACCGAGGTCCATGGCCAGCTCCTGCGTGAGAAATGAAAAGAGTCCCATGGCTGTTTAGTGTTTGAAGTGGCGCAAGCCGGTGAAGACCATGGCCATGCCGTTGGCGTTGCAATAGTCGATGGTGTCCTGGTCGCGCACGGATCCCCCCGGCTGGATAATCGTGTCGATCCCCTCCTTGTGCGCGATCTCGGCGCAGTCGGCGAACGGGAAGAAGGCGTCCGACGCCAAAACCGCTCCCCGCAGATCGAAACCGAACGACTTCGCCTTGGCAATGGCCTGTTTCAAAGCATCGACCCGCGAAGTCTGGCCGATCCCGCTGGCCAGCAGCATCCCGTCCTTGGCCAGCACGATGGCGTTGGACTTGGAGTGTTTGACGATCTTGTTGGCAAAAACCAGATCTTTCAATTGGGCATCGGTAACGGTTTTGTCCGTAACCGGTTTGGCCTCGGAATCCTGCCCCCCCACTTTGGCATCCCGCTCCTGCACGGCCACGCCGCCCAAAAGCGACCGGAACTGCTTGCCGCTCCGCACGGAAGCGTCCCCTTTGGTCTTGAGGATAATGCGGTTTTTCTTGGTTTCGAGGATCGCCAGCGCATCGTCGTCGTACCCCGGAGCCATAATGACCTCGAAAAAGATTTCATTGATCTTCTCGGCGGTAGCCTTGTCCACAACCCGGTTGGTGATGAGCACGCCCCCGAACGCCGACACGGGATCCCCCGCCAAAGCATCTTTCCACGCCTCCACCAAGGTCGGCCGCACGGCCACCCCGCAGGCGTTGTTGTGCTTCATAATCACGAACGCCGGCTCGCTGTTTCGGGCATCGCCGAACTCAGCGATCAGGTTCACCGCGGCGTCCATATCGAGCATATTATTGTAGGAAATCTCTTTCCCGTGCAGCTGCTCGAACTGCGCGGACAGGTCCCCGAAATAGGTGGCCGCCTGGTGCGGGTTCTCCCCGTAGCGCAGGTGCGTCGCCTTACCTTCGGTAAAGCTCTGCTTGAAGGCCGGAATGTTCTCCGTCCGGTTGAAGTAGTTGAAGATCGCGGTGTCGTAGTTCGAGCTCACATTGAAAGCCTCGGCGGCCAAGTGCCTGCGCTGTTCCAAAGTTGTAGCCCCCTCCTGTTTGGTAATCAGGTCGAGGATATACCCGTACTGCGCCACAGACGGCACAATGGCCACGTCCTTGAAATTCTTGGCCGCGGCGCGGATCAGCGAGATCCCCCCAATATCAATTTTCTCGATAATCTGCTGCTCGGTAGCCTCCGGGTCGGCCACGGTCTGCTCGAACGGGTAGAGGTCTACGATCACCAGGTCGATCTCCGGAATCTCGTATTCGGCGATCTGTTTCTGATCGCCTTCGTTGTCGCGGCGATTCAGAATGCCTCCGAATACCTTCGGGTGCAGGGTTTTCACGCGCCCCCCGAGGATGGACGGGTAGCCGGTCAAGTCTTCGACGGCGTGCGCCTGCACGCCCAAACCCTCGATAAAGGTCTGGGTGCCGCCGGTCGAATATATTTTAACTCCCTGTTTATCAAGTTCTTTAACGATCTCTGCCAAACCGTCCTTGTAGAAGACGGAGATAAGGGCTCCTTTGATTTTTTTCACTGCCGTATGTCGTTGTTTGTTGTTGTTTCGCTTTAAAGGACAAAGGTACGATTTTTATTTGTTTGTTTCCATACCGCAAAATGGCTTTTTCTATCGGTTTTTTCGGGGCGGGACGGGTGTCGGGAGGTGGTTCCGGCGGCGGCCGAAAATATATCATCGGCCCGCCGTTGCCACAGAAACTTTTAAGCCGGAGCCAGCGTGGACTGCTTGCAGGCCTACGCCCGCGGTGGCTCCGGCCTGACCGCTGACGCGGAACCTCAAAAGGTTAAATGCAGCCTCCGGGCGCGGATGCTTGTTTTTGCCGCCGGGAGGTTATCTTTGCGGTATCTAAAACGATTTGCGATGGCTCTTTTATCCGACTCTTACGCCAAGGCGCTGGCGGGCGAAGCGCTTTCGTTCCGGGAGGCGATGTCGCTGTGGAACGACGCGCCGCTGGCCGAAGTGATGGCGGCGGCGGACGCGGTGCGCCGCCGCCTGCACCCCGGCGACACGGTGACCTGGCAGATCGACCGCAACGTGAATATCACGAACGTGTGTGTGAGCGGCTGCAAGTTTTGCAGTTTCCACTGCCGGTTGGCGGACAAGGAGCGGGCCTATATCACCTCGATGGACGAATACCGCCGGAAAATCGACGAGATGCTGGCGCTGGGGGGCGAGCAGTTGTTGTTGCAGGGGGGATTGCACCCTCGCCTCGACCTGGCGTGGTATGAGAATCTTTTCTCGACTTTGAAGAGCGAGTTCCCGAACGTGAAGCTGCACGCGCTGGGGCCGCCGGAGATCGCGCACATCGCGCGCATCTCCGGCTTCGGGGCCGACGCTGAAGGGTTCCGGACGGTGCTGGAACGGTTGCAAAAAGCGGGGCTGGACTCGCTGCCGGGGGCGGGGGCGGAGATCCTGGACAACGATATCCGACGGCGCATTTCGCCGGGCAAATGTTCAGCGGACACGTGGCTGGAGGTAATGCGGGTGGCGCACCGGTTGGGGCTCTGCACCTCGGCGACGATGATGTACGGCCATGTCGAGAAACCGGAACACAGGATCTTACATCTATTGAAAATCAGGGATTTACAATCTTTAAAACCGGAGGACGCGCCGGGCTTTCTGGCGTTCATCGCGTGGCCGTACCAGGGCCGGGGAACGGTATTGGAAGCGGAAGAGGGACTCGCGGGAGGGGCGGACACGGCGGAGTTCTTACGGATGGTGGCGGTGAGCAGGCTGGTGCTCAACAACATCCCGAACATTCAGGCGTCGTGGCTGACCACGGGTCTCGCGGCGGGCCAGATGGCGCTGCACGGGGGAGCGAACGACATGGGCTCGATCATGATTGAGGAGAATGTGGTGAGCGCGACGGATTTCAGTGGCCGGACGACGATCGACGCCTCGCGGATGCAGGAGGCGATCCGGGCGGCGGGCTTCACGCCGGCGCTCAGGAACCAGCGGTACGAGTTATTGTAACTCGCCGGGGCGGGACGGGTGGCGTGAGCTTGGAGCCGCGGTAAGGCACGGAGCGAGTAGCGCGACTCGTCAGGGTCGCGGGGTGGATCTGTTGGGTCTTTTGCTGATGTTTTTAAGGATTCAGGGGGGGCAAGG
>CANQXP010000092.1 GCA_947627885.1 uncultured Rikenella sp.
CGCGCGGGGCCGCGTGCTCGCGGCGAGCGGGCGATGCTGCGCATCGCATAGGCAATAAGTAAGAAAAAGACCCCGCGCCAGCGGTGTCCCGGTCGCGGGCGAGCCCTAAGGGCGCGCGGGGGCGGCCCGAATCGGGTCATTACAGCCAGCAAGACAGGCAACGTCAGCGTGCCGGGACAAATAAGGCCATTGCCTATTCTCCGCGCCAGCGGTGGCCCGCGCCTCCTTTTGGTAAGGCGACGCAAACCAAACCCTGATAAAAGACGCAACGCGTCCGCGGGACAAGTCCCACGCAGGCGCTGGCCTCCGAAACCGTTCAACGGGATAATGAAAGAAGGCACCGCGTCAGCGGATGGCGACTGACTGACAGCCGGCGCGATGTCGATTCGTATTATTTATTGCATGACCGCAGCCTGCGCGGCCGTTGGCCGTTCCACTGGCCTGCCGACCGAGATATACTATGCCTTATTGCGGGCCTCCCCCAGCGGGAAGCCGCAATGGGGTAATTACAGACTTATGCCCGGCGCGGGCCCGCGCAACGCAGGCTGCGACCCGAACCGACGCAGTAGCCGGTTTTGCAGTTTCGCCCCCGCCCTCAAGCCAAATAAAAAGGCCGCTTTCCTCAAACAGGAAAGCGGCCCCGTAAAGCGATACGCCCGAAGAATCAGTGCGCGAACTCCGCGAAGAAATCGTTGCCCTTGTCGTCCACGATGATGAATGCCGGGAAATCCTCCACATAGATCTTGCGCACGGCCTCCATCCCCAGTTCCGGGAAGTCCACCACTTCGACCGACTTGATGCTGTTCTTGGCCAGCACCGCCGCAGGCCCCCCGATCGAGCCGAGGTAGAACCCGCCGTGCTTCTTGCACGCGTCGGTCACCGCCTTGCTGCGGTTCCCCTTGGCCACCATGACCAGCGAACCTCCGTGCTCCTGGAACAGGTCCACATACGGGTCCATGCGTCCCGCCGTCGTCGGCCCGAACGAGCCCGAAGCCATGCCGTTCGGCGTCTTGGCCGGCCCCGCGTAGTAGATCGGGTGGTTCTTGAAATAGTCAGGCATCGGTTTGCCCTCGTCCAGCATCTTCTTGATCTGCGCGTGGGCGATGTCCCGCGCCACGATTAAGGTGCCCTTGATATTCAGGCGCGTCTTGATCGGATACTGCGTCAGCTTGGCCCGCACGGCGTCCATCCCCTCGTCGAGGTCGATCTCCACCGCCGGAGCCAGCCCCGGAGCCTGTTTCGGCAGGAAACGGGCCGGATTCTTTTCGAGCTGTTCGAGGAAGATACCCTCCTCGGTGATTTTCGCCTTGATATTGCGGTCGGCCGAGCAGCTCACGCCGATCCCCACCGGACAGCTCGCCGCATGCCGCGGCAGGCGGATCACCCGCACGTCGTGCACCAGGTACTTGCCCCCGAACTGCGCCCCCACGCCTGATTTCTGGCAAATTTTCTTGATCTTCTCTTCCCATTCGAGGTCGCGGAACGCGCGTCCCCCCTCGTTGCCCGAAGTGGGCAGGTGGTCGTAGTAGTGCGCCGAAGCCTTTTTCACCGTCGCGAGGTTAGCCTCCGCCGAAGTCCCCCCGATCACCACCGCGAGGTGGTACGGCGGGCACGCCGATGTTCCGAGGTCTTTGATCTTGTCCTGGATGAATTTGGTCAGCGACTCGTCGTTGAGCAGCGCCTTGGTCTGTTGGTAGAGGAAAGTCTTGTTGGCCGAACCGCCCCCCTTGGTCATAAAGAGGAACTTGTAGGCGTTCCCCGGCTCGGCGTAGAGGTCGATCTGGGCCGGCAGGTTGGTGGCGCTGTTCTTCTCCTCGGTCATGGTGAACGGCACCACCTGCGAGTAGCGCAGGTTGCAGTCGCGGTAGGTTTCGTAAACCCCTTTCGAGAGCCACTCGGCGTCGTTGGCACCGGTGTAGACGTTCTCGCCCTTCTTGCCGATCACGATAGCGGTGCCGGTGTCCTGGCAGGTCGGCAGCTCGCCGTCGGCGGCCACCACCTGGTTGGCCAGCATGGTGTAGGCCACGAATTTGTCGTTGTCGCTGGCTTCCGGGTCTTCGAGGATGTTGGCCAGCATCTGCAAGTGCGACGCACGCAGGTAGAACGACACGTCGCGGAACGCTTCGCGGGCCAGCAGGTTCAGCCCTTCCGGGGTCACCTTGAGGATTTTGCGGCCGTCGCACTCGACGGTGGAGACGTGCTCTTTGGTCAGGAGGCGGTATTCGGTGGTGTCTTCGTCCATCGGGAACGGCTCCTGGTATTTGAATTCTGACATGGTTGGATGGTTATTTTGTAAGCTGAGGGCAAAGTTACTGTTTTTTCCGTAACAGTGATGCGGCAGGCGACAAATTGGTTTCCGGGTGACTCGCGATCCGCCGGCCCCGCCTTCCGCGGACACGCATAGGGCCACGGCAAAATCCATACCTTTATATATAAGCGGACGAAAGGGCGGGATCATCGCGAAAAGGCGTTACGCGACCTTAAAAACCGAAATTTGGGCGAGTCTCAGGAAAAAAGTATATATTTGCAACTTCTGACAGGCGACTGAAAAACAAAACAAAATAAAAACTTTTACAATCCATGCAGAATAAAGGCGCACTCAAGTTCCTGGCCATCATGCTGGCCATCGCCTGCGCGTTCCAGCTCTCGTTCTCGTTCGTGACGCGGAGCGTGCGCAAAGATGCCGCAAAAGCGTCCGGCGGGAACTCGGCCGTTGAACAGGCCTACCTCGACTCCATGAAGTCGCAGGTCGTGTACAACCTCGGGCTGGTGAAATACACCTATGCCGAATGTCAGGAAAAAGAGATCAACCTCGGTCTCGACCTGCAGGGGGGGATGAACATCACCCTGGAGATCGCGGTCGAGGACGTGCTCAAGGCACTCTCCAACAACAGTACCGACCCTGCGTTCGTACAGGCCATGGCCGACGCCAAGAAGGCGATGAGCAACAGCACCGACGACTTCATCACGCTGTTCGCCAACGCCTACCGCAACGTGGCCCCGGAAGGGCGGCTCGCCGCTATTTTCGAGACTTACGAGCTGCGGGGGAAAATCACGCCTGAGTCCACCAACGAACAGGTGATCCGGGTGCTGCGCGAATCGGCCGACGCCGCGATCTCCAACTCGTTCAAAGTGCTCTCGACCCGTATCGACCGCTTCGGCGTGGTGCAGCCCAATATCCAGCGCATCGGCAACACCGGGCGCATCCTGGTCGAGTTGCCGGGGGTCAAAGACCCAGAACGCGTGCGCAAGCTGCTCCAAGGAACGGCGAGCCTCGAATTCTGGACCACCTATACCGCTAAGGATCTCTTCCCGATGATGATGCAGGCCAACGACGAAGTGGCCAAGCTGGTGGCGGTCGCCGATTCGACGGCGCATGCCGCTTCCGCTGCCGCGGACACCACCGCCGGGACGGCTGCGGTCGACTCCACCGATATTCTGGCGGCCCTCGGCGCTGCCAGGGAAGGCGATATGCCGAAAAATGCCGAGGCGACCGGCAAAGTCACTTCGCTGTTCAGCGTTTTCCAGCCGTTCCAGGAGGGCGGCGTGATCGGTATGGCCCAGTCATACGACACGGCCAAGGTCAACACCTACCTGAACATGCCGCAGGTTCGTTCCCTGTTTCCGCGCGACGTGCGCTTCATGTGGGGCATCAAAGGGATCAAAGGCAACCCGAACGTGTATGAGCTTTATGCCATCAAAGGCAGCAACGACGGCCGTCCGGCCCTCGACGGGAGCGTGATCACCGACGCCAGCGGGGAGCATTCCCAGACCGGTTCTTCGGCAGAGGTGTCGATGAGTATGAACGCGGCCGGGGCCAAGACCTGGGCGCGGCTGACGGCGGACAACGTCGGCGGTTTTATCGCCGTGGTTCTGGACGGTTATGTATATTCCTGCCCGCGCGTGAACGGTGAGATCACCGGGGGGCGCTCGCAGATCACCGGCGACTTCACCATCGCCGAGGCGAAAGACTTGGCGAACATCCTCCAGTCGGGCCGCCTGCCGGCCCCGGCGCAGATCGTGCAGGAGGCCGTCGTAGGGCCGTCGCTGGGACAGGAGTCCATCAACGCGGGGATGACCTCGTTCATCCTGGCTTTCGTGCTGGTGCTGGTCTATATGTTGTTCTTCTACAACACGGCCGGTTTCGTGGCCAATATCGCCCTGGTGGCCAACCTCTTCTTCCTGTTCGGGGTGCTGGTGTCGTTCGGCGCCGTGCTGACCCTGCCGGGTATCGCCGGTATCGTGCTGACGATGGGTATGGCGGTGGACGCCAACGTGATTATCTACGAGCGCGTCAAGGAGGAGATACACTCCGGGAAAGGGATCGGCCTCTCGATCACGGACGGTTTCAAGAACGCCTACTCGGCCATTATCGACGGTAACGCCACCACCCTGATCACGGGTATCGTGCTCTTTATCTTCGGTACCGGTCCGGTGCAGGGCTTCGCCACCACGTTGATCATCGGTATCATCACTTCGCTCTTCTGCTCGATCTTCATCACCCGCCTGATTTTCGTGGCGATGCTGGACAAGGGGCGGAACATCAAGTTCTGGAACCGCTGGACCGAGCATTTCCTCGGCCATACCAAGGTCGATTTCGTGGGGTTGCGCAAATACACCTATATCATTTCGGGCATCCTGATCCTGGTGATGATCATTTCGCTGGCGACCAAGGGATTGAGCTACGGGGTGGATTTTTCGGGGGGGCGCGCCTATGTGGTCCGCTTCGACCAGCAGGTGACCGCCAACCAGGTGCGCGAGGCTTTGGACAAAGTCTTTACCGACGGCCTCGAAGTGAAGCAGTACGGCAATAAGGACCAGAAACAGATGCGTATCGTGACGCAGTACAAATACGCCGACGATGCCGACGGGGTGACCAACGAGATCAACGAAATGATGTACAAGGCGCTGGCGCCGCTGTACCAGCAAAAGATCTCGATCGACGACTTCACCACCACGGTGAGCAACCCGTACGGGATCATCAGTGCCGAGAAAGTCGGGCCGAGCATCGCGCACGATATCAAGGTCAACTCGTTTATCGCCGTGATCTTCTCGTTGCTGGCGATCGGGGCCTATATCGCCATCCGGTTCAAGAACTGGCAGTACGGTATGGGCGGCGTGGTGTCGCTGTTCCACGACGCGATCCTGACCATCGGTATCTTTTCGCTGCTCTACGGCCTGCTGCCGTTCAACCTGACGGTCGACCAGTCGTTCATCGCGGCGATCCTGACCATTATCGGGTACTCGATCAACGACACGGTGGTGATTTTCGACCGTATTCGCGAGAACCAGCACCTCTATCCGCGCCGCTCGCGCCGGGACAATATCAACCACGCGATCAACAGCACGCTGGCGCGTACGGTGAACACGGCGGGTTCCACGTTCGTGGTGCTGCTCGCCATCTTCATCTTTGGCGGCGAGGTGATTCGCGGGTTCGTCTTCGCCCTGATGTTCGGGGTGGTGATCGGGACTTTCTCGTCGGTATTCGTGGCTACGCCGGTGGCGTACGACATGATGACCCGCAAGGAGAACAAGACCGGCAAGGTTATTGCGGACTGACACACTCGTTTGATTTTTCATACCGGCGGGCTGTCTCCCACAAAAGGGAGACAGCCCGCTTTGTCGTTAAAAACGCTATATTTGCCCCATGATGATACGATGCAGGGAGATACGTAAACGGTTCGGTACGCTGGAGGTGCTCCGCGGGATCGACCTCGACATAGCGCAGGGCGAAGTGGCCGCCATCGTGGGGCCGAGCGGGGCGGGAAAAACCACGCTGTTGCAGATACTCGGCACGCTGTCGCAGCCCGACGGCGGCACGGTGGAGATCGCGGGGCAGGATGTGGGGGGACTGCGCGGCGGCGAGCTGGTGATCTCCTGGGACGGCGAAGAAGGCCCCGTATTCATGGAAGGCCCCGCCGCCTTCGTCTTCGACGGCGACTGGCCGGAGGAGCCTTAAAACCTCATAGATGGAACCAAAGCCCCTCGGCAGCGCCGAGGGGCTTCTTTGGATGATGGGAAAGGGAAAGGCGCCGGTCGGCTCTGATACGGCCGCGCGACGAAAGAGAGGGCGTTCCGGGCGAAAAATCCCTTCTTCTGAAAACAATATGGAACAAGGGGACTTCTTCCAAGGGAAATAGCCGATGAATGGCTGCCTTTTTTATAATAATGCCCTTTCAAAGGGAGTTTTTGGGCAGAAAAAAGCCGGGCGGAACGGATGCGTCCCGCCCGGCTTTTGTGGTGCTGCTTAGACGATGG
>CANQXP010000093.1 GCA_947627885.1 uncultured Rikenella sp.
ACGTTGGTCTTGCGGATATAGTCGAGCAGCGAGGTCTTCCCGTGGTCGACGTGCCCCATGACGGTCACGATCGGCGGCCGCGGCAGCAAGTCCTCCGGTTTGTCCTCCTCTTCCACGATAGCCTCCTGAATGTCCACCGCCACGAACTCTACCTTATAGCCGAACTCCTCGGCCACGATCACCAAAGCCTCGGCATCGAGCCGCTGGTTGATCGACACCATCAGCCCCAGGTTCATACATGCCGTAATGACCTCCGTCACCGGCACGTCCATCATGGTCGCCAGCTCGCTGACGGTCACGAATTCCGTCACCTTCAGGGTCGATTTCTCGCGCTCCTGCATCTCCAGCTCCTCGGCCATACGCCCGTGTATCGCCTCGCGCTTGTCGCGCCGGTATTTGGCGCTCTTGCTTCCTTTGCCTTTGGTCGTAAGCCTTGCCAAAGTCTCCTTGATCTGCTTCTGCACATCCTCTTCACTCACCTCCTGCCGCACGACGGGTTTCGGCCCGCGGTTATTCCCGCCGCGATTGTTGCGCCCTCCCGCATTATTCCCGCCGAAACGGCCGCCGCCGGTATTGCCGCCGCGGTTGCCCCCGGCACTATTCCCGCCCGCAGCGTTCCCGCCTGCCGGACGCGCCGCGCCCGGAGTATTGGCCACATCGACTTTTCCTTTCTTGATCCGGTTGCGTTTGCCCCGCTCGCCCGCACCTCGTCCCCGGTCGTACACCGGCAGCTCCATTTTCCCCACGATCTTCGGCCCGGCCAGCTTGTTGGCATCGTCGTTGGCCCGGAACACTTCCGGTTCTTTCGCCGCCGCTACCGCACCTTCGGCAGCCTGTCCCGCCACAGGCACCGCCTCCGCAGCCGGCTTTTCCACTTGCACCGCCACAGGCTCCGCCACCGTTTTCGGCGCCACCTCAGCCGCTTTGGAATCCGCACCAGGAGCCGTTTTCACCGTCTCCGCCGCAGGTTTTTCCGCCTGCACAGCTTTCGGTTCGACAGCAGCTTTCGGCGCAGCCGGAGCCGCCTTCGAGACCGGAGCCGCTTTCTTCTTATCCCCGTCCAAATCGAGTTTTCCCACCACCTTCGGCCCGCTCAGGGCTTCGACCGGCGTGGAGAACACCGCGTTGGTCTTGACGTTGACCACCTCGTCGTGGGCCTTCTCCGTGGCTTTGCCCGCCGTCGGGGCCGTATCGTTATCATGCAGCGAAACGCTCTCCTTCACCGGTTTGATTTTCTCCCGGATATTGACCTTCTCCACACTCTTCCCCCCGAACTCGCCCCGCACGAGCTCCACGGCCTGCGGATCGAGGATGGTGCTCGGCCCGTGTTCCACTTTGATGCCCTTCTTCTCCAGGAACTCCACGATGGTTCCCTGGCCGACGTTGTACTCGCGTGCGACGCCGCTCAATCTGACTTTTGTCTGTTTCTCTGCCATGTATCTGTCTTTCCTCTTTTTTAACTACTGCCGGATTGTCGGCCCGGCCGCCTTAATTCCGTTACGGTTTCCGGTGCGGAGCGCCCGCGCCCGCACCGGATAAAGCGCTACTCGAATTCCGAGCGCAGGATGCGGAGCACCTCCTGAATGGTCTCCATCTCCAGGTCGGTCCGCTTGGCCAGGTCGTCCGGGTTCTGCGCCAGCACCCGTTTGGCCGTGTCGAGGCCGATCTTCTTGAACTGGTCGATGATCCACGGTTCGATCTCGTCCGTGAATTCGGTCAAGTCCACATCCTCCTCGTCCTCCTCGCCCGTTTCGCGGTAAACGTCTATGTCATACCCCGTCAGCATGCTCGCTAACCGGATATTCAGCCCGCCCTTGCCGATCGCCAGCGAAATCTCGCTCGGTTTGAGGTGCACTTCCGCCGTCTTGGTCTCCTCGTTGATATCGATGGACAAGACCTTGGCCGGATTCAGCGCGCGCTGGATCATCAGGCTCGGATTCGAGGTGTAGTTCACCACGTCGATATTCTCGTTGCGCAGCTCCTTCACAATCCCGTAGATACGCGACCCTTTGACCCCTACACAAGCCCCTACCGGGTCGATCCGCTCGTCGTAGGACTCCACCGCCACCTTGGCCCGTTCGCCCGGAATGCGGACGATCTTCTTAATGGTGATCAGCCCGTCGAAAATCTCCGGCACCTCCAGCTCGAACAGCCGCTCCAGAAACTCCGGCGCAGTCCGCGACAAAATGATCTTGGGCGTGTTGTTGATCATCTCGACCTTCGACACGATCGCACGCACCGTATCCCCCTTGCGGAAGAAGTCGCTCGGTATCTGCTCCGACTTGGGCAGCAACAGTTCGTTGTCCTCGTCGTCCAGCACCAGTATCTCGCGTTTCCACACCTGATACACCTCGCCCGTGATAATCTCCCCGACCCGCTCGGTATATTTCGCGAACAGATTGGCCTTCTCCAGATCCATGATCCGCGAGGCGAGGTTCTGCCGGATCGCCAGCACGCTCCGCCGCCCGAAGTCCGAGAATTTCACCTCCGTAGCCACCTCTTCGCCCACCTCGTAAGTGGGATCGATCTTTTTGGCATCGCTCAGGCTGATCTGGGTGTTCTCGTCCAGCACGTCGCCGTCCTCCATCACCAGCCGGTTGCGCCAGATCTCGAAGTCGCCGCTCTCGGTGTTGATGATGATATCGAAATTCTCGTCCGACCCGTAAGTCTTCACCAGCATGTTGCGGAACACATCCTCCAGCACGCTCACCATCGTGGCGCGGTCGATATTCTTCAGTTCCTTGAACTCGGCGAAAGTGTTGATCAGGTTTATTGTTTCCATCGCTCTTTTCTGCATTCCCTCTCCCGTCCGGGACAGAGGGCGTTTAGGTATATGATTTGTTTTTTAATCCGTTTTTATTTGAACTCGAAATGTTCGGTCACTGCTTTGGTATCCGCCAAAGCGACCTGTTCCCTCCGCTCCACGATCTCTTTCCGTTTCTTGCCCGGCAGCAGCTCCTTCACCTCGTACATCACCTCGACGGCCGACGGCACATCCTCCTCCGTATCGTTATTGTACCCGATGCCGCAAAGCACCGCCCCCACGAGTTTCCTCCCATCCTTAAACAGCACGTCCACCCGCGGCAACTCATCCTCAGCCAAAGCCCGCCGCATCAGTTTCTGGTACTGCCGCCCCAGTTTCAGCGGCTGGCCCAGCCCCGCCGACATCACCGTCAGCGAAAAATCGGCCTCCTCCTCGACACCGTCCGTTACGGTTCCGGGCAGCACCTCGGCCAACTTCGCCGAGATCTCCCGGTTCAAAACAGCGCAGTCGTCGATCCCCACCCCCAGCAATCGTCCTTCACTATCCGTCCCGTCACAATCCACCGCGACTTCGATTTCGTCAACCCCCGCAGCACCCCCTTTGCAGGCAATATCCACCACAAAGAATCCCCGCTCCGCCCACGGCGAGCTTTCGCCTTCGACAACCGAGTAAACCGCATCCCGCACCAACGCCTTGTAATCCATAAACCTTCCGGTTTTAAAACACGAAACGGAGGTTAATCACCCCCGTTTCAAAAATCCCCCGTCACGAACGTCCATTCGTAACGCTGCAAATATATGCAATATTATGTACTTATGCAAATACCGCCCCTGAATATTATTCTTCGTCCTGGTCTTTGGTCCGGCTCTGGTAGGGCTTGATCACCCCGCGCTTCGACCCGGCGAAGAACGCCAGCATCTCGCGCCTGGCCTCCGAATCGGGCATCTGCTCCTCCAGTATCTGGCAGGCCTTGCCGTACGAATAGCCGTTCTGGAACATGATGCGGCAGATGTCCATGATCTCATTGACCTGCGCGCTGTCGAACCCGCGCCGCCGCAGCCCGATCGAATTGACTCCCACGTACGAAGCCGGGTTGTGCGCCACCTTGATGAACGGCGGAATATCCTTGCCCACCATCGTCCCGCCGCTGGTCATGGCGTGTTTTCCGACCCGGCAGAACTGGTGGATGGCGGTATGCCCCCCCAGGATCGCCCAGTCGTCCAGTTCGACCTCGCCCGCCAGCGAAACGTTATTGGCCAGGATGCAGTGGCTCCCCACCACGCAGTCGTGCCCCACATGGGCGTACGCCATAATGAGCGTGTCGCTCCCCACGATCGTCGTCCCCCGGGCCGCCGTGCCCCGGTTGATCGTGGCGCATTCGCGGACCATCGTCCTATCGCCGATCACCGCCGTGGTCTCTTCGCCCCGGAACTTCAGGTCCTGCGGAATGCCCGCGATCACCGCACCGCTGAAGATTTTACAGTCCCGTCCGAGCACCGCCCCGTCGTTGATGACCGAGTTGGGCCCGATCCAGCTCCCGTCACCGATGGTCACCTTACCGGCGATGTATGCAAAAGGTTCTACCGTGACGTTCTCGCCCAGTTTAGCGTCCGGATGGACATAGGCTAAGGGATGTATCATAAGATTCGAATGGTCTGAAATGGGTATTCCGTAGTAATGGATGTTATTTGTTTTTGGACACTAGGGCCATCAGTTTCGCCTCGGTGGCCAGCGTGTCGCCTATGTAAGCCCGCGCGTCCATCCTGACGATCCCGCGGCGGATCGGCTCCGAAAGCCGCAGTTCGAACTGGAGCGTGTCGCCCGGCACCACCTTGTGCCGGTATTTCACCCCGTCGATGGTCATGAAATAGGTCGAATAGTTCTCCGGGTCGGGCACCGTGCTCAGCGCCAGGATGCCCCCGCACTGGGCCATGGCTTCCACGATCAGCACCCCCGGCATCACCGGTTCGTCGGGGAAGTGCCCCACGAAGAACGGCTCGTTCATCGTGACGTTCTTGATCCCCACGACCGAATCAGCCGTGATGTCGATGATCTTGTCCACCAGCAGGAACGGCGGGCGGTGCGGCAGCGTCGCCTTGATGCGGTTGATGTCGTAAACCGGCTCCGCGTTCGGGTCGTATTTGAACGTCGGCCGGTCCGCATCGCGTTTGATATTCTTCCGCAGCAGCTTGGCGAACTCCGTGTTGGCCTTATGCCCCGGCCGCGTCGCGAAGACGCGCCCTTTAATCCGCATCCCTACCAACGCCAGGTCACCAAGCAGATCCAGCAGCTTGTGCCGCGCGATCTCGTTGTCGAAATGCAGGTCGAGGTTGTTGAGGTATCCCTGCCGGTCGGCGGCCACCCCTTCGCGCCCGAACAGCTTGCCGATCTCGGCCGCCTTGGCCGCGTCCACGGGCTGCTCGACGATCACGATGGCGTTGTCCAGGTCGCCGCCTTTGATCATATTGTTCTGGATCAGCGGCTCGATCTCGTGCAGGAAGACGAACGTGCGGCTCGGCGCCACCGTCTTGCCGAAATCGTCGCCACCCTCGGCACCCGCCAGCGAAAAAACGGCATATTGTTTGCCAATGACTTTGGATTCGAAGTCCACATTCACCACCGCCGAGAAGGTATCGTCCGGATAGGCGACGATCTCCCGCCCCCCGTCCAGGGTCAGGGTGGTCTTTTCCGAGATTTCGTAGTATTTCCGATTCTGGGCCTGAGCGACCACACCGGCCTGTTGAATGAGTTTCACCCACGGCATGGCCGATCCGTCGGCAATGGGCACTTCGCCCCCGTCCAGCTCGACGAGCGCATTGTCCACCCCGCAGCCCCACAGGGCGGCCATCAGGTGCTCCACGGTAGAAACCGTGGCATCGCCCTTTTTGAGCAGAGTGCTGCGCGAAGTCTGCGAAACATTGTCCGCCAGCGCGTCGATCACCGGCCGGCCTTCCAGGTCGGTCCGGCAGAATTTGATGCCGTGCCCATCGGCCGCCGGCAGTATCGTGAGGTTCACAGTCGCACCCGTGTGCAGCCCTTTTCCCGTAAAGGTCGCGGCCGCAGCGAGCGTTTGCTGTTTTTCTGTCATAACTGGTCTGTTTTGGGGGCAAAGTTATTAAAAAAATAACATTCCGCCACTTTATCGGTTCCGGCACAGGAGAATGTCCTGCGCCGGTTTGCGGGGACACAACCCCGGCGGGCGTGTTCCCGGTATGGGGAACCGAAAATTTATTAACTTTGCCTCGGATGACCGCACCCGAAAATAAACGCAAGGCCGGAACCTCGTCCGGCAGCCGCCTGTTCCACATGGGCGGCCGGCGGCATGCGGCTCCCGCCGGCCAACGCCCGGCCGAACCTGCACGCCCGCGAAGGCTGCAGGCGCAGGGCCGTCCGCCGGTACCCCCTCCGCCCCGCAAGCCCGGAGCCGGACGTCCGG
>CANQXP010000094.1 GCA_947627885.1 uncultured Rikenella sp.
GCGCCAGCGGGCGGGCCGGACGCCTCCCCGCGGGAGGCCCGCAAATCTCGCGTTGCTCGATGCGGTCGCTCCCGGCGGCCGACCCGAAACTGACTAAAAGATGTAAAAAAGGCCCCATGCGCGGCCTATTGTTGTTTGCCGGTAGTTGTCGGTCGCGCGTGACGCGGAATGTTGCGGCGAACTGCACGAAGGCAGTGGTTCTGTCATTCCGCTCCGCGGCAAACAACAAAAGCACGGGGCCAAAGAATGGCTCCGGCCATTCGCCGGGACAACCGGTATTCCATGCAACGCCTCCCACAGGCCACCGCCGCAAACCCCCGATCCGAAAATATTTTAGTAATATCCGAAAATATCCATATCTTTGTAGCTGTGAATCAACTAACAACCGTTCGCAGACAAAATCACTCAAAATACATTTAACACACACAGCCATGCAGCAATCAATCGACACCTACAACTTCGCAGGCAAACGGGCGATTATCCGCGTTGACTTCAATGTGCCTTTGGACGCTGACTTCAACGTAACCGACGATACCCGCATCCGCGCGGCCATCCCGACCATCAAAAAGGTACTGGCAGGCGGCGGCTCGGTGATCCTGATGTCGCACCTGGGGCGCCCGAAGGGTCCGGAGGACAAATTCTCGCTCAAGCACATCATCCCGACCATCGAAAAGCTCCTCGGACAGAAGATCGAGTTCGCTACGGACTGCATGGGTGCCGACGCCGCCGAGAAATCGGCCGCCCTGAAACCGGGACAGGTGCTGCTGCTCGAAAACCTCCGCTTCTATGCCGAAGAGGAAGGGAAAGCCCGCGGCCTGAAAGAGGACGCCACCGACGAAGAGAAAAAAGCTGCCAAAGCCAAGGTCAAGGAGTCCCAGAAAGAGTTCACCAAGAAGCTGGCAGGCTACGCCGACGTATATATCAACGACGCGTTCGGGACGGCCCACCGCGCCCACGCCTCGACGGCCCTGATCGCCGAGTATTTCCCGAACGACAAGATGTTCGGCTACATCATGGAAGGCGAGCTGAAAGCGATCGACAGCGTGCTGAAAGCGCCGAAAAAACCGTTCACCGCCATCCTCGGCGGCTCGAAAGTCTCGACCAAGATCACCATTATCGAATCGCTGATGGAGAAGGTGGACAACCTGATCCTCGGCGGGGGCATGACCTATACCTTCATGGCTGCCATGGGCGGCAAGATCGGCAAGTCGATTTGCGAAAAAGACCAGTTCGACACCGCCAAAGCCATTATGGAAAAGGCCAAGAAACTGGGCGTGAACCTCGTGCTGGCCGAAGACGCCAAGTGCGGCGACGCGTTCAGCAACGACGCCAACACCAAGATCTGCCCGGCCAACGACATCCCGGACGGCTGGGAAGGGATGGACATCGGACCGAAAACGGCCGAGAAGTTCCGCAAAGGGATCGGCGAATCCAAAACGATCCTCTGGAACGGCCCGGTAGGGGTATTCGAATTCGACACCTTCGCCGACGGCTCGAAAGCCGTGGCCGAAGCGATCGTGGAAGCTACGGCCAAAGGCGCTTACTCGCTGATCGGCGGGGGCGACTCGGTTGCCTGCATCAACAAGTTCGGGATGGCCGACCAGGTCAGCTATGTGTCTACCGGCGGCGGCGCCCTGCTGGAGTACATGGAAGGCAAAGAGCTTCCGGGGGTTGCGGCGATCCGCAAATAATCCTTCTCAGGAGATACTATTCACAGGCCGGGGCGGTTTCCATACGGAAACCGCCCCGGTTATTTTTCGCCTCATAGCGATCCGGCGAAGCAACGGAATTTGCGGGAGGCTATGCAGGATGCGCCGCGTTTTCCGTCCCGGATAGTGACCGATTTAGAATCTGCGGGAGGAGAAGAGCGTATAGCCGAAATTGAAGACCAGCTGCCAGTCCGACTTGCCCGTGCTGTACTTGTTCAGCGTCAGCGACGCCGGGCCGATGAACGTCTGGTAGACCAGCGACCCCCCGAACACGAACTCCGTGCGCTTGCGCAGGCGGTTCCAGATATCCCCCGTCCAGCCGTGGTCGTAGGCCACCTCCTGCGGCACGAAAGCGTAGACATACGATTTCAGGTAGAAATTGTTGGCCATGTTGAACACCGGGATCACCCCGGCCCCCACGTACGACTTCGAACGGAACTCCGGCATGAACATCGTCCGCATCAGCGGGATCGGCTGGAACGCCGGCAGCGACATCGCCGTCACCAGCCGGTTGTCGAAATCCGGATGGTTCGACACCGTCGCCTCCGCCAGGTAGCCGAACGTAAACCACTTCGCCAGCGGGATATACTGCTCGCGCCGGTAACGCACCTCGAACCAGTTTCGGTTCTGCGTCCGGAACGACGCCGAAGCCCCCGGCAGCGTCCCCGGATAGTAGCTCTCCAATCCCTCCGTGAACCGCAGCTGGAGAATATGCTCCTTACCCCGGTTCGGGTAGAGGGCATAGTTGAGCGACTGCTCCTGCACCTCGGCCGTCAGGTTCGCGTAGGTGAAGCAGCTCCGGTCCGGCTTGTCCACGTTGGTGAACTGCCCGCGGAAGTAGTAATCGTCCGTCACCCCCAGCGTCAGGCGCCCGCGGAATGCCGCGTTCTCCAGTACCGGGATGGCGATGGAGGTGCTGAACGTATTCTCGTTCCGCGTCCGGTAGCGCCAGTCCTTGTCCCGGTAATACCGGTTCATGTGGTTGGCCTTGTAGTCGTAATTGTCGTACGTGTAATTGTACTCCACGAAGAACGGGAATTGGGTGTAGATGTCATGCCGTCCCCCCACCTTCACCGAGTTGTAGAACGTCCCGAAATAGCCCTGCACGGCATAGGTCGATACGTTGCGTCCCACGGTGCGGTAGCTGAGCGCCGCGTAGCCTTGGTTCAGCGCTGTGGAGGAGATGTTGCCCCCCAGCGAGAACTGCATGCTCGCCTGGGTGTGGAGCGTCAGTTTCAGCCGGAAAAATCCCGTTTCGGGATTGTAAGTCACCTCCGGAAACTCGCCGTTGAACACCCCGCCGGCCAGCACCTGCATGTACTTCCGGTCGAAATACTCCACGTCGAACAGCTGCCGCGGCTTGAGCCCCAGCTGGCGGTAGACATACTCCGTCTGCTTGGGCGTCAGCCCTTCGATGTCGATCTGTTCGAAGACCAGCGGTTTGATCCGGGCCTTGAAAGCCTCCCTTTTGGCCTCGATCTCGCCGTCGGAGACACGCCGCGCGATCCGTTCCCGGATCGCCGGCATCTGCCGCATGGCGTCCTCGTAACCGCGGGCGATGATGTAGCTGGCTTTGTCGTAGTCCAGCACCCCCACTTCGTGGAACCGCCGCTTGATCTCCACATCGAGGCTGTCCGGCAGCGTATAGTCGGTCTTGCTGGTGGCCATCACGCTGATCTGCTGCACCAGGTTGTCCGCCGACGGGTTCTCGTAATTCGAAGCGCAGACCCCACCGATCAGTATGTCCGGCCGAAACGCCGAATCCAGCGGCTGCCACGGAAAATTGTTGTAGAGCCCACCGTCGAACAGCACTACGGTGTCCTGCATCACCGGCTTGAACACCAGCGGGATGGTCATCGAAGCCCGGATGGCGAACGGCAGGCTCCCCTTGTCGAACACGACGGTCTCTTTGTTGTATACGTCCGAGGCGTTGCACCGGAACGGCACCATCAGGCTGTCGAAATCGTTCCCGGCCGCCGCCGAAGCGGGATAGAGCATCCGCATGAAGGCCAGGTCGAGCAGGTAGGGCGAGATGATGTTGGTGGGGATCTGAATAGCCGTCGATTTGACCGCCTTGGGGTCGATCTTGACCGAGACCATGGTCGGCGTGGGCTCGAACTTCTTGAAATAGTAGTTGTTGTCCAGGTCCGAGCTTTTGGCCGAGAGCCAGCGCTGCACGCTGTCGGTGATGAAGAAGCGGATCATCTCGTCGGGCGAGTAGCCCGCCGCGTACATCCCCGCCACGATGGCCCCCATCGAGGCACCGGAGACGTAGTCTATCGGTATATTATTCTCCTCCAGTGCCTTGAGGATGCCGACATGGTACAACCCTTTGGCCCCGCCGCCGCTGAAGACCACGCCCACACGCTGTGCCCGCGCGCCGCCGGCCAGCAGAAGAATCAGCACAAGTGTGAGAATTCGCTTCATAATCGCCCGTGTTTTACCGGGAATTTAGTAAATTTGCTCTTTGAAACCCATATCCCGGATCGATGGTAGAACAAAACGTAAAATTAGTAAAAAATTTCCGCTATTCGCTCATAGCGGCATTATGCTGCCTGCTCGCTGTACCGGCGTCGGCGAAAAAAAAGGCGCTTGTCGCGGGCGAGGGGGCCCATTACGTGGTGACGATGAAAACCTCCAAAGGGACGGTCAAGTTCCGCCTTTTCAACGACACGCCGAACCACCGGGACAATTTCGTGAAGCTGGCCGAAAAGGGGTTTTACGACAACCTGTTGTTCCACCGGGTGATCCACGACTTTATGATCCAGACGGGCGACCCGGAGAGCATCGAGGCTTCGCAGGTGAAGGTGTACGGCAACGCCGACGCGGGATACAAGCTCGATGCGGAGATCGTGCCGCGCTACTACCACAAGCGGGGCGCCGTGGCCGCGGCGCGGGAGGGTGACGATGTCAATCCTACCCGGCAGTCGTCGAGCTCGCAGTTCTATATCGTGACGGGTAAGGTGCAGAATGACAGCACGCTGACGGCGGCGCAGAAAAAAATCGCGGAACGGGCGGCCGACCCTTCGGGGGCGCAGATCACGGCGGAGCGCGAGAAGGTTTACCGCACGGCGGGCGGCGCGCCGCACCTGGACGGCAGCTATACGATTTTCGGGGAGGTGGTGTCGGGTATGGGAACCGTGCTGAAGATTTCGAAACTCCCGACCGACCTGCAGGACCGGCCTTTGGGGGATGATGTTTACATCAAGGAGGTGAAGGTCGATATCGTGAAAGACCGCAAGGGGGATAAATAATTTTGTTTGGCGACGATAATCAACGATTTCCATGACTGAGAAGATAGAAGCATTGCTGGCCGAAGTGAAAGCCTTCGCCCCGAAAACCCTCGCCGAGGTCGAGGAGTTCCGCATCCGCCTGCTGGGCAAGAAGGGGACGGTCACGGCCTTGTTCGACGAGTTCAAGGCGGCCCCGGCCGAGCAGAAAAAGGCGCTGGGGCAGGCGATGAACCGCCTCAAGACGGCGACGATGGAGAAGATCAACGACCTGAAAGCGAAGCTGGAGGAGCTGGCTTTCGCTTCGGCGGACGCCTCGTCGCTGGCGCTGGACATGACGCGCCCGGCAGCGGCGGACAAGGTGGGGACGCGGCATCCGATCTCGCTGGTGCGCAACCGGATATTGGACATTTTCGAGCGGATCGGTTTCGTGCCGGCCGAAGGGCCGGAGATCGAGGACGACTGGCATGTCTTCACGGCGCTGAACTTCCCGCCGGAGCATCCGGCACGGGATATGCAGGACACGTTTTTCATCGAGAAGGATCCGGACATTCTGCTGCGCACGCATACCTCGTCGATCCAGGTGCGGGTGATGCAGACGCAGAAGCCGCCAATCCGGGTGATCTGCCCGGGCCGGGTGTTCCGCAACGAGGCGATCTCGTATCGGGCGCACTGCATTTTCCACCAGGCGGAGGGTTTGTATATCGACGAGAATGTGTCGTTCGCGGATCTGAAGCAGACGATCCTCTATTTCGCGAAGGAGATGTTCGGCGAGAAGTCTGAGATCCGGATGCGACCGTCGTATTTCCCGTTCACGGAGCCTTCGACGGAGGTGGATGTTTCGTGCAACCTGTGCGGGGGCAAGGGCTGTCCGGTGTGCAAGTACACGGGCTGGCTGGAGATCATGGGGGCGGGAATGGTGGATCCGAATGTGCTGGAGGCCTGCGGGATCGACAGCAAAAGGTATACGGGGTTCGCGTTCGGCATGGGGGTGGAGCGTATCGCGATGCTGAAGTACGGGGTCAGGGACTTAAGGCTCTATTTCGAAAACGACCTGCGGTTCCTGCGACAATTCACACCGGTTTTCTAAAATCGTACGTTTTATTTTGCACTGTTCCGCCTGGTACTGTTCTTTCTTGAAAGAAAGAACCAAAGAACTTTCGAGATAGCTACGCTACTCCT
>CANQXP010000095.1 GCA_947627885.1 uncultured Rikenella sp.
CCCCGCGCCGGAGGCGAAGACCCTGGCAATGTGCATGGCTGGGACGGCGCTGCTGCTGGCGGCGTACTGCTCCGTATGCGTGACGCTGTGCATGCTGATCCAGCGCCGGTCCCTGCTGGCGGTGGTCCTCATCCTGCTGATGGCCTTCCTGTTTTTCGCCTCCCTGCAGGTCCAGGACGCATACGAGTCCGCCACCGCCGGGGGCATTCTGTAGGGTACCGGCGCCGAGAAGGTGCTCGGCGTGGCCCTCAGGTCCACGCGGACCGAGTGCTTGACCTTGTCGTAAACCAGGCGCGCCACATAGGTGTAGCCGCCTCGGTCGTACGTGCCGTTGCCATTGGTGGTGGTGATCATCACCTGGAATCGCTGGCTGTAGACCAGAACGCCCCCCACATTGTTGAAGTTCGTGCCGGACTGCTGCATCGTGCCGCCCTTGTAGGCATACATCGTGAAGCCCATGGTGTCCGGGGCACGTCCGGAGGTGTACCAAGTGGCGTACACGTCGAGGTTGAGCTTACGCGGCACGGTGTTGTCCGAGTTGATCACCGGGGCGTTGAAAAAGGCCGTTTCGCCCTGCCCGCCGGTGGCGTCGCCGCCCCATTGCAGGAGCGTCTGGCTATTGTAGACTACCGAAGAGTTTTTGCTCCAGCCCACCGGTTTTTTGTCGAAAGCCGCGCCGTTGTTGTCGGCGAACTCGACGGCGATGTCCACGTCGTTCCCGTTCCACGTGAATTTCAGGGTGAAGTAGTCGAACTCGGGAATGCGGACGATCACGTCCTGGATCACCTTAACCTGGACGGTATAGTCCGGATCGTCGGCGTGGGCGAGGGTCATCATCCCCTCGCGGGCCTCCTCTTCGGGGTCGCGCTGCGCCACGATCTTCAGCCGCCCGTCGCTCTCGACGGTTGCCGTCATCCAGTCCGGCGTGCCGACCACCGTGAACTTGCCACTACCCCCCAGCGCCACGATCTCGTCGTTCCAGACCGTCGTGTCGGAGGTCATCACCGGATTCCCGACATAGATCTCATCCGGGGCGTCGAAAAAGAGGTTGCACAGCTCGATCCGGCTGGTGTCCAGCGTCTCCATGTTGCGCACGGTGTAGAACTCGTTTCCGTAGGCCGAGAGGTCGTTCTCGGAGGTTTTGCGGGTCAGCGTCACGCAGTAGTCGCCCGTCCCGTTTCCGGGGCTGGGAGCGACCTTGTCGCTGGGCAGCAGCTTCCAGGCGTTCCGGCAATCGACGAACACGTCGCTTTTCGTCGGATGGGCCGGCGAGAGCAGCACACGTTTCGGACGAAGGTTGACAGTCCCCCGGTCGGGCCGCTGCTGCACGGTCAGCCGCTTGGTCACATTTCCGGCCGTAAGGTTCACATACGTGGATCGGGGCGCGGTATAATCCTCCACCTCCGCCGTGAGTTCGATCCGCCCGGCGTCGATCGCCCGCGTGGTGAGCCACGGCGCTTCGGAAGTGACCGTCACGGCTTTGCCGGATTTCACATAGACGGTGTCTTTCCAGGCCAGCCCCACGTTGGTTTTACTGACTTGCAGGGAGGTCTGGCCGAAACCGGCGTTCACCTCCGTGTCCGTCCACTCCTCGATGGTCGTGTGGAAAGTCAGGTCGGCCTTCACGAACAGCCGCGCCACGATGATCTTGTTGGCTTTGGGCACCAGCGGCAGCTCGGCCTCTTTCTCCACATCCCCGGCGGCGGTGTGCAGCCGGAGCCACACTCTCAGCTTATGGGCGGAGGTGTCGGCGGGGTCGGTCGCCAGATAATCCGCTCCCACGTGCGCCGGTACGACAAAGGTCAGCGTGTCGCTGTGCTGGCGTCCCGTCGCCGGATCGGTGGAGATCGAGAGCGGGGTGCGCATCGGGTCGGCGCCCACCTGCGGGTTCTCCTTGTCGGGCCACAGGCTGCCCGACCAGCTCAGGGCGTTGGGCACCCCGCGCAGTTCGAGCATATGGGAGGAGTAGCCCTCCTCCACCCCCTCGACATCGGCCACGACGACCTTGATCATGGCGGCGTTCCGGGCCAGCGTGGCCGAAGCGGTCTGTTGCTGGTTCGGGTGGACGACCTGCCCGTCGACACGGGCGGTGCGGACTTCCGGAACCCGCACTACGGAGGGTTCGGAGTTGTCCCACGCCGCGAATTCCACCATCTTCTGGGTCGCCCGGTCACTGCCGCGCACGGGGTTCCGTATCCCGGCCCGCACGGCAGGGTCGGCGCTGAGCAGGAACAGATCCCACGTCCCTTCCGGAACATTCATCGAAAGGCGTTCGGCCGAACGATCGACGTTCAGCACTTTATGGTTGAACTCCCCCTGCGCGGCTCCGTCGCCGTCGAAGACGTACACATCGGTGTTCGCCACGGTGGCGCGGGCGATGCCGCTCATATCGAACCGCAGGGAGTTGCCCGCATCCTGCGGCGTTTCCGGCGCGGGCCCCCGCCGGCAGGCGGCGAAGACCAGCAGCGGAATGGCCGCCAGTACTATTTTTGATTGACAGATATTCATGGTCTTTCCACAAGGTTTCACAGACTAATTCCGGATCGAGAAACCGGCTTCGCGACGATCCGCAGCGATCCCGATGGCGGGCGCCCCGGCAGGCGAGCCGACGCTGTCGATCTTCACGCCGAGCTGTTTGGTCTCCGCATCGGGGCTGTACAGCACGATCCCGCTGAGGTTGACGGCGCTCTGGCGGCCGTCGCCCCCGATACGCAGGTTGTGCAGGTTGGTGAAGACGTAATCCTTCCCATCGACCGCCGTGTTGTCCGCCGCGGGGCTGCACGTCAGGACGATGTCGTTCCCCGTGCAGTTGGTCAGCAGCGCGCCGTCCGAAGCCCGCCGCAGGGCAATGCTGAAGAAGCCCGAAACGACGTTGTTGTTGCGCCGCCCGTGGTCGCCCAGCGAACTGACGGTCATCACGGCGGGCTGGTCGGCGATATGACCGGTGCAGCTGAGCAGCGACCCGTCGAAAGAGACGTTCGAGGTACTCAGGGCGCGGATCTGGTCGAAGTCGATCACCACCGACTTGGGCAGCTCGTAGCGCGTGTCGCTGAGGGTACGGACGTTGAACTCCGCCGCAGACTGTCCATTGGGAATCATCACCCGCGGGGTGCGGCCCATGTCGAAATCGAGGGCGTCGGCCGTCCCTTCGCCGTACCTGCCGTCCACGACGATCACCGATCCGGTGGCGTTGGTCAGCGACACGCCGTTGGTCTTGAACAGGCCCAACCGGTAGACCACGTCTTTCTCGTTCTCGATACCGTCCTGAACGCCGACGGCCTTGACCACGGCCAGCTGGTCTTCGATCACCCCTTTGCCGACAGATTTAATCAGATAACTCTGTTCCACGTCCGAAAGCACCAGCGAGAACTCCTTGCTCCCCTCCACATAGTCGTTGGCCTTGACCGGCACCTCGACATACTGGTTGATGAGGTAGCGGTTGGCGTTGTCGTTGGCCGGGATGAACGAGAGGGTACCCGATACGGGACTGAAGTTCAGCTCCTCTTTGGCCGACGCAGCGCGCGTACCGTATTTGACGCTCACCGGCACCGGCGAACCCTCCGGGGTCGTCGCATAACCCGAAAGGGTGACGGTGAACAGGTCAGTCACGTAGCCGTCCACCGGTTTGCCGATCTTCACATCCGACACATAGACCCCGTGCCCGGCCTTCACCAGCCGGTTGTCCATCCCCTGGAGCAACACCTCTCCGGTGGGGGTCAGGTACGCCGAAGCGAAGGCGGCGGGTTTGTTATCGGCCACGAAACGGTCGGAAAGCCGCTCGCCGAAAGGGGAATAGATGCAGATGCGGCCTTGGCCGGACGAAACGAGCAGCACTTCGTTGTTATTGTCGATCTTCACACGGTCGAAACAGCCGTCCAACGGCTTTTCGAACTCCGGCTTGCCGGCCGCGGCGATGCGCACGAACGAGCCGAAGCCGCTTCCCTCGTCGAATGAAGCCACCACCGCCTCGCCGCTCTCGCGGTTCATCCCCGCACCGCTCACGATGCCGGCGAAAGTCCCTTGGCAAAGCGTCGTCCCGTCGTTGCGCAGCATGGCGTAGTACCCGCGCCCGCCCCCGCTGCCGCCGGCCAGCACCTGGCCCGTGCGCGAAACGAACAGGTGGTTCAATGTGGCCCCTTGTGCAGCGGGAACGATATTCTTGGCGAAGACAATATCACCCTCCGGGCGCAATTTGTAGAGCGTCCCCCCGGCCGGAGAACCGGCGGCCACGAAGAGCGAACCGTCGGCGGCGGCCGTCAGTCGGGTTACGCGCGAGCCTGCCGCCGGAAGCCGGACGTCATAATAGGGTTTGCCGCGGTCGTCGAGGCGCACCACGGTAGCGTCGCCCTCGCCGTCCGCTGCCGAAAAGGCGGCGAAAACGTATTCCGTAGCGCTGCCCAGCACGTCGAATACCGAACATTCGGCTCCCGCGGCCGGCGTATATTTATACTGGATACGGCCGTCGGGCGCGGTTTTGACGATCATCCCGGCCCGGCCCCCGTCCGCTTTGGCCTCGTAGCCGCCCAGCAGCATTCCGCCGCCGGTCAGCACACGCCCGTTCAGCAAGGCGCTACCCGCTCCGCCCGCATAGACGTTGCCCAAAGCCTTTCCAGTACGGTCGATAATCGTGGCGCACCCGGCCGGCACACTGCCCCGGCGCGACTTCTCCCCGGCCACGCGGGCCTGCCCGATCACCAGCACTCGTCCGTCGCCGGCCGGTACCACGCTGTTGACCTGCGTGAAACTCTCCATCGGGCGCGAAAGCACGGCATTGCCCGTGCGGTCGAGCCAGACGATCACCGGGTGACCGTTCTCCGTCCCGGCCATCACCACCTCGTCCCCACCTACCGGACACACCAGCCCGAATCGGCTCTCCTCCCCGTAACGCTGGTCGAAAACCACCGGCATGTACTGCGCCGCGGCCTGCTCGACGGCCGCGCCGCCCGACAGCAGCAGGAACAGCAGGAGGCCATATATTCTTATCCTTTTCATATCAGTTCTCGGTTTTATTGATTAGCAGTTCGGTTGTAGATTTCGACCCGGCGCGCGCGGCGGTTGACGCGGATGCGCTCGTCCCTGCCGAGGGTCGAAGCGTCGTGGCGGTCGAGCCAGCGAAGGGCCTGTTCCATCTCCCGGCGCGTGAGGCGCACCTTGCCCCGCCCCTCGGCGGTGCAGGGAAGCCCCATGCGGGCTTCGAGGTAAGCCGCCACCGTCTTCGCCCGGCGGGACGAAAGCCCGTCGTTATACGACTCGCCGCCGATCTCGTCGGCGTAGCCCACCAGATCGAACCCGTCGGGCAAATAGGGCAGGCCGTTCATCAGGCCGTCGAGTGTCCTTCGCGAATCGGCATCGAGCTTATCGTCGTCGAAGTCGAAATAGACCACGGCCAGCAGCTCGCGCGAGGGGCGCACGTATTCGGGCAGCGGCACACGCCACGGCTCGCTGTTGCGCTGCTCGACGAGTCCGTCGATGGCCAACGCGCCGCCCGTTACCGCCGACGCCTCGGAAAGGCCGAAGAAGGGGGCGCCCTCGGTCAGCCGCGAGCGGTCGAAACGGTATGTATATATATCGTCCCCGGTGCGCCGGTCGCGGTCGGAAGCGAAATAGCCGGACTGCGGATCGGTCGGAAGCAGGTAATAGTCGTTATATTGGGAATTGACGGGCCACGGGAAGTGGGTCACGCTGCCCGGCACGATGCCTCCGGTGTCGAACCCGGCGGCGAACAGGTCGTAGCCGCCGAAACCGGGCAACCCGTTGGAGGCGAAGACCAGCCGGCCGTTACCCACGGCCACGGGGTATATCTCGTCTCCCTCGGTGTTGACCGTAGGCCCAAGGTTCACCGGCTCGCTCCAGCGGTGTTTCTGCTCGTCCCAGCGCGAGGCGTAGAGGTCGAAGCCGCCGTAACCGCCCGGCATGTCGGACGCGAAAAGCAACGTCCGGTCGTCATCGCACAGGAACGGGTGGGCATACGAAACGCTGTCGGCCTGCGGGCACGCGGCCTTATCGGC
>CANQXP010000096.1 GCA_947627885.1 uncultured Rikenella sp.
CACTCGGCTCCGAGCCGAGTGCGGTTCCGGGGGCCGCTGCGGCCCGAAGCTTACCCTTCGGGCCGCAGCGAGGCGGGTACTATATCTGCGGCACGGCATGCCGTGCCGCAGAAAATGAGGTATCGAGCGAGTAGCCCTGATGCCAGTCCGCTGCGTGGCGGTAGGGTAGTTACAGCCCTGCCGGTATTCCCGCGGCCCCGGTGGCCCGAATGGGGTAGTTACAGCCAGCAAGACAGGCAACGCCTGCGCGTCAAGCCAGAGTTACTCCGGGCGTAGGCCTGATGCCGTTAGGCACTCCAGCCGGGCTGTAACTACCCTTATGTGCCTGCGCTGGCTCCGGCCTCAAGGCCATTCCTGCAAAACCGGAGGCTTCGGCCCGCTCGCTACGCGGCTTTGATTGGGAACGGCTCCGGCTCGAAACATAATAAAAATAGTTCCGCAGGCTCCATTCCGAATCCGAAAGAGCGGCGAACAGAGTTCCCGTGCCATCGTTCGACGACCGCCTTCCCGGCGAAAGGGACGATAAAATCGGCGCGGCACGGAGGCAGTCCGGGAATTAGTGCTAAATTTGCAAGGCGCTGCCTGTCATGGCCTACGGGGCCTCGGGACGGCGCGATGCAAAACCTTGTCGACCCGTTGACTGCCCGTATTCTGAAAAAAACGCTCAAACTGCTCCTGACGGTGCTCTCCTGCGCGATTATCGCGGCAGTGGCCCTGCCTATACTCGCGGGGCTGCTGTTGCAGGTGGGGGTGGTGCAGAACTATGCGGTGGGCCGCCTGACGGCGTGGCTCTCGGAGCGGGGCGGAACGACGATCTCGATCGAGCGGGTGGACATCGGCTTTTTCAACCGGGCGCTGTTCGAGGGGGTCTACGTACAGGATCCTGCCGCGCCGCAGGACACGCTGCTCTATGCGCGGCGGCTGAGCGTGGGTATCGACGGCATCAATTTCTTCAACGGGAACATATCGCTGGGGGCCGTGTCGCTCTCGGACGGGGTGCTGCATATCGCTAAGGATTCGGCGGGGGTCACCAACCTCAAAATGGTGACGGAGCGGTTCCGGCCCAAGGTGCCGCGCCGGATCGACCTGCGCCTCTCGGCGCGGGAGCTGAACCTGATCGGCATGCGTTTCACTTTCCGGCAGTTCGACCCGCCGGTGCGGGAGCACGGGGTCGATTTCAAGGATCTCGACCTGCGGAATATTCATTTCCAGGCGCGGGGGATCGCGGTGCGGGACGATTCGGTGAGGTGCCGGATCGAACACCTCGATTTCCGGGAGAAGAGCGGCTTCCGGCTGCAACACCTGGCGTCGGGGAGAGTGGCGGTGAGCGGCACGGGGCTGCGGTTCGCCGACCTCAGGATCGAGACGCCGTTGTCGATGCTCCAGTTCGAGCGGCTGGACTTGCTGTACGACGACTGGTCGGCTTACAGGGATTTCGTCCACAAGGTGAGGCTGGACGCGGTGATCGAGCCGTCGTCGCTGGCTTACCGGACGATTGCGGCGTTCTCGCGGCGGCCCACGAAGATCCTGACGGCGATCGGTTTCGAGGGGGCGGTGGTCAAGGGGCCGGTGGCGGCGCTGGAGGGGCGTATCCGGAATGCCCGGACGGGGGGGACGCTGCTGGACGCGGAGTTCGACATTACGGGGCTGCCGGATTTGGAGCAGACTTGGTTCCGTATAAAGCTGGAGCGGCTGGAAACGGACGCGGAGGATATATTGGCGACCTATGCGGATTTGTCGGGGGGCAAGTCGCTGGCGAATATCGGGCCGCTGCTGGTTCGGGCGGGGAGGATCGGTTTTTCGGGGACGTTCGACGGGTTGCTGAAGGATTTCACGGCGACGGGGCGGCTGACCACGGATGAGGGGGCGGTGGAGGGCCGCTTGCAGTTCATGCCGGCGGCACAGCGGGGGGCGATCCGCTTCCTGGGCCGGGTGGAGACAGCGGATTTCGAGCTGGGGCGCCTGCTGGCGTCGAAAAGCCTGGGGGCGGTGTCGCTGGCGGCGGGGGTGGACGCGGTGGCGAGGCCGGGCGAACTGGCCCTGACCACGGACGCGGCGATCGACCGGCTGGATTTCAAGGAGTACTCCTACAACGGCATCCGGATGAACGGCCGCTTTGCGGGGCGGACGTTCACGGGACGGATCAGCTCGTCGGATCCGAACCTCGATTTCGTGACGGACGGGCGGTTCGACCTGAGCGGGACGGTGCCGGCCTACGATTTCGAGATGGATCTCAGGAGGGCGGATCTGGCGGCGCTGAAGCTGAACCGCAGGGACACCGTGTCGAGGCTGGCGATGCGTTTCCGGGCCCACGCGACGGGGACGACGCTGGACGATATCAACGGGACGGCGACCATCGACAGCCTGAGCTATGTGAACCATATCGACACGGTGCGCACGGGGACGATCCGTTTCGAGGCGCAGAATACGGAGCGGTCGAAGCGGGTGACGCTCAGTTCGGATTTCGCGGACGCGGAGCTGCGGGGGAGCAACAGTTACGGCAATATTTTCCGCTTCTTCGGGCAGTCGTTGAAGCGGTACCTGCCGTCGATGCCGTCGGCGGAGGCGGAGCGTGGAGGGGCGTTGCCGACGGAGAAGGGCGCGGCGAGGGACGAAAAGGAGGAGGCGCCGTTCGACAACGGCTATTACCTGGTGAAGGTGGATGTCAAAAAGGCGAACAACGTGGCGGCGATCTTCGTGCCGGGGCTGGAGATCGCGGAGGGGTCGTCGCTGGCGTTCCTGTTCAACCCGTACCTGGACGAGTTCAGCCTCAGCGCGAGGTCGGACTATATCCTGCGGCGGAACCTCTATGTGGGGAACCTGATGGTGGAGTGCCGCAACCAGGCGGATTCGGTGTCGATCTACGCTTCGGCGGAGCAGTTCGGGGTGGGGACGGTGGACTTGCCGAACCTGTCGGTGGTGGGAGGTATCCGGGACAACCGGATCTCGCTGGCGACGCGGTTCCACAATCCGGAGAACGGCGCGAATGCGCTGGTGAGCACCAGCACGACGTTCGGCCGCTCGGCGGCGGGGCTGCCGCAGGTGGACGTGGCGCTGAACCCGACGACTTTCACGGTGGGGGGGCAGCTGTGGTATATCGCGCCGGGCCATGTGGTGCTGGATTCGCTGGGGGTCGATTTCCGGCGTTTCCGGCTCTGGGGGCAGGGGCAGGAGTTCGCGGTGGACGGCCGCGCGTCGGCGTCGGAGGGGGATACGCTGCGGGTGAGGCTGCGCAATTTCGACATGTCGCCGCTGACGCAGCTGGTGGCGCGGCAGGGCTACCGCATTGCGGGGCGCATGGGGGGCGACGCGACGCTGGTGGCTCCGTTCGGGGCGTTGCAGTTCGGGGCGGACTTGAGGATGGATTCGCTGGCGTTGAACGATTACGGGCTGGGAACGGTGGATTTTCACAGCGAATGGGACAGGCCGCGGAAGTGGGTGCGGTTCGCGATGACCACGCCGCAGGGCGAGAAGCCGGTGACGGGGGTCTATGACAGCGGGGGAAAGCGCTACCGGGTGGATTTCGATTTCCCGCGGTTCGATATGTACCTGCTGGAGCCGCTGTTGCAGGGCGTCCTGATGCAGACGGGGGGGACGGCGAAGACGAAACTGGTGATGACGGGGGGCCCGGAGGGGGGGCCGGTGCTGAACGGGACGATCGGGGTGGAGCGCTACGATGCGACGGTGGCCTACACGCGGGCGCGGTATACGCTGGCGGGGCCGGTGACGGTGACGAATAACCGTTTCGAGCTGCCGCCGGTGCCTATCAAGGACGGAGCGGGAGGCAACGGGGTGATCTCGGCGTGGTTCGACAGCGAGTATTTCAGGCACTTGAGGTTCTCCGTGAAGGTGGATTTCCGGGATTTCCTCTGCCTGAACACGACGGAGGCGGACAATCCGGATTTCCACGGGAGGATATTCGGGACGGGGGCGTTCTCGGTGACGGGGGACGACCTGAAAACGATGCTGGACGTGCGGGCGGAGACGGCGCGGAGCTCGACGTTCGTGCTGCCACTGTCGGACGTTTCGACGATCTCGGAGGCGGATTTCATCTCGTTCGCCCAACCGAGGGAGCGGCAGCGGCCTGCCGACCGGGTGCAGGCGTTCCGCGACCGGCTCCACAGCGCGCGGCGCTTACGTGCCAAGAGCGAGCTGAATGTGGACTTGAACCTGTCGGTGCTGCCCAACACGGAGGCGCAGATCGTGATGGATCCCCGCCTGGGGGACGCGATCAAGGGGCGGGGAAACGGCCGGTTCCGGATGAATATCGTGCCGGACAGGGATGTGTTCACGATGGACGGCCAGTTCGACATTTCGGAGGGGACGTACCTGTTCACGCTCTACGGGGTGCTGGCGAACAAGTATTTCGTGATCCAGCCGGGCAGCTCGATCCAGTGGACGGGCGACCCGGCGGATCCGCTGGTGAATATCGATGCGGTGTACCGGGTGCGCACGTCGCTGCGCCCGCTGCTGGGCAATTCGCAGGGGAGCGGCATGGGAAACGGCAATGTGAACGTGAGCTGCGGAATCCACCTGACGGAGCATCTGTTCAACCCGACGGTGCAGCTGTCGATCACGGCGCCGGGGGCGGATCCGGAGACGAAAAACCTGCTCAGGAATCTGCTGAACACGGAGGAGGCGACGACGATGCAGTTCGCGTACCTGATGCTGTCGAACAGCTTCATGCCGGACGACCAGACCAATGCCATTGGCACGATGAGCGGCTCGCTGGCGGGCATCGCGGGGATGGAGTTCCTCTCGAACCAGATCAGCAACCTGATATCGGGTTCGAATTACAATATCCGCTTCGGGTACCGGCCGCAGAGCGACCTGACGTCGGAGGAGGTGACGTTCGATGTGGGGGCGGACATCATCGCGAACAAGCTGTCGGTGGAGGTGGGGGGTAATTATGATGTGGGCCAGCGGGGGGCGTTCACGACGACGAATAACCCGTTGTCGGTGGACGGCTATGTGACGTGGGTGCTGAATAAGTCGGGCTCGCTGAAGGTCAAGGGGTTCACGCGGACGATCGACCGTTTCGACGAGTCGCAGGGGCTGCAGGACAACGGGGTGGGGGTCTATTACCGCCAGGAGTTCCAGAGCTGGAAGGATCTCAAGGAGCGTTACCGGCGCTGGCGCGAGGCGGCCTGGTTGAGGCAGGCGGCGCGGCAGGAAAAACGGTTCGAAAAACGGCAGCTGAAAAAGGCGGGGGCTTCTCCGGTTCCGGCTTCCGGGGCGGATTCGACGTCTGTTCCTGCGTCTGTTCCGGCGTCTGAGCCTTCTTCTGTTCCGGCGGATTCGGTGGCGCGGGGGGCTGATTTTGTGCGGCTGGCGTCGCCGGGGCAGTGATGGTGTAGGGCTTTTGTTTTTTGCGCCTCTCTTTTCCTTTCGGAAAGGAGAGGCGTCGTTTTTTATCAGAGTTGTGTGTGGGTAAAGGGGTGGATTGCGGCGGGAGGGTGCAGGGCGGCTCGAAAACGAGCGAGCGAATAGGCTTGGTTTCCATGTCAATGGCGGGCCTGCCGCCAAGCGCCTTCGGCGCTTCGCCCGGTGGCGGCGGCCCGAAGCGAGATAGCGATTAGTTGAGATCTTTTGCGCCATTCATCAGAATGGCCGTGCCGCCCCTGGGGGGCATGGGCGGCTTGGATGAGGCAGTTACAGTCAATGCCTGCGTGTCAGCTGTGCCCTGTCGCGGGGACGCGCGTGGGGACTAAAGGTAACAGGAAAGTTTCCGCGTCAGCGGTCGGCCCGAACCGCCGCCGCAGCCGAGTTGCCATCAGACTCTCCTGAATGGCCGATGCGCAAGGAGGAAGCCGGAACGGCAACCCACCCCCGGCGCAGGGCAGCAACTTAGGGTAATTAC
>CANQXP010000097.1 GCA_947627885.1 uncultured Rikenella sp.
AGTGTTGTTGCCGGCGTTCGTACTGGGGATGGTGATGCGGCACAAGCATATCGACACGCCCGTCGAGCGGAAAGTCTCCACCGGCGTATCGTTCCTGTTCATGCTCCTGGTGGGGCTGAGCATGCCTTATTTCGTGGGGAACGGCATGGAGGCGTTCTCGGCCCGTTCGGCGGCCGAGGGCGGTGCGCCTTCGATTTTGGGAGCGCAGCCGATGATGTCGTGGGGGCTGATCGCGTTCCACGTGCTGATCGTTTCGGTCTTGTCGAACGTCGGCAAACTGGTGCCGCTCTTTTTCTACCGCGACCGGATGTTCGAGGAGCGGCTGGCCTTGTCGGTGGGGATGTTCACGCGTGGCGAGGTGGGGGCCGGGATCATCTTTATCGCGCTGGGGTACAACATCGGCGGCCCGGCGTTGATTATCTCGGTACTGACGCTGGTGCTGAACCTGATCCTGACAGGCTGTTTTGTCGTGTGGGTCAAACGGTTGGCTATCAAGGCTTACGGTAGTCAGCCTCAGGGTGTGAGTTCGGTGGTATAGCCTTGATATACTACGGCATCTTTGGATAGGAGTTGTGCCATTTTTTGATTCGGACCGTCGCCAGGGGCGGAAGCGCCTTTGGCGCTTGGCGGCAGGCCCGGCGACTCGTCAGAGTCGCCGGGCTTACTCGGCTTACCGTTGGGGTAGGTAAATTGTATGCAGATCAACCCCGCTCAAAGATTTTCAGTCCCACTGCCGGGAGTTCGCCCGTTACCTTTGGGGTTGCCGGCAGGATCGGTGCGGGAATACCTTTCGGCTCCGGAATGATCGTTGCGGGGTAAAGCTCCCGCAAGGATACAGGGGCGGCGAAAACCCGCGCCTCGTCCCACAACCCGGCCCCGATGACCGAGTTCAGCAACTGCGCACCCCCTTCGATCATGACGGATTGCACCCGGTACGGCTCCCGCCTCAGGGCTTGCAATAGGTCTTCCAAATCTCCGAAGATTTCGATCGATACATTCGGCTTTCCGGCAAAGCGACTTTCCGCCGCAGCCTTATTCGAGGCAGCGGTGAACAACACCGTCCGCGCTTCGCCGTTGAAGATATTCAGTTCCGGCGCTAAGGTCAAATGCCGGTCGAGGACTACCCGCAGCGGATTGCGCCCTTGCCATGCACGCACGGTCAGCGAGGGATTGTCGAGCATCGCCGTGCGCGTTCCCACCAAAATTGCATCCTCTTCGGCCCGCCAGCGGTGCACCAATATTTTCGCCGCCTCTCCCGTCATCCAGGCCGCCGGGATTTCCGCCGAAGGGCGCACGGCGTCCAGATACCCGTCCGAAGTCTGCGCCCATTTCAGGATAATATACGGCCTGCCTTCGTTTTGCGCCGTAAAAAAGCGGCGGTTGAAGTGCAGGCACTCTTTTTCCAGCATTCCCACCGTTACATCGATTCCCGCTTCCCGCATTTTTGCAATGCCCCGGCCGCTCACCTCGCAGTACGAGTCGATGCAGCCTACCACGACACGCGGAATCCCTTTTTCCATAATAAGGTCGGCGCACGGCGGCGTTTTACCCCAGTGGCTGCACGGTTCGAGGTTTACGTACAGCGTGCTTTCCTGTAAGAGCGGGCCGTGGCCGTTCGCCACGGCGTCGGCCACGGCGTTCACTTCGGCATGCGGCCCCCCGTATTGCCGGTGCCACCCTTCGCCGATGATCCGCCCCTGGTGGACGATCACGCATCCGACCAGCGGGTTGGGCGACGCGCTGCCGGCTCCCAGAGCCGCCAGCTCCAGGCACCTTTTCATATAGGCTTCTTCCTTCATGGCAACAAATTTAATATCTTTACATAAGATAAGATGCGCCCCGGCAATTAAACGAGCTTAATTGCGCTCGGCTTTCATTATCGTTAACCTTCGGTTTCAGATAAGATGCGCCTCGGCAGTTTCCAAACTTGTTTGGACTGCGCTCGGCTTTCATTATCTTTGCTTGACTTTGACCCTTTCGGAGACATATCGAGATGCTGTGGCGCGTCTTGCGCCCCTTTACGGGGAGCGGGAGGCGGAGGCTGTCGCTGCGCGGTTGCTGGAGGATAAATACGGAATGGGGCGGCTGGAACGGGTGATGGATGGTTGTTCAGTTTTTGAACGCGGCGGGGAATGGGAGGCGGATCTGCGGCGGCTCGAAGCGTGGGAACCGGTGCAGTATGTGACCGGCAGGCAGGAATTTTACGGGCGGCCGTTCCAAGTGACGCGCGAAACGTTGATCCCCAGGGTCGAGACGGAACAGTTGGTGGAAGAAATACTGGCCGGTTCGCCGAAGAAACGGGTGCTGGATATTGGGACGGGGAGCGGCGCGATCGCGGTGACGCTGGCGGAGGAGTGGGGCGAGGCGTATGTGGAGGCATGGGATATTTCGGCGGGAGCTTTGGCGGTGGCCGCTTCCAATGCCGAAGCCAATGGTGTGGGCGGGCGTGTGCGGTTCGTGGAACGGGACGTGCTGAACCATATGCCTTCGGAGGAGGAACGATTCGATCTGGTGGTGAGCAATCCGCCCTATGTGCTGGATTCGGAACGGGCGGAGATGCGGGCGAACGTGGTGCGCTATGAGCCGGAGGGGGCGTTGTACGTGCCCGACGACGATCCGTTGCTGTTCTACCGGGCCATTGCGCGGCTGCCGTTGCTCGAACCGGGCGGCGAGCTGTGGTTCGAGATCAACGAGCGATATGGCGCTGAAATACAGGAGTTATTGTCGTCACTGGGGTATGAGGAGGTGCGGGTTTTGAAAGATATTCATGGCCGGGAGCGGATCGTGCGGGGGATATGGAGATAATTGTTGTAATTTCAGGGACGAAGCCAGCGCAGGCCAGATTTAGGGTAATTACAGCCCGGTTGGAGTGCCCAGCGGCACCAGGCCTGCGCCGGGGGTGGCTTCGGCCTGTCATAGGAAGAACGTGGCATTTAAGATTTGAAACAATGGTCTATTACGGCGATGAAGAGGCCGGCTACAAGCGGGTGCGGGAGCGTAAGCGGCCCGAAAACATCGACTATTCCCAGCCTGCGAAGAGTGTGGAGCGGGCATTGGAATCGCTGATGCTGACCTGCGCCAAGAGCGAGCGGTGCATCAGCGACATCAAACGGTCGCTCTACCGGTGGCGGATGAACAAGGAGGACTACGACCCGATCATCGCCCGGCTGGTAAAGGAGAAGTTCGTGGACGAGGAGCGGTACGCGCGGGCTTATGTGCGGGAGAAGATGAACTGTTCGGGCTGGGGACGGCGCAAGATCGAACTGGGGCTGAAGGCGAAAGGGATACCGAAGGAGATTATCGGGGAGGCGTTGAAGCAGATCGAGCCGGAACAGCAGGCGGACAAGCTGGAGACGATGCTCTACCGGCGTTTTTTGCGGGAACGGGACAAGGCCAAGGGGGCGTATGACTTGCGGACGAAACTGATCCGTTGGGCGATGGGACGGGGCTACGACTATTCGGAAATACAGGAGATACTGGAACGGATCATGGCCGATGGGTATGATCCGGGCGAGGATTTTACGAGATGGTGATTTTCAAAAAGATATTTTTTATTGCGGCCGCTTTTTGTGTGGTCGGACATACACAGGCGGCCGAACGTGTTTACGGGGCGGAGTATTACCGCTCGCCGGTGGGATTCGCCATAACGTTGGCGGGGAACGTGGGCGAGATACGCTCGGATCATTTCCATACCGGAATGGATATCAGGGCGTTGCAGGGTGTGGGGAGTCCGGTGTATGCCACGGCGGACGGTTATGTGTCGCGCGTTGGAGTGTCGCCGACGGGGTATGGGAATGTGCTTTACGTGACGCACCCGAACGGTGAGACTTCGGTGTACGGGCACCTGAATGCTTTTGCGCCGCAGATCGCGCGGTGGGTGCGGGCGCAGCAGTATGCCGAACGGTCGTTCCGGGTCGATCTCTATCCGGCGAAGGGGCAATTCCCGGTGGCCAAGGGCGAGCGGATCGCTTTTCTTGGGAATACGGGGTCATCGGGCGGCCCGCACCTCCATTTCGAGATCCGCGATGCGCAGGGACGGCCGCGGAACCTGATCGCCCAGAAAGTTTTTCAGGTCGCTGACCGGGTGCCTCCGGTGGTGAGCCGGATTTTGCTTTACGAGGTGGATTCGGCCAGGGGCGTGCCTTTCCGGACGCTGCGGCAGAGCGTGGCGGTGCGAATGCTGCCCGACGGCACGGCGGTGCCGGAAGATTCGGTGCTCCGGCTCGGCAGGCGGGGCTATCTGGCCTACGAGGTGATCGACTATAAAGACGGAAAATCCAATACGATGGGGGTTTACGCGATCCGGCAGCGGGTGGACGGGAAGGTCAATTTCAGCTTCGCCATCGACCGGCTCGATTTTGCGACGACGGGTTATGTCAATACGTTCGTGGATTATCCGGAGAACCACCGGGCGCGGCGGACGTCGGTGCTGCGGGCCTGCGTGTCGCCGCATAACCGGCTGGCGGTTTACGGGCCGGAGCGGAAAACCGCCGACGGGATGATCTCCGTGGCTGACGGCGGCCCGCGTCGGATTGAGACCATTGTGACGGACGATGCGGGGAACAGCACCCGGCTCCGTTTCCGGATCGAGCGCGGGCCGGTAGCCGATGCGGAAGTGCCGCCGGGGGAGCCTGTGTCGTGGTGGAACGGGAGGACTTTCGACCTGCCCGGCGCGCAGGTCGCGATTCCGGGCGGAGCGTTGTATGAGTCGATGCTTATTCCGGTTTCGCGGGATTCGGTGGGGGGCCTGCCGGTCGTGCGCGCGGGTTCTTCCGATATTCCGTTGCAGAAGGCGGCGACGGTGAGCATCGCGGCGCCGAAATTGCCGGAATCCCTGCGGGGTAAGGCGTTGCTGGTTACCATCGGGGATAACGGGAAACCGGGCAGCGTGGGAGGCGGTTGGGATGCCGCTGCGCAGCGGGTGTCGGCGCAGGTGAAACGGCTCGGCTGTTTTGCCGTGGCGGTGGACACCGTGGCGCCGGTGGTCAGGCCGGTGTACGCCTCCGGCGCGCGGATACCGGCAGGAAAGACGGTGCGGTGGCATGTGACGGACGATCTGTCTGGCATCGCGCGTTATACGCTGACGGTGGACGGCAAGTGGGAACTGCTGGCGTGGGATCCGAAGAGCCGGACGATGGAGCATGTGCCGGTGCGCGGGACGGCGCCCGTGAAGCACGAGGTGGTGCTGACGGTGCGCGATGCCAAAGGAAATACGAAAACATTTAAAGGGACATATATATGGTAAAACCGGTTATCGAAGTGTGCGCCAATTCGGCGGCGAGCTGTGTGGCGGCGGAGCGGGGCGGGGCTGCGCGGGTGGAGTTGTGTGCGGGGATCCCAGAAGGGGGAACCACGCCGAGCTACGGCGAAATGGTGACGGCCCGCCGGGCGATCGGCATTCAACTGAACGTGATTATCCGGCCCCGGGGCGGCGATTTCCTCTATACCCCGGCGGAGATACAGACGATGCTGATCGACATCGAAGCGGCGAAGGCGGCGGGGGCGGACGGGGTGGTCTTCGGATGCCTCCGGGCGGACGGGACGATCGACATGGAACGGAACGCGGAGTTGATGACGGCCGCAAGGGGGCTTTCGACCACCTTCCACCGGGCATTCGACGTCTGCCGCGACCCGTTCGAGGCGCTGGAGCAGATTATTTCGCTGGGTTTCGACCGGATACTGACCTCCGGGCAGGAGGCTACGGCTCCTGCGGGGGCCGGGCTTATTGCGGAGCTTGTTAGAAGGGCCGCGGGGCGGATCATTATCATGCCG
>CANQXP010000098.1 GCA_947627885.1 uncultured Rikenella sp.
GCCGGGTTTCCGTTTCAATGGCGGGTCTCCCCCGCGGAGGCCCGCCCGACCGTGCGGTTGCAGGCGAGCCCGCAGGGCGCGGTTCAAGACCGGCAAAGCGAAAAGCACGGCCCGAATTCGGTAGCGTGGATAGCCAGGTTCCCGCGCCAGCGGTCGGGCCGGTGCCGCTCGGCACTCGATCCGGGAGTTTACTTCGCCAATAGCGGAGGCCCGCAACAAGTGGCAGACTCTCTGCCGGCTGCTGGCCGAGGACAAACGAATAGCCGAAACCATGTGCCAGCTATCTGCCCGGCGCTACACCGGATGAAGGAGTGCAACTTGGGAAGTTAGAGTTCGACCGAAGTGCCCGGCGGTGTCGTTGGCGCCCGGCCGGAAGTGTGATACCGCACCGAAAGAGGCGATGATGGCCTCGGCATAACCGTGCCAACGGGTATGCCCGCAATGATAAACCAGAACACGGCTTACAAGGTGATGCGGACGATGCGCCGGGCGTCCTGCCGCACTTTATAGCGGTCGTCGATGCGGCGGCCGACCAGCCAGACGATGGTCTCGCCGGAGACCAGCACGCCTTGGCGGGCTTTGTCGGGGACGGGTACCTTGGCGTCGATCAGGAAGTCGCTCACTTTCTTCTGCCCGGCCATGCCCAGCGGGATGAACCAGTCGCCTTCGCGCCACTGCCGCAACAGCAGGGGGAACCGGAGGGCGTCGGCGGTCAGGTAGGCGACGTTCGGCGGGGTGGCGAGGCTGTCGGGCAGCTCTTTTACGGTCAGCCATTCGATGCGGGGATCGTCCTCGGTGATCCGCTCGTCGCGGAAGGGCTCGACGGTACGCGGGACGAGCAGTATGCGGCTCCGGTCGATGGCGGCGCTCCATTCCGGTGCGTCGAACCGTTTGCCAGAGGCGGTCAGGTCGCTGTCTGCGGCGCGATTGCGCAGCACGCCGGCCATATCTTCGGCGGTTTCGGGTGCGAATCCGTAGGGCCGGAGCAGTTCGTACAGCTCGAAGGAGAGGCATTCGGGATCGAGGGCGGCGAGGTCGACGCTGTGGTCGCGCAGGGCTTCGCCACGTAGTTTTTCTATCTGTAAATCAATGTATTGCTGGGCTCGTTGCAGCCGCATCAGGTTCTCTTCCATGGTCCGGGCGAAGCGGTTGCCGGAGGCGCTGTCGAGCCGGGGGAGGATGTCGTGCCGCAGGCGGTTGCGGAGGTATTTGAGGGTGGCGTTGGTGGAGTCTTCGCGGTAGGGTATGCCGTTCAGGGCGGCGTAGGCGGTGATCTCGTCGCGCCGGGCGAAGAGCAGGGGCCGAACGATGCGCCCGCGCCGGTCGCCGATGCCGGTGAGCCCGCGCAGTCCGGTGCCGCGTACCAGGTTGATGAAGAAGGTCTCGGCGGAGTCGTCGGCGTGGTGGGCGATGGCGATTTTGTCGTACCGGTGCTCGTTGCAGAGGCTTTCGAACCAGTCGTAGCGGAGCCGGCGGGCGGCCATCTGGATGGATTCGCCGTGCCCGCGGGCCTCGGCTTCGGTGTCGAAGCGGACGGTGTGGCACGGGATGCCGTGCTGCCGGCAATAGTTTTCGACGAGTTGCTGGTCGCCGTCGGACTCGGCCCCGCGCAGGCTGAAGTTGCAGTGTGCGGCGGCGATGCGTCCGCCGAAGACTTGCCGCATCAGGTCGAGCAGGGTCATGGAGTCGATGCCGCCGCTGACGGCCACGAGGATCCGCTCTCCGGGTTCGATGAGCTGGCGGCTGCGGATGTATTGTCTGAAGTTTTCGAGCATAATCCGGTTTAATTTGTGGGGCGGCGAGAAGCGCGAGCTTCGAGCCGCAGTGAGGCGGGTACGGGTTTCTGGGGAACGGCTTGCCGTTCCCCAGAAATAAGGCTTTGAGCGAATAGTGCGATCCTTTAAGGGATCGCCGGCCATGCGCGCTGGCCGCAAAGCGGCCACCCCCGAAGCGCGCAGGCCGAGTCTCCGAGAGCAAAAGGCCGGTTTTCCTGGTCCGCTGCGGCTTCGGGCTTACGCCCGAAGCCGCGGTAATGCATTGGGCGAAAAGCGCGACTCGTCCGGGTCGCCGGGCTGCCGCCAAGCGCCTTCGGCGCTTCGCCCGGTGGCGGCGGCCCGAAAATGAAAGAACAAACCATGCGTTCCGAACGGAACGCCGGGCGCCCCCGAGGGGGGCTGAGGCGCCCGAAGACGAAAGAGCGAGTATCTTTGTTCTCGTGTCAATGTCGGTCTTGCCGCCGGACGCCTTCGGCGTCGGCCCGAACCGGGTAGTTACAGCCAGCAAAACAGGCAACGCCTGTGCGTTAGCGGCCGGAGCCACCCCGGGCGGCGTAGGCCTGCAAGCAGTCCACGCTGGCTCCGGCTTAAAAGTTCCCGCGACAGGGGTGAGCTGGCGCTATGTTTTTGGGTCGCCGTCAGCGCCTTCGTCGCTTGGCCCGGAGGGCGCGGCTCAAACTCGACAGAGCGGGCAGCGCAATCCGGTAAGGATCGCCTTTGACAAAGCGAACAGTCGGGTTCCCATGTCAATGGCGGGCCGCTCCGGGCAACCGGAGGTTGCCGGGGGCGACGGAGCGGCCCGGATGGGGTAGTTACGACCCAGACTGTATACCCGCGGCACCGCGGCCCGAACCCAATAGAGCGAATAGCTTTTGTCCGAAACAAGGAAACGAATGTTTGGGTTCCCGCGACAGTAGCGGCCTTTGCGCCGGACGGCTTTCAGCCGTCGGGGGGAGCGGCGCAAGGCCGAACTTGAATAGCGCGATTCTTTCAGGGATCGCCGGTCCCTGCGCCCAGCGGCGGGCCGCCCCGGGTAATTACAGCCAATAAAACAAGCAACGCTTGCGCGCCCGCTGTCTGGCCGGAAGGTTACAAGCGAGCGGAAAAAGTTCCTATGTCAGCTGTCAGGCCGAAGCCCCGACAGGGGAGGGCGCAACGTGCGATGCTCGTTATTCGCCGCCGCAGGGCGAATATGTAAAGACCGATAACGGGGGATTCGATCGCCGGGGCTGAATTTTCCGAAGCCTGACGCCCGACCCCGCGGCCGAGCCGAAAACGATAACCTACCCTTTGATCAGCCCGATCTTGCTCAGGAAGATGATGGCCACGGCCACGGGCGACACGTAACGCACTACGAACCGAAAGATAGGGAATATCCGGTTATTGTATGCCCCGCCTGTGGTAAAAACTTTGCGCAGGCGCTTCTCGGAGATGTGCCACCCGGTGAAGATCACAATAAACAGGCCGCCGATGGTCATCAGGTAGTTGGACGAGAGCATGTCGAGGAAGTCGAAGATGTTGTATTTCCCGATCATCAGCCGCGAGCCTTCGACCTGCGACTGGGCGCAGAGGGCGGAGACGAGGATCAGGGTGCCGAACAGCCACAGCACGGCTCGCTTCCGGCGCATTTTCAGCTCTTCCATCATGTAGTTGGTCATCATCTCGAAGATGGAGACCATGGAGGTCAGGGCGGCGATGGTGATGAGGCTGAAAAAGAGGATTCCGACGTACTGGCCTCCGGCCATCCGGCCGAAGACGTTGGGCAGGGTGAGAAATATCAGATCGGGCCCCTGGGTGGGGCTGATGCCGAAGGTGAAGACAGCGGGGAAGATGGCGATGCCGGAGATGACGGCGATGGAGGTGTCGATCAGGGTGACGATCCCTTTGGAACGGAGCATGTTCTCGGGCTTGACCACATACGAGCTGTAGGTGATCATCACGCCCATGCCGAGGCTGAGGGTGAAGAATACCTGTCCGAGGGCATCTAAGACGGTGTTGGCGGTGATCTTCGTGAAGTCGGGCTTGAACAGGAAGCTCATCCCGGCCCGGAAGCCGTCGAGGGTGAAGGAGTTGAGGCAGAGCACGAGCAGGATGCCGATCAACAGGGGCATCAGGATCTTGTTCCACCGCTCGACGCCTTTCTCCACGCCTTTGAAGACGACGAAGGCGGTCAGGCCCAGGAACCCGGCGCTCAACAGGACGGGCTGCCAGCCGGTGTTCTTGAAGGCGTTGAACCCGGCGGCGATCTCGTCGTAGCTCTGCCCGGCGTTGGCGTTGATGATCGAATCGTACAGGAAGCGGACGCTCCACCCGGCGATGACGCTGTAGAAGCCGAGGATGCAGAACCCGGCCACGACGCCCATATATCCGACGAGGTACCATTTGCTGCGGGGGGCTAACTGTTTGAAGGAGCCGACGGCGCCGCGGTGGGTGGCACGCCCGATGATGAATTCGGAGAGGATCAGGGGCAACCCGACCACGAGGATCAAAAAGAGGTACAACAACAGGAAGGCGGCGCCGCCGTTGACGCCGGCCAGGTAGGGAAAACGCCATATATTTCCCAATCCGACGGCGGACCCGACCACGGCCATCATGGTTCCGAAACTGCTGGTGAAGGCTCCTCGCTGCTCTTTCATGTATATGCTCTTTCGTTGGTTTTATTTGTACGGTTTTCAACATAAATTCCGCGCCAGCGGGCAGCCCGGAACCACTCCGGGTGGAGGGCTGCAACACTCGCTGCGCTCGGTCTTGCCCGCCACTGGTTCCGGGCCAGCAAAATAATTTTTAACCGTAGGATTAAATTAAGTTTCCGCGTTAGCGGTCAGCCCGCAGCCACCCCCGGCGGAGGGCTGAAAGACTCGCGATGCTCGTTTTCGCCTCCGCTGGCTGCGGGACGTACAAAACGTGCTGTTTAACCGTAGGGTTTAAAAGCCTGCGATGTTACGCATCGCCAGCCCGGCCGGAGTGCCCGGCGGCACCGCTGGCTCCGGACTGCTTGCTGTCGCAGGAACTGACTTATCGTCCGCTTCCGCGTCTGCCGCTTTTATCCGGTTCAAGCCGGAGCCACGGGAACTTTGGTGCAACCGCCCTATATTAACCTTACGGTAACAAAAACGCAAAAATAGTGTAATTTTGCGAAGCGGCAGGCACCGGGGCCTCCGCTTTTTCGTTACAGCCATGATTTTCAAACCGCAAACCTACCGTATCCCCGACCGTCCGGGACAGCCTTTTATCGACGAGAAGGAGATAGAGTCGCTGTTGGCGGAACACCGTAAACCTTCGCGGGAGGAGGTGCGGAAGGTGATCGCGCGGGCCATGGACCGCGAACGGCTCTCGTTGCACCAGGCGGCGGTGCTGCTGGGCGCTTCGGCTCAGGACAGGGAGTTGGTGCTGGAGGCGGCGTCGAGGCTCAAGCGGGAGGTCTACGGCAACCGGATCGTGCTCTTCGCGCCGCTCTATATCGGCAACAGCTGTACGAACCGCTGCGCCTATTGCAGTTTCCGGGCGGACAGCCGCGAGACGGTGCGCAAGACGCTGTCGGACGAAGAGATCGTGCGGGAGGTGACGGCGTTGGAGAAGGCGGGGCACAAGCGTTTGATATTGGTCTACGGCGAGCATCCGCTATACAGTCCGGAGTTCATAGCGCGAACGGTACGAACCACTTACGGGGTGCGCTCGGAGCCGGGGGGAGAGATCCGGCGGGTCAATATCAACGCGGCGCCGCTGACGGTGGAGGGCTTCCGCACGGTGCACGAGGCGGGGATCGGGACGTACCAGATCTTCCAGGAGACGTACCACCGGGAGGCTTACAAGCATTATCATCTGGGGGGTAAAAAGGCGGACTACGACTGGCGGCTGACGGCGCTGGACAGGGCGATGGAGGCGGGGATCGACGATGTGGGGCTGGGGGCGCTGCTAGGGCTGCACGACTGGCGGTTCGAGATCATGGCGCTGGTGCGGCACACGAACCATCTGGAGGCGTGTTACGGGGTGG
>CANQXP010000099.1 GCA_947627885.1 uncultured Rikenella sp.
CTGACGGTGAATTTGAAGGAGTAGTCGCCGTTTTCGATGGAGCTGAACATGAACATCAGCTTGCGGGCGTTCCGGTTGTTGAAGCGGATAATGTTCGTGAGCGAACTGATCAGAATGACGGCCGAGAAGACGGCGAGGGTGTAGTATTCATACTGGACGAGCAGCAGGGTCGCTACCGAGCTGGCCACCAACAGGAGCAGCATGGCCAGCAGCTTGAATGTCACCCGGAAGTTGAGCATGTCGGGGGAAAATGTTGGACGGCGCCAGGCGCGTTACAGGTTGTATTTCTTGATCTTGTTGTAGAGCGTCTGGCGCGTCACGCCGAGCTGCGCCGCCACCGCCGAGAGGTTCCCGCCGTGCCGCTGGAGGGCGTTGGCGATCATCGACCGCTCCATCTCCTCCAGGGTTGAGGGGGCGATGGCCTGGGTGCCGGCATTGCCTTCCCTGCGTGAGATCAGCAGCTCGTCGGCCGAGATCAGCTCCCCGTCGGCCATGATGACCGCTTTCTCGACCGTGTGCTGCAATTCGCGGATGTTCCCCGACCAGTTGTGGCCGATCATCTTCTCAAGGGCGGAATCGTCGAAGCCGGCGCACGTCTTGTTGTATTTCGCCGCGTAGCGTTTCAGGAATATCTGGGCCAGCGGCACGATGTCCTCGGTGCGCTGGGCCAGCGGCGGTATCTCGATGTGGATGGTGTTGATGCGGTAGAGCAGGTCTTCGCGGAACTCGCCCGCCGCCACCATTTGGTTCAGGTCGCGGTTGGTGGCCGAAATGAGCCGGATATTGACCGGAATGGGGGTGTTGCTCCCCACGCGCACGATGCTGCGGCTCTGGATGGCGGTCAGCAGTTTGGCCTGCTGGTGGTAGGGCAGGTTCCCGATCTCGTCGAGGAACAGCGTGCCGTTGGACGCCGCCTCGAACTTGCCCGCCCGGTCGGTGCGGGCGTCGGTGAACGCCCCTTTGATATGGCCGAACAACTCGCTTTCGAACAGGGTCTCCGGGATCGCCCCCAGGTCCACGGTCACGATCAGCTCGTCCTTGCGGGCCGACAGGCGGTGTATCTCGCGGGCCAGCATCTCTTTCCCCGTCCCGTTCTCGCCCGTAATGAGGATGTTGGCGTCCGTGTCGGCCACCTTTTCGACGATGGCGCGCAGCCGCCGCATGGCGGCGAGGTGCCCCAGAACATGCCGTTCTCAGAGCTTTCGGGCGAGAAGGAGCGCTTGATGTCCCCCAGCTGTTTGGCCTCCGACCTCGACTTGCGCAGGGCCAGCGCCGCCTGCAGCGTGGCGACCAGCTTGGCGTTGTTCCACGGCTTGACCACGAAGTCCGTCGCGCCCCGCTGCATGGCCTTGACCGCCAGGTCGATGTCGGCATAGGCGGTGAAAAGGACCACCTCGATCGAGGGATCGGCCTTCTTGACCTCCGAGAGCCAGTAGAGCCCTTCGTTGCCGCTGTTGATGTCGGAGCTGAAGTTCATGTCCAGCAGCAGCACGTCGGCCTTGACCTCGCGCAGGGTGGTGAGCAGCCGGTTGGGGCTGCCCAGGGTCACCACTTTCTCGAAAATGCCGTTCAGCAGGATTTCGACGGCGGTGAGCATGCTCCGGTTGTCGTCCACGACGACGATGGTTCCTTCTTTTTTCATAGTCTCGGCCCGGGGGCGGGTGTTAGGTCTGGCAAAGATATAACTTTGCTGTCAAAAAAATAGACAGGAGTGTCAAAAAAATAGACATCTCCCGAATCGGGCTGAAATGGGAGTCTGCATAGTATCAATGAATTAGCGATTTGGCATACCCGTTGGTCTGAAAGAAGGCAAACCATGATTTCTTACACGGAACGAAATAAGATCTGAACATGAAAAGAGTGATTACATTCGCGTTTATAGCCGGCCTGACGGTGTTCGGGGTGCGGGCGCAGGAGGCCGACACGGCAAGAATGTGGAATTTACAGGAGTGCATGCGCTATGCCATCGAGAACAGCCCGCGGGCGGTGCGCCAGCAACTGGCCAGCGCCAACCTCAAGGCTTCGTACCATGAGGCGATCCTCCAGCACCTGCCGTCGCTGAGCGGGAGCGTCGGGGTTTCGGCCGGGTTCGGGCGTAACGTCGATCCCGGAAGCAACACCTACACGACGGTCAATACCCTGAGCAACAGCTACGGGCTGAACGCTGGGATCACGGTGTTCAACGGGCTGCAGCTGATCAACAACACCCGCGCCAGCAAAATCTCGAAACTCCGGGGCGAGGAGGCGCAGAAGCAGGTGGAGGACAACATCTCGCTGGAGACGCTGAACGCTTATTTCAACTTTACCTATGCGTTGGGTACGCTGACTCTGGCGCGCGAGCAGCTGGACGCCTCGCAGGAGAACCTGCGTCAGGGACGCCGGATGATGACCCTGGGGCTGAAAGGGGCGGCGGACGTGGCCCAGCTGGAGGCGACGCTGGCGGCCGACGAGTATAACCTGACCAAGGTGCAAAATAACGTGAAGACGATGGAGCTCAAGCTGAAAGAGGTGATGAACTATCCGCCGGAGGCTTCGTTGAAGATCGACACGGCCCAGCGGTTCGCCGTGCCGGCGGTCGAAACGGCCGAGGTGTCGGAGGTGGTCGATGTGGCGATGGCGACGTTGCCGGACACCCGGATGTCGATGATGGACGTGCGGATCGCCAAGCTCGACCTGTCGACGGCCAAGGCGCGGCTGTTCCCCTCCCTGTCGGCTTCGGCGGGCATCGGGACGAGTTACTACAAGAACCTGAAGCAGAGCGCCACCGATTTCTCGAAGCAGTTCAAGGACAATATCTCCAAATCGCTGTCGGCGAATCTCAGCGTGCCGATCTTCGGCGGATGGAGCCGCCAGACCAATATCGTCCGCAAACGCAACGACCTGCGAAGCACTGAGCAGACCCATATCGAGACGCAGCGCAAGGTGGCGATCGAGGTGGAGCAGGCGGTGCTGGACCTGAACGGGGCCTATTCCGAAAGGTTGCAGGCGGAAAAGCAGGTGCATGCCCGGCTGTTGGCCTACAAGGTGGCGCAGCGCAAGTACCAGGAGGGTCTGCTCAGCGCGCTCGACTTGCAAACGACCTCCAACCAGCTGCTCGAAGCGCGGGCGACGCTGCTCAGCGCCGAGCTGACCTGGCAGGCCAAACGCAAGCTGGTGGATTACTACAAGGGCATTCCGCTGCTCAGCGAATAGCGCGGGCCATCCGTGCGCGTGTCCAAATATTAGACGCGCAGTGTCAAAGAAATAGACGATCCGGGTGAGGAGGTTGAAGTGTATCGTATTGTGATTCAATGATTTGAATTGTGTGGCACGGCGATGGCACCGGATAAGGACAGAATCGTGAAATAAAAACGAAAAATTTAGCATAAACAACCATGGACAGAGTTTTAGAAAAGAAAAAAGGGCTGAAGAAAAAACATATCCCTTATGTGGCCGGCGGCGTTGCGTTGCTGCTGATCCTGATCTGGCTGATCTTCGGCGACCACAGCTCGTCGCTGAAAGTGGATAGCCGCACGGTGACGATCGAGACGGCCCGCAAGGGGCAGTTCAACGACTATGTGCGGGTCAACGGGAATGTGCTGCCGATCACCACGGTGCAGGTCAGCCCGCTCGAAAGCGGCAACGTGGACGTGAAGGTGGTCGAGGAGGGGGCGCTGGTCAAAGAGGGCGACGTGATCGTCAAGCTGACCAACCCGCAGCTGAACATGCAGATCCTGACCAGCGAGGCCGACCTGGCCGAGAAGGAGAACCTGCTGCGCAACACCCGCGTGAGCATGGAGCAGGAGAAGCTGAACCTGCAAAAGGAGCGGCTCCAACTGGAGATGGAGGTGACGCGTAAGAAACGGAAGTTCGAACAGTACGAGGCGCTCCACAAGGAGAACCTGATCTCCGACGAGGAGTACCAGCAGGCCAAGGAGGATTACGAGCTGGCCATCAAGCAGAAAACGCTGGTGTACGAGCGCCAGGAGCAGGACTCGCTGTTCCGGAGCCTCCAGGTGGTCAACATGGAGATCAGCCTCGAAAGCATGAAGAAGAACATGGAGCTGATCCGCCAGCGGGTCGATAACCTGAACGTGAAGGCCAATATCGACGGCGAGCTGGGGCTGCTGGACGTGGTGCTGGGCCAGTATGTGACGGCGGGCACCAAGGTGGGGCAGATCAATGACCTGAGCGACTACAAGATCGAGGCGATGATCGACGAGCACTATATCGACCGCGTGAAACCGGGCCTCGAGGGGACTTTCGAGCGCCAGGGCGGCAAGTTCGGGCTGGTGGTCAAGACCGTCTTCCCGGAGGTGCGCAACGGCCAGTTCCGCACGTGGTGCTACCTGACAGGCGACCGTCCCGAAAATATCCGCTCCGGGCAGACCTACTATATCAACCTGGAGCTGGGGCAGCCCACCGAGGCGATCATCATCCCGCGCGGCGCGTTCTACCAGACCACCGGGGGCAGCTGGATATTCGTGGTGTCGCCTGACGGCGACAAGGCTTACCGCCGTCCGGTGAAGATCGGGCGCCAGAACCCGCAGTACTACGAGGTGCTGGAGGGGCTGGACGACGGCGAGAAGGTGATCGTTTCGAGCTACGAAACGTATGGGGACAACGAGGTGTTGTTGCTGAAATAGACGGCGGCACCGGGTGCCTGACATACTTTAACGTGCTGTTAAAACCAGTACCGGACGCATCCGATTCGGAAAGCGGATGCGTCTTGAAGGTGACAGGGGAGTTTGACGGTATGGCTTCCCCTGTCACTTTTTTTACGCCTTTTTTGATACGGATTTACAGAAATGAAAACGATTTTCCGCAATTTTATGAATACCCTGCGCCGGTTCAAGATGGCATCGGCGCTCAATATCCTGGGGCTTTCGGTGGCGTTCGCCGCCTTCGTCCTGATCCTGATGCAGGTCAGGTATGAATTCTCGTATGATAAGTTCCACCCGAATGCCGACCGCATCTACCGGGCTGAGCTGAATGTCACCGAGGGCGTGCTGACTATCGTGCCCCGGCCGATGGGCTCGGAGTTCGGGTCTATGTCGGCCGCCATCGAGGACTATGTGCTGATCCGGCCCCCCTTTATCGAGTCTTATGTCACGGTGGAGCGGAACGGGGCCAAAACCGGTTTCGTGCAGCCGGTGCCGCAGGCCGAAGCCTCGTTCGGGAAGATCTTCTCCCTGCCGATGATCGAAGGGGAGGCCGATGCCCTGAAAGAGCCGACCAAGGCGCTGCTTCCGGCTTCGCTGGCCCGGACTTTTTTCGGGCAGCAAACCGGCGTGTTAGGGCGTAAAGTGACTGTGAACGGAACCGATTACGAGGTAGGGGGCGTTTTCCGCGACTTCCCGGCTAACTCGCAATTCAAGAATACCCTCTACCTGCCTTTGACGGACAAACAGAACGAAGGCGCGTGGGGATCGTGCAACTACCAGATGTTCGTTTTGCTCCACAAGGGGGCCGATCCGAAACAGGTGGAAGCGGACTGGAGCCGCTTCGACCTCGGCTCCAAGATGCAATGGTCTGCCAACCCGAAAGCCGGGATTAGCCTCTTGTCGGACGTATATTACGATCAGCGGCCGGGTCTGGGCGATTCGATGACCGAGCACGGCAAACGGGCGACGACCGATATTCTTCTGGCCATCGCCTTGCTGGTGATCGGCATCGCCGCCGTGAACTTCGTGAACTTCTCGACCTCTCTGACCCCGCTGCGTATCAAGAGCATCAACACGCAGAAAGTTTTGGGCTCCCCGGTATC
>CANQXP010000100.1 GCA_947627885.1 uncultured Rikenella sp.
CCTGATCCGCTGACGCGGAAACTCTACTGTTCATTACTTGTTTCGAGCACAAGCTGTTCGCTCTTTCGGGCCGCCGCATGGGGGCGAAGCGCCGAAGCCGCTTGACGGCGGCCCGGCGACTTTGACGAATTGCGCTTTTCGTTTGCTCGTTTTCGTCGCGCCCACGACCCCCACGGGGCGGCCCACCGCTAACGCGGGGACTTTATAGCTTTCCGCGCTGTCTTCTTCGGCCGGCGATGCCTGCGGGCACGCAGATAGAGCTGTAACTACCCTTAAGCGCCAGCGCGCAAGGCCGGCGACCCGTCCAGGTCGCGCTTTTCGCTCACCGTCTTACCGCAGCTTCGGGCACCCCCGACCCTGCCGGGGCCTTTTTTCCGTCACCGCCAGCGAAGACCTGCTAACGCAGTCTTCGCTGGCGGTGGCTGTGGCCTGACCCTCTCACGCAGAAACCCAGCTACTCGCTTACAGCACCACCGCCCCCCTCACGGCCCCGCCACCGCCGCCCGAACCGTAAGCTGCAAGAAACCTCAGCCACCGCAATTATAATACGATCGCCACCTTGCCTCGAACCTTGCCATTTTGCAGCCACTCATGCGCCCGGGGAATCTCCTCGAACGGGAACGTGCGGTCCACATGCACCCTCAGACTCCCGTCCGCCAGCATTTGCGCAATCCGCCGCATATCCTCCCCGCTGGAATGCATCGCGATGTGGAAATAATGCTCCACATGGTTTTCCGCCGCCGCCCTGTCCGCCTCCCCCTTCTTGTCCGTCGGCAGCAGCACGATCACGCCGCCCTGCCGGAGCGCCTTCAGCGAGCGGACGAAATTCTCGCCCCCCACCGTGTCCAGGATAAAATCGGCGTCCCGCACCAGCTCCTCGAACCGCTGCGTCTTGTAATCGATCACCTCGTCCGCCCCCAGTCCCCGCACGAAATCCGCATCCTCCCCCGAAGCCGTGGCGATCACATGGCACCCCAGATGATGCGCGATCTGCACCGCATAATTGCCCACGCCCCCCGCTCCGCCGTGGATCAGCACCTTCTGTCCTCGGGCGATACGCCCCGTGTCGACCAGCGCCTGCCAGGCCGTCAGCGGCGACTGCGTCGCGGCCGCCGCCTCGGCGAACGGGATATTCGCTGGTTTGCGGGCCAGCTGGTCCGCCGGAGCCGCCGCCAGTTCCGCATACGTGCTGCCCGGCCCCGGAAAATTGACCGTCCCGAACACCTCGTCCCCCGCGCCGAACTCCGTCACCCCCTCCCCCGCCTTGACCACCACCCCCGCGAGATCCCAGCCCAGGATCATCGGGTTCTCATGGGCCACGATCTGGGCTAGGCCGCCCCCCTCCCGCGTTTTGAGGTCTATGCGGTCGATCCCGATCCCCCGGATGCGAACCAGTACCTCGCCCGGCCCCGGCTGCGGGTCCGGCACCGGTTCCGCGGCGAAACTCCCGTTTTCGCCGAACCATTTCAATACCATAGCTTTCATACCGATAGTTTATTTAATAACAATGACTTCCGGAAAACATAGCAAAGATGATGCCCCCAGCCACCCGCCGCCCCGAAACGAGTGCAAAAAAGCCCCGGCCGCCCTTTTCGGGCGGCCGGGGCCGCATATACATAGCCGCCGGGCGATCAGGCGCCCGGAAACCTGCGTAAGGAGACCTAATTGAAATGTATGGTCATCATCTTCTCCGTTTCGACCGTCGCCCCGCTGACCGCCGCCCGCACCTTCACCGTCTGCTCGTACCAGCCCTCGCCCTCGTTCGGCATCGCCACCAGGTTATCCGACACCACCGTCACCCCGTCGGCCGTGAATTCCGGCCCCGGGAACAGCGCATACGTCACCCCGTCGTCATAGAACGCGTAAGTCTGGTACAACCGGAAAACGACGCCCCACGCCGGATACCCCAGGTACAACTCACCCATCACATCGCACGTCGTTTTTCCGAACTCCGGATGGTTAGGAATCATCCACGGATCGTTCTCATCCTTCATATTCACCTCCTTGTGCTGGAGCGTCGCCTCCGCCGGATCGCCCCGCACCGTCACCTCCGGGCTTATTTCAGCGTTAATCTCGCAGAAGAGCCGCACCGTGTACTCCTCCTCCGCATCCCGGCCGTCCGACCAGCGCTGGCGGACTTTCAGCTTCGAAATGAAATGCGCTCCGAACGGCGCATCATTCGGATCATTCTCCGGCTGAAGCTCCGAGGCCAGCACCTCGCTGCGCACCACATAAGGGCTGCCGTCGCTGGCGATCATGCGCCTCAGGAAAGTCCGCGCCGTCGCCGCATACTCGCTGCCGCCGAAATCGACCTTCAGCGTCTGGTCGAACCGTTTCCAGGCATAAGCGCAATCGCTGTACTCCCCGCTCTTCTCGCCTCCCTCGCCCATTTTCGAATCCATGGCGGTCAGCTGGTACGGCTCGGCGCTGAAATTATCGTACGACTTGTGCGGCAGCTTGAAACGCGTCACCCCGTCATTATAGAAAGCCACCTGGTAGCTCATCTCGAACTTCTCCGTAAAGCAGCCGTAGTCGATCCGGTACTCCAGAATCGAGTCCACGACCGTGATATAGTACCCCTCCGCATACGTTTCGCCGATTCTTCGCTCCAGGGTAACGGCCGGCTCCTGCGCCAGCTTATAGTGCTCCACGCTGGCCGTATCCACCGAGTGTTTCAGGCGGTTGGTCAGCAGGACGGAGATTTCGGTTCCCTTCCCCGCCGCGCGGGTCTCCACCACGGACTCCTCCCCGGCGGGAGCCGTGCGGGTGGCGAACACCTGATCCACCGCAACCCAACTTTTATAGGTCAGGCTGGTACCCTTTGCATTCGTCTCGACTTTGACCTTGTCGTCCATTCCCGAATTTTGGACCGTACTTTCGATCACCTCCGGGGGCGTTTTGTCTTTGCTGCAACCCGACAGGAGCAGTCCGGTGAAAAGAATGGCGAACCAGGTAAACTTTTTTGTCATATAAACAGGTATTTGGAACGATTTGTCGTTCCGATATGCGAACAGACGATGGTTAAAGGTAGCTTTTTTGTGCCGAAAATGCAACTGACAAGAAAAATTACACTTTACCGCGAAGAGGTGTACCGTCCGTTTGCCGGGATTCGCAAAACGAACAGCTATACTACTGGTATGTCGGACAAAGGCATAAAAAAAGCCTCTGAATAGAGGCTTTCGGTGAGCGGAAAACGAGACTCGAACTCGCGACCCCAACCTTGGCAAGGTTGTGCTCTACCAACTGAGCTATTTCCGCAATAAATTGAGCTGTTGACGAGGATTGAACTCGTGACCTCTTCCTTACCAAGGAAGTGCTCTACCACTGAGCTACAACAGCAAACCTTTCGAGCGCTAATCCTGCGGTGCCGGATTAACGAGTGCAAAGGTAGATAAAAAATCAAAACCCGCAACCCCCGTCCCGCAATTTTGCATAAAATTTTCCGTCCCGCCCCGCAAACAGACTGAAAAACAACGCTATCCCAATGCCTGGACAATATCCGAAAGCACATCCGACGCATCCTCCAGCCCCACCGACAGCCGGATCGTGCACGGCGAGAGCCCCATCGAGCTCCGCACCGCCTCCGGGAACGTCCCGAAGATCGTGCTCCACGGATGGATCGCCAGCGACTTGTTGTCGAACAGGTTCGTCGCCCGGCACACAAGCCGCAGGCGGTTCATAAACCCGTAGCACGCCTCTTGCGAAGCCAGGTCGAACGTCAGCATCGCCCCCGGCGCCTCGCCATACTGCCGCACCGCCACCCCGTGGAACCGGTTCGACGGCAAACCCGGATAGTTCACCGACACCACGCCCGGCACCCCTTCCAGCCCCCGCGCCACCGCCAGCGCCGTCTGTGAAGCCCGTGCATAACGCACCTCCAGCGTTTCCAGCCCCAGCGACTGCTGATAAGCCGCCTGCGGCGTCATATAGGCCCCCAGGTTGCGGTGTATCTCCCGCTTCAGCTTGGCCGTGAACGCCTCGCGAGGGTCGATTCCGTATGCCTTCGCCGCCGCCGACAGCTTCGGCGAGCGGCTCCAGTCGAATGTCCCGTAATCGACGACCAGCCCCCCAAGGCCCGTCGCCCCGCCCGAAAGGTATTTCGTGCTGGAGACGACCTCGATGTCCACCCCGTTATCCGCCGCGCGGAACACGGGGAACGGAATGACCGTCGTATCCGCGACGAGCGGCACCCCCTTAGCCCGGCACACCGCCGAAAGGGCCGTCAGGTCGGCCACCTCCATCTGGGGGTTGGTGATAATTTCGAGGAACACCGCGCAGGTATTCCGGTCGATCTTTGTTGCCACGGATGCCGGATCGGTCATCTCCGCGAAGCGGGTTTCGACCCCGAAATCGGCCAGCGTCGATTTCAGCAGCGAGTATGTATTGCCGAACAGGTGCGGCGAGGTGACCACATTGGCCCCCGCACGCGCCAAAGTGAAGAACATATTGGTAATGGCCGCCATCCCCGAATTGAGCGCCGTGACGCTCAGGGCGCCCGTGGCCTCCCGCACGCGCCGTTCGAAATGCTCGACCGTGGGATTGGTGATGCGCGAGTAGGCATGATCCGCCGTGCGTCCCGTGAAAGCCAGCTCCATCGCCTCCGCTGTCGGGAACTCGAAAGCCGCATTCTGGTACACCGGCACGCTCAGCGCCCCGTGCGGATCGGCTTTGGCGCACTCCGTGGCGAGCACCCCGGCCGTAAATCCTCTTTTTTTACCGTCCATTTTCCTGAATATTTTGAAAGCACGAATATACGTATTTTCAGCAAATCGTAAATAAACATAGGGTTATTCTGTACCGGCCTCGAAACGTTGCTCGGTTGAAAAAAGCGGCCCCGTTAGGACTTTCCGGGCCGTTACGACCCGTTTCGGCGGCGGGCGTAGCGAGCCGTGCGGGCCGCAGCTTCCCCCCGCGGAGGCCCGCAAAGCGTTCCTCCACCGGCTGCGTCCGAAGTATTCTGCCTGGCCTGAGCAGTTTAGAATTCACCCTACGGTTAATCGTCTTTCCGATCCCGGAGCCTGCG
>CANQXP010000101.1 GCA_947627885.1 uncultured Rikenella sp.
AAAGTGAAAGAAAAGCTCACGAAAGTCCATGCCAACCATATTGCGGGATATGTGGCTCCGGCGTTTATCGCGGCTACAAAGGAGATGAAAGTCGATAAAGGATTACTCGCCGGAATGACGGGTAAAGATACCTCATTACTTCTGACTTTCCCGATGGAGTACCAATGTGTACTGGATACGATCAACAAGGCTCGTCCGGAAGAGGATTTTCCCGTATTGTCTTTTGATCCTTTAACTTATAGGGGAGGTATACCGGTCAATGAAAGTCTTGAGGAACGGGCTCGAAATCAAGAGATGTGGGTTGCCGCTTATCCGGGCATGATGAAAGAAAAATATCAAAAGATGCCTCCAACCCGCGTGTGGTACTATCTGGCTTTTATCAAGGAATAAGGGAACACACCATAAATATCCCTCTATTTATTCACCCAAACTCCAAACCCATGAAAAGTTTAACGAACTCCGGCACCCGCGCGATATGCGCGGGTCTGGTTGTACTGGCTGCCGTCGGATGGTCTTGTACCAAAGAGCCGTTCGCCGATGGTGACACAGGCCCACAGGCAAAAGGAGCCGTCGCACAGGCTCGCTCCTTCTATGAAAGCACAGCAACTCCTTTGAGTAAGACCGTCGAAGGCCAAAGCATTGCTATTAAGCCCCTGCCGGGCGAGATGAACCCGCTTTGGGATCAGGCTGCCGCCACCGTTTTGTCGGATGGTACCGCTTCCTGGGTGGATGTTCCTGTTGAAGCTACCATTACCTATACCGCCGTTCGGGGCGGGTTCCATCATCATGGAGATGGAGAGGCGTGCGACTATGACAACATTTCCGTTCAGACCGTTCAAAAACTCTCGGTTTACACCGCGCCTGACGGGACGCAACAATCCTTGGTCGCGACCATTGTTCCTGAACCGGATTGCACGGCAGATCTCAATGGGTTTTCCTCGGCCACGGGGTTGGCAGGCTTTACGGGTTTCGTGTCGTGGCATGACCTGACGGGAAAACTAATCCGTGTCGCTAAATACGAGAACGGAACCAAGACCAAGAGTGTTGAGCCGAATGGAGACAACGAGCCGGAGATACTGGAGGTCGTGGATAATGCCATTCTCTATCCATCTGAAAACGGGATTGCTGGAAATTCGATTGAAACGAAAGCGTTTCCGGAATTGTGTTTTTATTGTAAGGAGAAAGATTGCCCGGCAAAACATGATGTAACAAAACATTGTCCACAGTGTAATAAATATGTAAATGATGTATTCCCTTTCAACTCCAAATGTGAATGCCTGCGTTGCAATGGTTGCGGGCAAAGATTAGCTGTAGGAACAGAGGAGTGCTCTCATTGCGGGAAAAAGGTGGAAATGCCGAAATTCTGTAGAATATGCAACATGTATCTCTGTGCCCATTTGACGGGGGCCGCCGGCCCGAACATAGGGCCTACACCGCCCTACGTCGTGCAAGAGGAGATGTTTACCGCCGCTTTGCGTTCCTCTCTGGGAAATGAACATTTGAGTGAGGTGGTTGGCGGGAGTTGCGCTATCGACGTCAATTACCAAAGCGAAGGATGCGATTATATGCACGGGCTTTATATTACAGGGGACGAGGATGTTCACCGTGCGGCGTTGGTTACGATGCGCAGGCATTTCCTAATCTGGGCAAGGGATTTTCTCAGCTCCGGTTCCTATTATAGTTTGGGGTACGCCCTGCATCCGGTAGCTGACACTTATGTGGAAGTGCAGACGCGCATCGATATGTTCAGTTATTACTCCTATGCTAACAAGTGGAGCATCGTGGATGGTAGTAATGTAACACCTTATAACTATAATATGACTCCTTGTATCCAAGCGTTGCAATATATCTGCAATGCGCTGGGGAACCTTTCCGCTTCGGCTACCGATGACGAGATCGAAGGTGTCTTTAATCAATGGCTCAAAATGACCGGCGGCGGGTATTAGTTTTATGTTTCGGGTTCAGGCGGCATTCCGGAAAGGGGGAAGTCTTTCGGTGCGTCTCTGCATTGGCGGGGCCGGTTTTCTTCGGAAAGCCGGCCCCGCTTGCTTTATGCCGCCCGGCGGGAAGCCCGATCGGAAAATTGTCGTATCTTCGTGGGACGATAAACCGCACAAGAGTACGATCAGATGATGCAGACCGACGCCCTGCTCCGGCTCGTGGAAAGCGAGATCGGGCGGCTTCCCCTCGAAAACACCGAACCCCGCGGGCTCTACGCCCCGATCCGCTATATCCTGGAAGACGGGGGCAAGCGGATCAGGCCCTTGCTGTGCCTGATGGGGGCCGACCTCTATGCCGGCGACCCGGAAGCGGCGCTCCCGGCGGCGGTGGCGGTGGAGGTGTTCCACAATTTCACCCTGCTGCACGACGATATTATGGACAAGGCCCCGATTCGTCGCGGGCGGCCCACGGTGCACCTGAAATGGAGCGAGAGCGGTGCGATACTGTCCGGGGATGCGATGCTGATTCTCGCCTATCAGATCCTGCACGCGGGATCGGCCAGCTACGGGACTGAAAAGCTGACCGAATTGCTGGCGGTGTTCAACCGGGCGGCGATGGAGGTGTGCCAGGGGCAGCAGTACGACATGGATTTCGAGGCCTGCGACCGCCTTGTCACGCGGGAAGAGTATATCGGGATGATCCGGCTCAAGACCTCGGTGCTGCTGGCGGCGGCGTTGGAGATGGGGGCTGTCGTGGGCGGCGCTTCCGCTGCGGAGCGGCGGGCGGTGTATGAGTTCGGGGTCAATCTCGGACTGGCGTTCCAGATACAGGACGACCTGCTGGACACGTATGGCGACGCGCGGACGTTCGGGAAGACCATAGGAGGGGATATTGCCGTGGGGAAGAAGACTTTCCTGCATATCGCGGCGATGGAGCGGGCCTCGGCGGAGCAGCGGCGGGCTATTCTCGCGCCGGGGGAGATAACGGAGAAACTGCCGCGGGTGCGGGGCATTTACGATGAGTTGGGGGTGCGCGAAGCGGCGGAGCAGGCCATCGCGGAGTATTTCGAGGAGGCGCTTGCGGCGCTGCGCGAGGCGCATCCCGATGCCGGGCGGCTGGCGGTGCTGGAAGGGTATGCTTATTCATTGATGAAACGAAACAAATAAAGACGATGTATAGAGAACTTTTTCACGACCCGCAGAACGCTTCGGAGAAGGTCTATGTGAACGGCGAGCTGCATCCTGACGTGCGCGTGGGGATGCGGCGGGTCAACCTGACCGACGGCGGGAGCGTAACGCTGTACGATACCACGGGGCCTTATACCGAGCCGGGCTACGAAGCCGATACGGAGCGCGGGGTGCCTAAATTGCGGGAGGAGTGGATCGCAGCACGTGCTGCTGCTTTGCCCGAAGGGGAGTTCCATACCCAGATGTGGTATGCCCGGCGGGGGATCGTCACGCCGGAGATGGAGTATGCGGCGATCCGCGAAAATGCGGGGATTGCGCCGGGGGAGAAGGGGTATATTACGGCGGAGCAGGTACGGCGCTCGATTGCGGAAGGACGGGCGATCCTGCCGGCCAACAGGAAGCATCCGGAGACGGAACCGATGGTGATCGGCTCGGAGTATCTGGTGAAGATCAACGCCAATATCGGGAACTCGGCGCTGGGGTCGTCGATTGCGGAGGAGGTCGAGAAGGCGCTCTGGGCGATCAAGTGGGGGGCGGACACGGTGATGGATCTCTCCACGGGCAAGAATATCCATCAAACGCGGGAGGCGATCCTGCGCAATGTGCCGGTGCCGATCGGCACGGTGCCGATGTACCAGGCGTTGGAGAAGGTCGCGGGGGTGGTCGAGGATATGACCTGGGAAGCGTATCGCGACACGCTCATCGAGCAGTGCGAACAGGGGGTGGACTACTTCACGATCCACGCGGGCTTACTCAAGGAGCATGTGCCGTTGGCCCGGAAACGGGTGACGGGGATCGTCTCGCGGGGAGGCTCCATTATGGCCAAGTGGATGGCGCACCACGACCGGGAGAGTTTCCTCTACGAGCATTTCGACGAGATCTGCGAAATTATGGCGCGTTACGACGTGGCGCTCTCGTTGGGCGACGGGCTGCGGCCGGGCAGCATAGCGGATGCGAACGACGCGGCGCAGTTCGGGGAGCTCAAGACGCTGGGCGAGCTGTGCGCACGGGCGTGGGAGCATGATGTTCAGGTGATTATCGAGGGGCCGGGCCATGTGCCGATGAACCTGATCCGCGAGAACATGGACAAGCAGACTGAGTGGTGCCACGGTGCGCCGTTCTACACGCTGGGGCCGCTGGTATCGGACATCGGGGCGGGCTACGACCATATCACCTCGGCGATCGGTGGGGCGATGATCGGCTGGTTCGGGACGGCGATGCTGTGCTATGTCACGACGAAGGAGCATCTTGCGCTGCCGAACCGGGACGATGTGCGGGAAGGGGTGGTGACGTACAAGCTGGCGGCGCACGCGGCGGACATTGCCAAGGGGCATCCGGCGGCGATAGCGCGCGACCTGGCGATGAGCCGTGCGCGGTACGATTTTCGGTGGCTGGATCAGTTCAATCTCTCGCTGGACCCGGAGCGTGCGCGGCGCATGCACCGCGAGATGGTCAAGGAAAATGCGGATTTCTGCGCGATGTGCGGCCCGCATTTCTGCGCCATGCGCATCACAAAATCAATTAAATAACCGTTCGTTTAATCTCTACCCGCAGGCAACCGTTCTTTCTTTGAAAAGAAAGAACCAAAGAAACTTCCAGATAGCTGCGCTACTCCTCAGTCTGCCGAAGTCCTCCTCTTTGGGGCGCGGGAGCGGCGGCCTTGATTTAGTAACAGCATATGGCCGCCGTTCACCGCACCCCAAAAGTTAAGGCTGTGATAGATTTAGGATGCGCAAGCATCCTCCAAAGTTTTT
>CANQXP010000102.1 GCA_947627885.1 uncultured Rikenella sp.
GGCGCCCAGGATCCAGTGGATGCTGCCGCCGAAGTAGCTCATGGCCGCTGCCGGGGACAGGTGCTTGGAGTTGGGGTCGCGCAGGTTGGCAAAGGGGTCGTAGTCGATGAGCGAGGGATAGATGTAAGCGAACAGGATCATAATGACCAGCAGGGACAGGATGATGATGTTCAGCTTATTGCGGAAGAACACGCGGAACACGCTCTTCCAGTAGGAATAGCGCGGCGCGGTGATCTTCTCCGATTCCGCCTGGCTGTGGTCGATATGGGAGAACAGCTCCTCATCGGAAAGGCCCAAAGCCTTGATCTTTTCATCCATATCGCTCACCTCTCTTTCGTCGTAAAGGAAATACGCGGGTCAACGGTCGCCATCAGCAGGTCGCCCAGGATGAGGGACACCACGCTCAGCACCGCGTAGAACAGGGTCACGCCCACGATAACACCGTTATCGTACCGGTTGATGGCCTGGGTAAGCAGGTTGCCGGCGCCGGGGACCACATACACGCGCTCGGTGATGATCGCGCCGGTCATGGCGAAGATCACGCTGCCGGGGATGCCGTGCACGATGGGGATCAGGGCGTTTTTCCACACATGCTTGGTGAATATCTCGCCCTCGCTCAGACCGCCGGACCGGGCGAACTTCACATAGTCGGAGTTCATCTGGTCGATCATGTACCGGCGCATCCATTTCATCAGGTTGGCGATGGAGGGCAGCGCCAGGGACACCACAGGCAGCACATACATCAGCTTGTTGGTGGAGTCCACGTCAAACAGCGTCGGCAAGCCGGACTTGCCGCCCACTGCCTTGAACAGGAAGATGTACGCCAGACTGGGCACGGCGATGATGAACATGATATAGACCGTACCGATCTTGTCCAGGAGCTTGTCTTTCCGCAGCGCCATCGCCAGACCGATGGGCAGGCCCAGAACATAGGCCATGATGACGGAAATGATACCGATGACGAAAGAATAGCCCAGCCGGCTCATGCCCATTTTGTGGGTGCTGACGTTGGTGTAGTCGTCCTCGAACCGAGCGGCGAAAGCCTTATTCGCCTGCAGCGAGCCGGCGGAATAGGTCGCGGTGTGCAGATCGTCGGCGCTGTTCTCTGAAAGGCCCGTGGGGAACGTCATGGGCTGCAGTATATAGGAGCCCTGGGTCTCGGTCATGGTCGCGAACACGTCCACGCCCCGGTTGACCGTATAGGACTCGCCCAGCCGCAGGCCGAACATGGTCTGGTGTATGTAGGGAAACTCGTTGTCGAAATACAGCAGATACTTGTGCTGGGTACCGTTGCCGATGATCGCGGGAGAAAACACCTTTTCCGTGGACCCCGGCGGATTGTACACCGGGTCATACCAGGTGAAAGTGATGCCCCTGTCCCCTATGTCGTTCTCCTCGGGAACATAGTGGATGTTGTCGATGACGAACATGCGGGTAAAGTAATTGATGACGCGGTCGATCAGCGGCTTGTCGCGCGTGGCGTATAGGGCCGCCTGCCCACCATCCTTGACCTGGCCGTTGCTCTTGGTATCCGCTTCCAGACGGACGACCTTGTAGCCCTGGGACTCATAGGTCTCCGTGAACTTCTGGATATACTCGGCGGCGGTCTCGGTGTCCTTGTCGGGCGTCCGGCCGATCACCGCAGCGGCGCTGCGGGTCTCATCATCTATCTCACCGTTACGGCCGAGCTCCGCAAGATAGTCGGCGTACGGAACATAGTCAACGTATCCAAAGACCTCATACCGGCTCTGCACATAGAGCTCCCGGCTGTTGCTGGTGGTGTGGCTGTAGCCGGAGTCGCCCGCGAGGATGAGAGAGCGGTCGAGCAGAGAGTAGACCAAGATCATGACGATGATCACAACGCAGACCGCAGAAAAAATGCCGTGCAGAAGTCTTTTCAATAAGTATTTGCCCATTTTTCTGCCCTCGCTATGCTTTGTTTATAATGATTATCTGATGGCGAAACGCTACAAGGCGTTTTGCCATATATTCATTGCAATGAGCATCGCGCAAATGATCCAAGGATCATTTGCCGCCAAACGTGTCGTTTGGCGGCGAAAACATTTGTTTTCGCCCAGCGATAAATCATTATTGGACAAGGGGGTGGGAAGCTCCCACCCCCTTGCAGAAGACTAGTGATTCAGTTTGCGGTGATCAGATCAATACACGCCAAGGTTCTTGGTCATGTAGCCATAGGGCTGGATGGTATCCAGGAAAGTCTGAGGATCGCCGTAGTCGGGGCCCCAGCCGGAACCGAGGGAGATGTCGAAGTTGGCCTCGGCGCCAGTGCCGAAAGTGTAGTCAGCAGCCTGACGGGTCTGGGCATCGGGAGCCGGGATCAGGTTCACGATGACAGCGCCGCCCAGGGACTCCTCGACGGACTGCTTCAGAACGTTGGCCATGTTCTTGGCAGTATCCTGGTAGTCAGCGTACGGATAGTCGATGTAGATGGGGTTCTCAGCGGAGACTTCCACGCCCAGAGCGCTCAGCTCCTCAACAGCCTTGGCAAGCTCAGCCTGAGCATTCTCCACGTTGTACCAGCCGTCGAAGCCGTCGCCGGAGCCGACGCCGTCGTCAGCGGTGGGATCCCACACGGTGATGGGATAGCCGTCAGCGGTGAGCTGATCCTGCATGATGGCGCCATAGTAGGTGCCGGCAGGATAGGTCTTCTCTTCGCCGTTGATCTCAACGGTCACATCGCTGCCGAGGGAAGCGAAAGTGCCGGTGACATAGGAGTTCTTCAGGGAGGCATACTTCAGTTCCTCGCCCACGGAGACAGCGTTGTAAGCAGCGCGGTCCAGACCGTAAGCCAGAGCCAGACGGAAGTGCTGGTTGTTCATAGCCTCGCGGGTACGGGCATGATCCTCCTCGGTGGTCGGGGAGACCATCTGAGTTTCGTCGTTGTAGTTGTTCCAGATGCCACGGTTGAAGTTCATCCAGCCGCAGTAAGTGGTAGCGGAGTTGGTGGTGGTGTAGTGATACAGATCGAAGTAGGACTCTTCCTCGCCCTCGGGGACCTCTTCCCGAGCGGACACCAGCGCGGAGGCATTGAAGCCGCCAGCGGAGAAATCGCCGCTCTTGGTGTCGTTGTAGACACGCATGGTATCGGTGCCGTCGTTGTACTTCAGGTTCAGATTGGGGGTGTTGACAGAGTCAGCAAAGACGTAAGCGGGGTTGGCAGTGTAGCTGCAGATGTTCTTCGCGGTGTAGTTGGTCACCAGGTAAGCGCCGCAGTAAGCGATGGTCTCGGGGCTGGTGCCGTAGTTGCCGGAGGTGTACTCGTCGCCCTCAGCGGAGAACGTGCCGCCCTGCGCGGTGTAGAAGTCACGGTTCAGAGGAGCAAAGCAGCCGTAGCCCATCATGGTGATGAACGCGGGGAACTTGTTCTCCAGCGTGTACTTCAGGGTGTACTTGTCAACGGCCTCGACGCCGACCTCGGAGAAGTCGGTGACCTCGCCGGCCAGATACGCGTCATAGTTCTTGATGCCGCAGCCGTCGGTGCTGGTCATCAGATAGCCCAGAGCGTCGTTGTTGTCGATCAGGTGCTCCATGGAAGCTACCCAGTCGTCAGCGGTGACCTCGCCGATCTCACGGCCCTGCTGGTCGACCCACTGCACGCCCTCACGCAGATGGAACGTATACTCGGTGCCGTCCTCGCTGACCTCGGGAAGAGACTCGGCCAGAGCGGGCTGGAGCTGGTTCTTCGCGTCATACATCAGCAGGCCGACATAGGTGGGGGCCACGAAGATAGAGTCCTGGGTGTAGGAGGTAGCGATGACGTCCCAGGTAGCGGGCTCGTAAGTAGCGTTGTTGTAGTTGTAGGTATCGCTCAGAGTGTAGCCGTTGTCAGCCAGATAGGCCTTGGCGTCCTCGATGTACTGCTCGGCAGTCTCAGCCTTGCTCCACAGGTCGACCAGAGCGGTACGGTCCTCGCTCTTGATGAGCTCGTTGGCCACGATGGTGGTGTCATAACGATACTCGTCCAGGCCCCAGGAAGTGGTGGTGCTAGAACGGGGGACGACACGACCCATGGCATAAGCGCCGCCATCACCATTGATGGGGATGAAAGCACCGGACTCCATGAGCTTGGCCTCAGCGATAGCCATCAGCGCCAGACGCATATCGGTGTCGTCCAGCTCCGCCTTAGCGGTCTGATAGTACTCGTTGAACTCGCCCAGGTTGTGATCATAAACGGCGTCAGAAGCGTCGTCATAATCCATCGCGTCGATGGCTTCCCAATCCATGGGCTCATCGCTCGCGAAAGCGGGCGCCGCCAGAGCCAGGCACATGACCACGGCAACGACAAGCGCCAAGAGTTTCTTTGCGTTGTTCATTGTTTGACCTCCTTCGTCATACAATACACTTTTATGAACAGGGCGCGCCCGCCCAAGTCCACAATCCATATCGTCTGCATCCCGCGGATGCAGACGGAAAGGGGCTGCCCCTTTCTCTGTCCACAGCGCAAAGACATATCTCTCCACGCCACAAACATTTTCTGTATTTTATTACTTTAATACAATAATGTCAAGGGAAGTTCGTGGAAAATCACCACTTTCCGGCCATTTATGGCACATTGCCTATAAAAGCCGATATACGCTTTGCGCCCATTGGGCAATTTCCGCAACTATCATTCGACACCAGTAAGATCGTATCCCTCCAGCCACTCCCGGGCCGCCTCGCAGACGCCCCGCAGGCACTTTTCGTCGAAGGGGCTGTCCAGCCCGGCGTTGGCCAGCAGCTCCGTGAAGACCCGGCTGCCGCCCTGACGGGCGTAGGCCATATACCTCTCCCAGGCCAGCTTCCGGTCCTTCTGGAGCAGGGCCCAGAACTGGAGGGACACCGTCTGGGCCAGGCAGTAGTCGATATAGTAGAAGGGGTTT
>CANQXP010000103.1 GCA_947627885.1 uncultured Rikenella sp.
GAATGACAGAACCACTGCCTCAGGGCAGCTCGCCGCAACATTCCGCGTCACGCGCGACCGACAACTACCGGCAAACAACAATAGGCCGCGCATGGGGCCTTTTTTACATCTTTTAGTCAGTTTCGGGTCGGACGCCCGGGAGGTGCCGCGGGCACACCGTCAGGGCTGTAACTACCCTAATTGCGGGCCTCCCGATGGGAGGTGTCCGGCCCGCCCGCTGGCGCGGGGCCTTATCGTAGTTACCGCCAACAGAAGCCCTCGACGGGCCTTTTTTATTGTGTGGCCGCAAGTCCTCCCACCGGGGGTGGTTCCGGGCTGGCCGCTCTTGCGGAAACGCAGCTATTCGCCCTCTCGTTTCGGTGCGGGAACCCAATTATTCGCATCCGGTCCACCCGCCGCGGAACCTTTGATTATCGACCCGCTGCATCATGCCGGACTTTTGTCGCCGGAATGGTGTTATTTTAATAACAATCCCCTTGCGCGTTCCGAAAAAAGCGGTATCTTTGGTGCATTAAATTTTCAAAAACCTAAAAGCGATGAGCAACATTCCATCCAACCTGAAATATTCGAAAGACCACGAATGGATCCGCGTCGAAGGCGAAGAGGCTTTCGTGGGCATCACCGACTTCGCCCAGGGGCAGCTTGGGGACATCGTTTTCGTCGATATCACCACCGAAGGGGAGACCCTTGGCCAGAACGAGGCCTTCGGGACGATCGAGGCGGTGAAAACCGTGTCGGACGCCTTCATGCCGGTGGCCGGCGAAGTGCTGGAGTTCAACGGCGAACTGGAAAACGCGCCGGAGACCGTTAACAAAGACCCGTACGGCGAGGGCTGGATGATCAAGATCCGCGTGACCGAGCCGGGGCAGCTGGACGGGCTCCTGTCGGCGGACGAATATGCCCAACTGATCGGCTAATTTTTTCAGGGAATCATTTAAAACGAATATAAGATGGCAAAAGTAACGGTAGTAGGTGCGGGCAATGTCGGGGCGACCTGTGCGAATGTATTGGCAGCGCGCGAAGTGTGCAGCGAACTGGTGCTGCTGGACATCAAGGAAGGGGTCGCCGAAGGCAAGATCCTCGATATGTTCCAGTGCGCCACGCTGATGGATTTCGACACCAATATCAAAGGTGTGACCAACGATTATGCGGCTACGGCCGGTTCGGACGTGGTGGTGATCACCTCAGGGATGCCGCGTAAGCCGGGCATGACCCGTGAAGAGTTGATCGGTGTTAACGCGGGCATCGTGAAGTCGGTGGCTGAAAACATCCTGAAGCACTCCCCGAAAGCGATCATCCTGATCGTTTCGAACCCGATGGATCCGATGACTTACCTCGCTCTTAAAGCTACGGGGCTGCCCAAGAACCAGGTGTTCGGCATGGGCGGCGCGCTGGACTCGGCACGCTTCAAATGCTACCTGTCGAAAGCGCTGGGGGTCAACTCCAACGACGTGGACGGCATGGTGATCGGCGGGCATGGTGACACGACTATGATCCCCCTGGTATCGAAGGCTTCGGTGAAAGGCGTTCCGGTGACGGAGCTGTGCAAAGACAAAGCGGTGCTGGACAAGGTGGTTGCCGACACGATGGTGGGCGGCGCTACGCTGACCAAACTGCTGGGGACTTCGGCCTGGTACGCTCCGGGCGCGGCGGCGGCGATGGTAGTCGAGTCGATCGTCTGCGACCAGAAGAAGATCGTTCCGTCGTGCGTTTACCTCGAAGGGGAGTACGGCCAGAAGGACATCTGCATCGGCGTTCCGGCCGTGATCGGCAAGAACGGTGCGGAGAAGGTGATCGAAGTGGCCCTGACCGCCGAGGAGAAAGAGGCGTTCGAAAAGAGCGCGGAAGCGGTGCGCAAAACCAACGCGATCCTCAAAGAGATCAACGCGCTGTAGATTATTCATTGGGCTGGCCGGGTACGGCGGCCCTTTTCATACGAAGGACGGAACCATTGCGGTTCCGTCCTTTTTGCATTATAATATATCTTTATTGTAATAATTATTGTCAATAAAATGTCGGTTTTTATAATTATTATCACTAAATTTGTGAGACAAACCGACTTAAACCCCCAAATATACTATTTATGAAAAAGATCTTGCTGGGTGCGGCATGCGCCGTATCGCTGTTATTCTGCTCATGCAGTGACAAAAAAGGCGGCTCGGACGAGTTGGAGCCTACGATTGCCAATCTGGCCGGGACGTGGAAGGCCGAGGCTTACAAACTGAACGGGACGGACGTAGCCTCTCAGTATCCCTACGACTATATCCATGTCGGGCCGAACGGTAAGTTCACGGCGCGTTTCGGCCTGCTCGATGCGCTGGTCAATCAGGACGGTTACTGCTATGGGCCGGGGAGCATCCACAACAGGACGATCACGCTGCTGACCAATTCGGTGACGGTCAAAGCCGAGGTGACCGGCCTGACGGCAAACCGGCTGACGGTGCAGAGTCCGGAAGGATATGTGCAGACCTACAGCCGTGTCGCCAACCCTACTTTGTATCAGGTGGCCAATAAAATGTCATTCGTCAGTTCATCGCTCCTGTATGCCATGATCTCTTTTGCAACGGATGCAAACGGCTATATCGTGTTTCAGAATGTACATGGTCTGGTGCCGTGCGGGACGACCTGCGACCAGGTCGCTTACACGTCTATTCCTAAAGGAATGCATGTTTTGATGCGGATAATCTCCAGTTCGGACATGCTTACGTATGCTTCGTTGTATCCCCAGAAAATGACCGAAGGCTCGGCGGACAATGTGATCTTTATGGCGGATACTACGGTCATGGTCAAGTTGAATGAGAATAATAGTGCGAACCTGACTAAGGTGAATCTGTCGAATCTTCCGGCGAAGCCGCTGTCGGAATGGATGGAAGAGTTTGCCGAATAAGGGATAAGATATGTTGAGGCATTGTGAACCGGCCCCCGGTCCGTTAACGGACCGGGGGCCGGTTGTGTATTGACCGGAAAGTTTTATACATTTGACGCCGGTAACGATATGAAATAACAGCTATGTCAACAGAAGGAAAAACACGCGCGGTGACTACCTACCGCCTGACCGAGATGAAAGCGCGCGGCGAAAAGATATCCATGCTCACCGCGTACGACTACACGATGGCCGGCATTATGGACGCCGCCGGGATCGACGTGGTGCTGGTGGGCGATTCGGCGGCCAATGTGATCGCGGGGTACAAAACCACCGTGCCGATGACCCTGAACGACATGATCTACCACGGGAAAGCGGTGGCGCGGGCCGTGGAAAGGGCGTTGGTGGTGGTGGACTTGCCGTTCGGTAGCTACCAGGGGAACTCCAAGGAGGCCCTGAACTCCGCGATCCGCATCATGAAAGAGACCGAGGCTGACGCCGTGAAGCTCGAAGGCGGGGCTGAGATCATCGACTCGGTGCAGCGTATCCTCTGCGCCGGAATCCCGGTGATGGGGCACTTGGGGCTGACGCCTCAGTCGATCAATAAATACGGAACCTATGCCGTGCGGGCGAAGGAGGAGGCGGAAGCCGGAAAGCTCTATTCCGATGCGCTTTTGTTGGCCGAAACGGGATGCTTCGGTATCGTGCTGGAGAAGATCCCGGCGGCGTTGGCTGGCCGCGTGGCGCAGGCTGTGAAGATACCGATCATCGGCATCGGCGCGGGGAACCTGGTGGACGGGCAGGTGCTCGTCTCCTATGATATGCTGGGGATCAACAACGGCTTTTCGCCGCGTTTTTTACGCCGCTACCTGAACCTGCACGAGCAGATCACCAGAGCGGTGGAACAGTACCATGAAGATGTGAAATCGTGCGATTTTCCGAACGAAAGCGAGCAATATTAACAATCTGTCTACAGATATTTGCACCGGACGTGCCGGGATTGTTCACAATCCCGGCACGTTTGCGTTTACCCGGCTAACGGATGGCCACGTTTAACGCCTGTGAAGTTATTAACAATCCTAAATGGCTGGATAATAATTGAAAGCCTCGCAAGGGAACGGAGTTATTAACACAATCCGGTGACTTATTGCGGGGTTGTTCACAAAGTTTGACCTTCTGTATCCACAGTTCCGGCAGGGTTATCCACGGGACTGTTCACAAATCTTCCGGGGTTCTTCCGGATTATCCACAGAGTTATCCACAGTTTCAGTCCTATTTTCGAAACGGTAGGACTGCGTGACGAGAAACACGCCGGCGAAGACCAGCAGCGCGGCCATGATCTTGACCCAGTCGGTCTTGTCCTGCCCGCGCAGGATGGCGACGAATGAGGCGATGTATTCTGCCGGTCATACGGAGGGTTTTTTGTCGGTGCAAAAATAGGGGATATGGGGTCGATTTGTTATCTTCGCGGGTATGGAAAATTCAATCTTTTTTAAAGCTGACGTCGCTGAATGGCGCGACTTGGGAAGCGGGGTACGCCGCACGATGATGGGACGCGACGACCGCATTATGATGGTCAAGGTGGATTTCGACAAGGGGGCCGTGGGTGCGGCGCATACCCATCCGCATTCGCAGTCGTCGCTGATAGAACGGGGGGCGTTCGAGGTGACGATCGGTGGCTGGACGGAAATTTTGAAAGCGGGGGACGGTTTTTTCGTCCCGTCGGGGGTGGAGCACGGTGTGCTGGCCCTGGAGGCGGGCACGATCGTGGATGTCTTCGCCCCTGCCCGGGAAGACTTTCTTTAAATCGTTCGTTTTTATTACTACCCAGAGGCAACCGTCCCTTTCTTGAAAGAAAGGGACCCAAAGAACTTTTGAGCCAGCTGCGCTACTCCTTAGGCTCCGCA
>CANQXP010000104.1 GCA_947627885.1 uncultured Rikenella sp.
CTGCGCGGCCGTTGGCCGTTTTATTGGCCTGCCGACCGAGATATACGCCGCCTTACGGCGGGCCTCCGCTATTGGCGAAGTAAACTCCCGGATCGAGTGCCGAGCGGCACCGGCCCGACCGCTGACGCGGTAAGGCGTTGAGCTAAAAGCGCGTTCCGCCAGGAACGCCGGACTACCCCAGAGGGAACAGGGCGACCCGAATAAGGTTGCCAGGCCCCTACAACAGCCGGCAAACAACGAAAAAGGAAAACTTAAGATTACACCCCATATATTTTATATTTTAAACCATGAGCCTATACCGAGACTTCCTGACCAGCACCCGCGCCGCGTTCAGCGACGCCTCCTATAACGACATCCACCGGGCGCTGCACACCGCCGTGCGCGCCCTGGCGGGGCAGAAACGCTACGACGGCACCCCCTTCGCCTACCACAGCGTCAAGACCGCGCAGATCGTGGCCGACGAGATCGGGCTGGGGCGCAACTCCGTGATCTCCACCCTGCTGCACGACGTGGCCCGCACCGGGCTGGCCACCCCCGAACAGATCGGCCGCGAGTACGGCCCCCAGTGCGAAACCATCATCCGAGGCCTCAACAACATCTCCGAAGTCGATCCCAAGACCTCGACGCTACAGGCCGACAACTTCCGCGAACTGATCGTCTCCTACTCCACCGACCCGCGCGTGATCCTCATCAAGATGGCCGACCGCTTAGAGGTGATGCGCTCGCTGGAGAGCTTCCCGGAGCTCAAGCGCAACAAAAAATCGTGGGAGACCTTAAATCTGTACTCCCAACTGGCCCACAAGCTGGGACTTTACGCCGTCAAGTCCGAGATGGAAGACCTCGCGCTGAGGTACCTGGAGCCGAAGGAGTACGCCCACATCGTGCGCAAACTCTCCGAAGGGGCCGGCGAGCGCGAACGGTTCATCGCCGAATTCGTACGGCCGGTGCGCGAGCGGCTCGACGCGCTGGGAATACGCTACAAGCTCAAGAGCCGGACCAAATCGGTCTACTCCATCTGGCGCAAGATGCGCAAGCAGAAAGTCGCCTTCGAGGAGGTCTATGACCTGTTCGCCATCCGCATCATCATCGACTGCCCGCCGGCCGAGGAGAAGATGCAGTGCTGGTCGGTCTACTCGGTGGTGACCGATTTCTACACCCCCAACCCGGAGCGGATGCGGGACTGGATCTCCATCCCGAAGTCGAACGGCTACGAATCGCTGCACACCACCGTGGTGACCCCCCAGGGGCGGTGGGTCGAGGTGCAGATCCGCACGCAGCGGATGGACGAGGTGGCCGAGCGCGGGGTGGCGGCCCACTGGCGCTACAAAGGGGTCGGGGGCGGCGGCCTGGGCAGCGAGCAGTGGCTGGCGCGCCTGCGCGAAATCGTGGAGACCGCCTCGGCGACCGAGACCATCGCGGAGCGGTTCGACCTGGCCCTGAGCAGCCGGGAGGTGTTCGTCTTCACCCCCACGGGCGACCTGCGCAAGCTGCCGGAGGGGGCCACGCTGCTGGACTTCGCGTTCGACATCCACTCCAATCTGGGGGCGAGCTGCACGGGCGGCAAGGTCAACGGGCGCAACGTGTCGATGCGTGAGCGGCTGCACAACGGGGACGTGGTCGAGATCGCCACGTCGAAATCGCAGCGGCCGAAGGCGGGGTGGCTGGACTATGTGGTCACTTCGAAGGCCAAGGCCAAGATCAAGCAGATCCTGCGCGAGGACGAGGCGCGGAGCGCGCAGCTGGGACGCGAGGAGCTGGAACGCAAAGTGAAGAACTGGAAACTGCCGCTGACCATCGAGGAGGCGGTTACGGCGCTTTCCAAATATTACAAGATCAAGACGGGGTTCGAGGTCTACGCGCTGGTGGCGCAGCAGCGGGTCTCGACGGCGGAGGTCAAGGAGGTGCTGACCAACTACGCGGAGGGGAACCTGCCGGCACCGGAGACGCACCCGCGCAAGGCCAGGGCGGAGGGCGGCCGCGATTCGGGCCGGGGGGACAACTGCCTGGTGATCGACGGGACGCTGGGCAATGTGGAGTACAAGCTGGCGCGGTGCTGCAACCCGATCTACGGCGACCCGGTGTTCGGGTTCGTGACCATCCACAGCGGCATCACGATCCACCGCACGGACTGCCCCAACGCGGCGCGGCTCAGGGAGCAGTACCCCTACCGGGTGCTGGGGGCGAAGTGGCGCGAGACGAGTTCGTCGGGGGCGTTCCGGGCGACGATCCGGGTGCAGGGCGACGACGTGCCGGGGCTCGCGGGACGGGTGACGGACCTGGTGTCGCAGGAGCTGAAGCTCAATATCCGCTCGATGTCGTTCGGGGCGCAGCGCGGGGTGATGGAGGGTCAGCTCTCGATCGAGGTGACCAACGCGCAGGTGGTGGACATGGTGCTCTACAAGCTCAAGAAGGTCACGGGGGTGACCCGCGCGTTCCGGGTGAATTGATGTCCATCGGGGTCGTTACAGCGCCAGGCAGACCTTTGGAGCTGTGGCAGCTTCCTGCGCGGCGGGAGAGTTCCCAGGACAACCTTGCTGCCCGGACGGCTTCGGCCGTCCGCAGGAGCGGGCAGCAAAACGAGTGAACGAGGAGCCATGTTCCCGTCAGCGGGGGAGGCGGAGGCCTGAACACAAGAGAGCGAATAGCCTGTATTCCCGTGGCAACGATGCCCTGCGGCCCGCGCCGAAGGGCAAATCCGAGGGAGCGGACAGCGCCATTCGTCAGAATGGCCGGCCCGCCCCGAAGAAAGGCAGGGCGGCCCGAAAAGGATGGTAACAGTCGATAAAACAGCCAACAGTTGCCGCGCCTGACAAGGACAGGGCGAATTGCCGTCTGACCGCCTCTATGGCAGCTTGTGTGCCCGACGGTGGAAGTTTTGCTATTTTTGCCTCTGCGAAGCCCGCGCGGGGCGGGCGGATAACTTTCGAACGATGATGGAAATGGATACGGAAGAATTGCTGGTCTGGGACCGGGATCACCTGTGGCACCCGTACACGTCGGCGGCGGAGCCGCTGCCGGCCTACGCGGTGCGCCGGGCAGAGGGGGTGCGGATCGAGCTGGAGGACGGACGGCGGCTGATCGACGGGATGTCGTCGTGGTGGTGCGCGGTGCACGGCTACAACCACCCGCGCCTCAACGCGGCGGCGCAGCGGCAGCTGGGCGAGATGTCGCACGTGATGTTCGGGGGCCTCACGCACCGACCGGCGGTGGAGCTGGGACGGCGTTTGCTGGCGATGGCGCCCGGAGCTTCACTGCCGGAGGGCGATCCATGTAAAATGGAGTATGTTTTTTTCGCGGACTCAGGCTCGGTGTCTGTGGAGGTGGCGATGAAGATGGCGATGCAGTGGCAGCACTCGCAGGGGCACCCGGAGCGGAACGAGTTCATGACGATCCGGGGGGGGTACCACGGCGACACGTGGAATGCGATGAGCGTCTGCGACCCGGAGGGGGGGATGCACTCGCTGTGGCGGGGACGGCTGGCGGTGCAGCATTTCGTACCGAGGCCGGCGGTGGCGTTCGGCTCCGGGTGGAAACCGGAGGCGCTGCAACCGCTGCGTGAGGCATTCGAAAAGCATCACGGGACGCTGGCGGCGTTTATCCTGGAACCGATCGTGCAGGGGGCGGGGGGTATGTGGTTCTACCATCCGGAGTATCTGCGGGGAATCGCGGGATTGTGCCGGGAGCACGGGGTGCTGCTGATCGCGGACGAGATCGCGACGGGTTTCGGGCGGACGGGCAGGATGTTCGCCTGCGAGTGGACTTCCGTGGTGCCGGACATTATGTGCGTGGGCAAGGCGCTGACGGGGGGGTATATGACGCTGGCGGCGGTGCTGGCCACGGGCCGCGTAGCGCGGGGCATCGAGGGGGCGTTCATGCACGGGCCGACGTTCATGGCGAACCCGCTGGCCTGCGCGGTGGCTTGCGAGTCGTTGTCTCTTTTAACGGAGGGGAATGTGTTGGAACGTATTGCGCGCATCGAAAGCATTCTGCGGGAGGAGCTCTCGCCGCTGGCTTCGTCGCGGGGGGTGCGGGATGTGCGGGTGCTGGGGGCGATCGGGGTGATCGAAATGGCGGAGCCGGTCGAGATGGCGGCCATTCAGCGGCGGTTTGTGGAAGCGGGGGTCTGGGTGAGGCCGTTCGGGAGGCTGGTGTATGTGATGCCGCCGTATGTCATTTCGGACGAAGAGCTGCGAACGCTGTGCAGGGCGCTGGTCCGGGTGGTGTGGGATACCTGCCGCTAAGGCGGTCTATTCTTGCGGGGCGTGATTTGTGCTATCTCTACCTTGCGGCGCTGGCCGCGCTACAACAAATGATTGTCCTCCCGTTCCGGGGCCGCGCCCTTCGGGCGAAGCCGCAAGAGGCGGCTTGGCGCGGCTCACCGCTGGTGCGGGGACTTACGGCAGTTACGGCAACACGACATCCCCTAACGTTTTACTTGTATTCTTTTTTCGGGCAGCCGCCCCGTCACCTTTGTTTGTCATTATCCCTTTTGTCAGGTTCGGTGACCGCCTGCGGGAGACGGCCCCGTCGGGGCTTTTGTTAGCTTTTGCATAGCCCAAGGGAGCGGCTTCCCATCGGGGGAGGCGGGCGCCGCCCGCTGCCGCGGGGTCTTTTTCTTACTTATTGCCTATGCGATGCGCAGCATCGCCCGCTCGCCGCGAGCACGCGGCCCCGCGCG
>CANQXP010000105.1 GCA_947627885.1 uncultured Rikenella sp.
TTAAGCTTCGTCGGACTCATCTCGCGAATCCTCCGACTTCTCTCTTGTACTACACTGCAATACTTCAAAGAACTATATATCGTTCTTCCGTTCTTGAAATCCCGGCCGAAGCCGCGATTCCGTCGAAACGGAGTGCAAAGATATATCAAAATTTCAATTTGCAAAAACTTTTTTCACATTTTTCTTTCCGACTGCGCTATCGTCCCCTTGCGGAAACCGGAAACGCCGCCATATGTAAAGAGCCGTGTGCTTCTCGTTGTTGCGGTTGCAAAGGTAAGGAGCTTTTCCACATCCGCAAACATTTCTTAATATTTTTTTAAAACTATTTTTTCCTTAGCTTTGTACACTTCTTATTCTCAAAGCGATAGCCGGTGAAAATATTTTACGTCATACTGACCTACAACTTCCCTGACCTGCTCGGGCGCACCATCCGGGCGCTGGCCGGGCCGGATAGCTGGTTCTACATCCACGTGGACAAACGGGTCGGTATCGCTCCGTTCCGCCGGCAGACCGCCGGACAGCCGCAAGTGCGGTTCCTGGACGACGGCGAGCGCATCGAGTCGAAATGGGGCCACCTGTCCACCGTGGACGCCGCCCTGAAAACGATACGCAAAATCCGGGAGGAGCATCCGGATGAGCGGGAGGGATATATCATCCTGCTCAGCGGTCAGGACTACCCGATCCGGTCGTGCCGGTATATCCGGGAATTCCTCAGGTCACACGCTTCGACTACTTATATGCAGACCGAAAAGGTCCCCTATGCCAACCTCAGGGAAGGGGGCGTGAACCGCACGCGGGACGCCTATTTCCACCTCGGCGGGCGCAACATCGTCCGCATCCGGCGGCTGAAGATCGACAAAGAGAACGCCGTATCCTTTTACAAGATCCTCCGCTACCGCCCCTCCCGGATATTCGGGGCCGTCGGGGCGTTTTTCACCCGGCGGAAATTCCCGCTCCTCGGATACGGACAGTACGTGGGGGAATTCTGGTGCGGATTTCCGCTCGCCGTGGGCGACCTGCTGCTCGATTTCACGAAGGAGCACCCGGAATACCGCGCCTTTCACCGCCGGACGCTGATCCCGGAGGAGTGCTTTTTCCAGACCATCGCAGCCAACAACCGCGACCGGCTTCCGGGGCCGCTGGCGAGCGAAACGCTCCACTATATAGACTGGAGCGACACGCACACGCCGGCCACCTTCTCCATGCGGCATCGCGACAGCCTGCTGCGCGTGATCGAGAGCCAGCCGGAGATGCTTTTCGCCCGCAAATTCGACGACAGCACCCAAAGCGGGCGCGAGATACTGGATTTCATAGACAGCCACATTCAAGAACGATGAATACCAAAGAGGAAAAACTGGCCGCCCTTGGGCGGCTGCTGGACATTATGGACGAGCTGCGGGAGAAATGCCCGTGGGATCGGGAGCAGACCATGCTCTCGCTGCGCAACGCCACCATCGAGGAGTGTTTCGAGCTGATGGACGCCATCGTCGCCGGCGACCCGCTGTATATCAAGAAAGAGCTCGGCGACCTGCTGCTGCACGTCGTCTTCTACTCCAAGATCGCGCAGGACGGGGGCGATTTCGACATCGGCGACGTGGCCACGGCCCTGAACGAGAAACTCATCTACCGCCATCCGCACGTATACGGCGAGACAGCCGCGGCCGACGCCGGAGAGGTGGTCGAGAACTGGGAGGCGCTGAAACAGCGGGAGAAAGACGGCAATAAGACCATCCTTTCGGGCGTTCCCAAAGGGATGCCCGCGCTACCCAAAGCGTGTCGCATCCAGCAGAAGGTCTCCACCGCCGGCTTCGACTGGCCCGAACGGAGCGAAGTGTGGGCCAAAGTGGCCGAAGAGACCGCCGAAGTGCAGGCCGAGATCGACAGCAAGGACGCCGGCCGGCTGGAAGCCGAGTTCGGCGACCTGCTCTTTTCGGTGGTGAACGCGGCGCGGCTCTACGGCGTCAATCCCGACCTGGCATTGGAACGCACCAACCGCAAATTCATCCGACGGTTCGGCTATATGGAACAACAGACTATAAAAAAAGGCATCCCGATGCAGAGCCTTGCGCCGGAGCGGCTCGAAGAGCTCTGGCAGGAGGCCAAGCTGCACGACGATGAAAGTTAAACGCCTCGCTTTGGCGGGATAACGAAAAAACACTTTTCGACCCCTGCCCGGCCGGTTGGCGGGTGCCGCCGAGCGGGGAAGACGACCGGAGTCCCTGGCACCATTTCACAACGTCGAACAGCTTCATGCAAGGTACGGCAATGACCCTGGGCTATTGCCGGACTTTCGACGAAACAGTCGTATACGGCGGCGCGGCACGATATCATATGACAGGCGGACGCCACCCCGACGGCAGTGTATACAATGCCACCACCGAAACACAATTCTGGAGCGCCTCGCCCTACGGCAACAACGGCTACTTCGCCCATTTCACTCCCGTCGCATGCTTTCCCTACGGAAACTCCGGAGCCGTCCGCACCTACGGCTTTTCCGTCCGCTGCGTACGGGAGTGACGGGGATACGGAAGTGCCGCGGGCACACCGTCAGAGCATTGCCCGGAACAGGAGGTCGATCCGGCTCAAGTGAAAGCCCACCGGGCGAGATATAACCTGCACCAAACAAAAACAGACACATACTATGGCACTGATCCGACCTTTGAACGGTTTCACCCCGCAGTTTGGCAAAAACTGCTTCCTAGCCGAAACCGCCGCCATCATCGGCGACGTCACGATGGGCGACGACTGCTCCATCTGGTACGGAGCCGTGCTGCGCGGCGACGTCAACCCGATCCGCCTCGGATCCCGCGTCAATATCCAGGACGGCGCCGTGCTGCACACCCTGCACAAGAGATCCGTCGTCGAGATCGGCGACAACGTCTCGGTCGGCCACAACGCCACCATCCACGGCGCCCGCGTCGAGCACGACTGCCTGATCGGCATGGGCGCCACCCTGCTCGACAACGCCGTCGTCCACAGCGGCACCATTGTAGCCGCCGGGGCGCTGGTGCTCACCGGCCAGGAGTGCGAACCGGGCAGCGTTTACGCCGGTGTGCCCGCCAAAAAGGTCAAAAGCCTCACCCCCGAAGAGCAGCACCGCATGATAACGCTCAACGCCGAGCACTACCTCATGTACTCCTCGTGGTACGGCGAACCGGAAAAATAAACCTCCCTGCCTCCATTCGCAAACCGCCCCGCACCAGCCGCAGGAAAGAGTTGGTTTCCGTTCGAAAAAGATGTCCCTTCGCTTGCGTAAGCTTACAGGCCAAGCCCTGCCGCCGCAAGCGCAGGACACACTTTTTTCAAACACATTTACCGACATGCCTTATCCCATCAAAGCCCACACCCTGCCGCTGCTGGAGAGAATCCTCGCCACCGAAAACCTCGGCGACCGAGTCCAAGCCTTCATCGACTCGCGCGGCGGCAAGACCGACGACTTTCACGAATACCTCGTTTCGGTCGAAGCAAACGAACCGCTCTACAATCTTATTTACGACACCCTCGGCACCAGTCGCTGCGCACCCTACACACTCAACATACCCACCGACGCCGACATCAGCGCCTACATAAACGCCTGTCGGAACGCTTTGACAACCAACGAAAAAAAATGGGACATTGTCGATTTCCAAAGTAATCCGGGCTACCTGCTCTGCGGCAACGAAACCGTCCCGGACGAACGTATCATCCTCAATTTCAAGAATCAGACCGATGCCCTTAGCTTCGCAGCCAACCTGAGAGACCATGTCGGAAGCAGAGTGAAGTTTAAAATCCTGCTGGGTAGCCACCTCGAAGCCATTCACAAAAACGACAAGATCGTCATCTACTATCCGAAAGCGCAGCGCGCCGGCATCCTTACCCTGGTGAATGCCATACCGGCCGCCCAGCTCTCTCCGCAGATCAGCGGTTTCTACCTGAAAGTCAAAGACGGCATCGGCATCGCCGCCGAGACCGATCCGAACTGGAGTTTCACCATGTTTACCGCCGAATACTGCATGAAATACCTGGTCAACCACAGCCCGGCCGGTAAGGAAAAAAACACTCCGGCCACCGCCGAAGGAATGTACGCATACGTTGTCCGGCGACTGCTCAAAAACGGCCGCATTCCGGACAGTCTGGCCGACCCCGCCGACCTTCCGGCCGCCGAATAGGCAATCCGCACCCCGCCGCCCGCCCCTTCCGGCGGGCGGTTTTCGCATCCCCCGAAACCTGTTGCAAAAGTCCCGGAAAAGTGCTATATTTGTAAGTTATTGAAAAACCGGAACGATTTAAACAGAATATGAGCGAAGAAGCAAAGAACCCGAACAGCGGGGAATACTCGGCCAGCAGCATTCAGGTGCTTGAGGGCCTTGAGGCGGTGCGCAAGCGGCCGTCCATGTACATCGGCGACACCGGAGAAAAGGGGTTGCACCACCTGGTGTACGAAGTGGTGGACAACTCCATCGACGAGGCGATGGCGGGGTATTGCACCACCATCGACGTGACCATCAACGAGGACAATTCCATTACCGTGACCGACGACGGGCGCGGTATCCCGACCGACTACCACCCCAAGGAGAAAAAATCCGCACTCGAAGTGGTGCTCACCGTCTTGCATGCCGGGGGTAAGTTCGACAAGGGCTCCTATAAGGTATCGGGGG
>CANQXP010000106.1 GCA_947627885.1 uncultured Rikenella sp.
ATTAAACGAACGGTTATTTATACTATAATAATTTTAATATTTATGATTCATATAATAACATATTTAAGCTTTTCCTGATAAGCAATAAAGGTCTGCCCGTATATTTTAAACTGACAAAAAACGACGCCATTCAACTGATTGGCAGTACATTATCACTTAAAACAGAAAAGCGGGGCCCGGAAATCCGGGCCCCGCTTATTTCGGAGACACAACCCTGTTTTTCTGTACTTTAACTGATCTGGCTCAGATCGACCGCGACTTTCTTTTTACGGTTCAGTTTTTCGAGGGCTGCCACCAGCAACACGTTCTCAGCCCCCTGCAAACCGGGATCGGCCGCCAGAATGCGCTCCGCCACACTCCGCGCATATTCGAGTATATCCCCGTCCTTGGCCAGGTTCGAGACTTTGATCTCGATCCCCTGCCCGCTCTGCGCCGTGCCGTCGATATCCCCCGCCCCGCGCAGCTGCAAGTCCAGTTCCGAAAGCCGGAACCCGTCCGTGGTCGAGACCATCGCCTCCATCCGGTGGCGCGCCTCGGTGGTCATCTTGTCGCCCGTCATCAGGATGCAGTACGACTGGTCGCCGCCCCGCCCCACGCGCCCGCGCAGCTGGTGAAGCTGCGACAGCCCGAACCGCTCGGCGCTCTCGATCACCATCACCGTGGCGTTCGGAACGTTCACCCCCACCTCGATCACCGTCGTGGAGATCAGTATCTGCGCTTTGCCCTCCTTGAAAAGTTCCATGCCGTAGTCCTTGAGCTTGGCGGGCATCTTGCCGTGCACCACCACGCTCGTGTAGTCGGGCGGCGGGAACTCGCGCGCGATCACCTCGGCCCCCGCCTCCAGGTTGGCCACGTCCATCTTTTCGGACTCCTGAATCAGCGGATAGACGATATAGACCTGCCGCCCCTGCGCGATCTGCTCCCTGAGGAAGCCGAACAGCCTGAGGCGGTGCGACTCTTTGGCATACGACGTATGTATCGGCTTGCGCCCCGGCGGCAGCTCGTCGATCACCGACACATCAAGATCCCCATACAAGGTCATCGCCAGCGTCCGCGGGATCGGCGTGGCGGTCATCACCAGCACATGCGGTGGCAGTCCGTGGCTTTTGAGCCGCAGCTTAGCCCGCTGCATCACCCCGAAGCGGTGCTGCTCGTCGATCACCACGAATCCCAGCCGCGCGAACCGCACCGCATCCTCGATCAAAGCATGCGTACCTATTAATAGGTCAATCTCCCCGGACAACAACCCATCGGCGATCTCCTCCCGCTTCTTCTTGCGCGTGCTCCCGGTCAGCAGCTCGACCCGCAGGCCGGTGGTTTCCACCAGCTCCATGATGGATCGGTAGTGCTGGGTCGCCAATATTTCCGTCGGCGCCATGATCGCGCTCTGGAACCCGTTGTCCGCGGCGATCAACACGCACAAAAGGGCTACGATGGTCTTCCCGCTCCCCACGTCGCCCTGCATCAGACGGTTCATCTGGTGGCCGCTGACCATGTCGCCGCGGATCTCCTTGACCACCCGCTGCTGCGCCCCCGTCAGGGCGAAGGGCAGCTTCTCGCGGTAGAACATATTGAAATATCCTCCGACCTTGGGCATCAGGTAGCCCTGCGTCTTTTCGGTCCGCACTTTGCGCTGCCCCAGCAGTTGGAGCTGGATCACGAACAGCTCCTCGAACTTGAGCCGGCGGATCGCGGCGTTGAGCGCCTCGGCGGACGGCGGGAAGTGAATATCGTGCAACGCCTGCACGCGGCTCACCAGCCGCTCCTGTTCCAACAGATACGGGGGCAGGGTCTCCGGGATATAGTCCTTAACGGCCGCCCACAGCGTCCGCATGGTATTGTAGATCGCCTTGGTGCCCAGCCCGATGGAGGAGAGCCGCTCGGTGGTGCTGTAGATGCCCTGCATCCCGATCGGTTCCTGTCCCTCAACGACGATGGGCGGCTCGAATTCCGGATGGGCCATGTTCGGAAAGCCGTTGAACAGGGTGGGCCGCCCGAAAAAGATATACTCCCGCCCGACTTCAAGTTTTTTCATCACGAACCGCGCCCCACGGAACCACACCACGTCCATCTCGCCGGTGTCGTCGGCCACCACCAGCGCCAGCCGCGCTTTGGCCCCGTGCCCGACGATCCCCTTGTCCCGCACGCGCGCGCGCACTTGCACATACTGCGTGGACAGCTCTTCGCCTATTTCGGCGATCTTGTAGACCTTCGAACGGTCGACGTACCGGAACGGGATATGCATCAGCATGTCGCCGAAGGTCTCCACGCCGATCTCGGAAGCGAGCAGTTCGGCCCGCTTCTCCCCGATGCCGGGGAGGTACTGTATCGGTCTGTCGAGTATACTGTCCATCGTTTATGCAGATAGGATGAAAGCCGTGCGCCGCAACGACTCTCTTCTTATGCAAATATAATGTTTTCGTGCCATTTCCGGTCGCCGGGCTGCGAGCGGAAAAATAAGGCACGCAGGTTGCATGCAGTGAAAAACAGATTATATTTGTCTTTATTATGAAAAACCACACGATCATTCCGCTTATCGCCGCCGGCCTGCTGCTCTGCACCGCCGGGACGCGGGCGCGGGGACAGGCCCCCCAAGCGCCGTCGTTCCAACCGGGCGAGGAGCTCACCTATACGGCCAGCTACAGCGCGGCCATCCTGACCACGGATGTGGCGACGATCACGTTCAAAACCTCGACCGACAAGATCGAGGGCATCCCGTGCTACCATATCTGGGCGCACGGCCTGACGCGGCCGTTCTATTCGGTTTTCTTCAAGATGGACGACGTGTACGAAACGTGGCTGGAACAGTCCACGCTGCGGCCGCTGCTGTCCACTTCGGAGATCAAGGAGGGGAGTTACCGGTACCGCAGTCGCCTGACGTTCAACTGGAAAGCGGGGATGGTCTACACATTCGGCAAGAACCTCAAAAAGGGCTACGAGCGGGGGCGGACGATGCCGATCGGGGGGGCGGATTTCGACCCGGTGGCGCACTTTTTCAACCTGCGCAGCCTGCCGTCGATCGCCACGATGAAGGCGGGGCAGAAGGGGCGGCTGAACCTGGTGATGGTGGACACGATCCGGACGATCGAGTACCGGTTCCTGGGGCGCGAGATCATCGACGCGCCGGCGACGGGGCCGGTACGCTGCCTGAAGTTCACCTGCCAACTGGCGCCGGGCGATGCGGAGTCGTTCAAGGAGGGCACGGATTTCTTTATCTGGATCTCGGACGACCTGAACCGTATCCCGGTCTACCTGGAAACGCCGATCCGCGTGGGGCGGGTGCAGGCGACGCTGACGGGCTGGAAAAACCTGGCCCACCCGTTCTCTTCACGAATCACCAAATGATTCATTAACCGTTCGTTTTATTACTACCCCCGTATGGGACTGCCGCTTTTTACTTTTAGTTTCCGCGTCAGCGGCGGGCCCGGAGCCACCCCAGGCGCAGGGCCGCAACTGCGCTGCGCTTGTTTTGCCTCCGCTGGCTCCGGCCCCACCCGTTAGCCAAAACTGAGGCTGTGACAGATTTAGGATCCGTTAGCATCCTCCAAAGTTTCTGTTCACAACCGACGTTGTCAACGAGAGCCAAGCGGGCTTGCACGCTTGGCCGAAGCGATACGAGGAAGACCGAAGGTCACCCCGCAGGCATAACGAGCGGAGCGAAGTTAAAGAGAACAGTATCCTCCAGAGGTAGTGAATAAACAAACCGATATTTGAAAAGATATGTCACTGACCAATTCGATACTATCCGCTTTTTACACCAAGCGGTTAAAAGCCATCGACCGATTCCGGCGTCAGCCGTGGGACGTTCAGTTCGAGCAATTCCGGTTGTTGGTCAGTTACGGAGCCCGAACCGAATACTTCAAGCGATACGGCGTCGGGGCCTTCGGTTCCGTCGAGGAGTTCCAGCGGCAGGTGCCCGTGGTGGGATACGACGAATTGCAGCACGAGATCGAGCGCGTCAGGGCCGGTGAAGAGAACATTTTGTGGCCCGGCAGGGTGGAATGGTTCGCCAAATCGTCCGGCACCACCGGCGACCGGAGCAAATACATCCCCGTCACCCGCGAATCGCTGGAGCAATGCCATTTCCGTGGCGGGAAAGACGTGATGGCCGTATTCGCCTACAACAACCCCGAAAGCAAAGCGTTCGACGGCAAAGCCCTGACCTTGGGCGGCAGCCACCGCCTCGACAGTATGGGCGGCGGGGCGCAGAGCGGGGATTTGTCGGCGATACTGATCCACAACGCCCCGAAATGGGTCAATCTGGTGCGCGAGCCCTCGATGGAGATCGCCCTGATCCCCGATTTCGAGCGCAAAGTAGAAGCCATCTGCCGCCGGTGCTCCAAACAGCGCATCACCTCGTTCGCCGGG
>CANQXP010000107.1 GCA_947627885.1 uncultured Rikenella sp.
CTCCGCAAACAGGAGGGGCCTGCGCTCCCGCGCGGTGCCGCGTGCCCGCGGCGAGCGGGCGATGCTGCGCATCGCATAGGCAATAAGTAAGAAAAAGACTGCGCGGCAGCGGTGGCCTCGGTCGCGGCGACGGCCCTTAAGGTGATGCAAACCCTAATAAGAGCCCCTATGGGGCCGACGCGGGGGAGCGCGCCGTCGCTGTATTCAACGATTCGGGATCATCCCGGCAGGCACGACGATACATACTGATAAACAACCAAACCGCACGATATGGAACAAATCGACTCCAACAACGAACTTTTGAATGAAGAGCAGTTGGTCGGGCTGCCGGAGAACGCCTACCGGGAGCTGGCCCCCGGCGAGGCTTACGAGCCGGTGATGCGCGAACACGGCCCTCAACCGAAAGAGGTGACCCCCTACTCCGTGATTTTCGGGATCATTATGGCCGTGGTCTTCTCCGCGGCGGCGGCCTACCTGGGGCTGCGCGTGGGACAGGTCTTCGAGGCGGCGATCCCGATCGCCATTATCGCCGTCGGGGTCGGGAACCTCGCCGGGAAGAAGAATATGCTGGGGCAGAACGTCATTATCCAGTCCATCGGGGCCAGTTCGGGCGTGATCGTGGCGGGGGCGATCTTTACGCTGCCGGCGCTGTATATACTGGGGTTGGACGCTGCGTTCTACCAGGTGTTCCTCTCGTCGCTGTTCGGCGGATTTCTGGGAATACTGTTCCTGATACCTTTCCGCAAGTACTTTGTCAAAGATATGCACGGCAAGTACCCCTTCCCGGAGGCTACGGCCACTACGGAGGTGCTGGTCAGCGGCGAAAAGAAGGGGAACCAGGCCAAACTGCTGGCGGTGAGCGGCCTTGTCGGGGGCTTGTACGACTTCGTTATCAGCACCTTCGGGTGGTGGACGGAGACCATCTCGACCCGTATCTGCGGCTGGGGGGATATGCTGGCCGAGAAGGCCAAGATGGTGTTCAAGGTCAACACCGGGGCGGCGGTTTTGGGCTTGGGGTACATCGTGGGCTTGAAGTATGCGGCGATCATCTGCGCGGGGTCGTTCACGGTGTGGTTCGTGCTCATTCCGTTCATCAGCCATTTCGCGCCGGGGCAGACGGTGGCGGTGGGCGAGGGGGTCACGGCCCTGCTGAGCCAGATGTCGCCGGAGGATATTTTCAGGAATTATGCGCGCCATATCGGTATCGGGGGTATCGCGATGGCGGGGGTGATCGGCATTATCCGCTCTTCTAAAATCATCCGGCAGGCGGTGGGACTGGCGGTGGCTGAGCTGGGAGGCAAGAAAAGGGCGGCGGCGCAGGATAACCGGCGCACGCAGCGGGACTTGCCGATGAAAATCATCCTCGTGGGGTTGTTGGTGACGGTGGCGGCGCTCTTCGTTTTCTTCGCTTTCGGGGTGGTGGAGAACCTCACGTTGGCTTTGATCGGGATCCTGATCGTCTTTGTGATCGCGTTCCTCTTCACGACGGTGGCGGCCAATGCGATCGCGATCGTGGGCAATAACCCGGTGTCGGGGATGACGCTGATGACGTTGATCCTCAGTTCGCTGATCCTGGCGGGCGTGGGGCTGCACGGCACCAGCGGTATGGTGGCCTCGATGGTGATCGGCGGGGTGGTCTGCACGGCGCTGGCGATGGCGGGGGGCTTTATCACCGACCTGAAGATCGGTTACTGGCTGGGCACGACGCCGGCCAAGCAGGAGGCGTGGAAGTTCGTCGGGACGGTAGTTTCGGCGGCGACGGTGGGGGGCGTGATGATCCTGCTGAACAAGACGTACGGCTTCACGGACGAGGGGGCGCTGGCGGCGCCGCAGGCCAATGCGATGGCGGCGGTGATCAAACCGCTGATGGAGGGTGGCGCGACGCCGTGGCTCCTGTATGGTGCGGGGGCGGCGCTGGCCTTGATCCTGACGATGATCGGGGTGCCGGCTTTGGCGTTTGCTTTGGGGATGTTCATTCCGCTGGAGCTGAACACGCCGCTGCTGGTGGGGGGCCTGATCAGCTGGTTCGTGACCACGCGGTCGAAGGATGCGGCGGTGAACAAGGCGCGCCGCGACCGGGGGACGCTGATCGCTTCGGGCTTCATTGCGGGCGGGGCTTTGATGGGGGTGGTCAGCGCGATGCTGCGCTACTTCGGCTTCGACTGGTTCGCTTCGGGCTGGAACGGAACCACGGGGGCGGAGGTGCTGGCGGTGGCGATGTACGCGGCGCTGATCGGCTACTTTATCTGGGACAGCAAGCGGGCCAAGGTGTCCGGGGAGTTGTAGTCGGGGGCTTTCGCGCGTTTCTTTTGGACGTTGTCCGGCACCGTAGGGCGGCGAGCCTCGTGATGGAGCTTGAGCGCGCCGAAAACAAGTGATCGGGTAGGCCGAACCCCAGAGGGCAAAAGCCAGGTTCTGGCGTCAATGGCGGCCCGGCAGTATGTTTCCTGCCCGGAGCCAGCGGAGGGCAAGACCGGAGGTTGCAGCCCTTCGCAGGGGGTGGCTCCGGGCTGCGCGACCTGATGGTCGCGATATAGTACAAATAGTTCCCGCCCGTGTCAGTACAGGGTTGGTCCGGTTCTAAAAGTCCGCTCGATAGGGGCGGGCCGCCCGTGGGGGCGTGGGTGGCCCGAACCGGGTAGTTACAGCCAGTAAGACAGGCAACGCCGGCGCGTCAGCGGGCGTTCGGCCCGAATAAGGAATTTAGTAAAAAACGAAACAGATATGAAAGAAAAACTGTTGGAACGGCTGCTGCGCTACGCTTCGTTCGACACGCAGAGCGACCAGGAGAGCGAAACTTTCCCATCGACCGCCAAGCAGCTTCTGCTGCTCAATCATTTGCTGGAGGAGATGATCGCCCTGGGGTTGGAGGAGGTCGAGATCGACGAGCACGGCTATGTGATGGGGACTATCCCGGCCACGGCGGATTGTACGGGGCCGGTGATCGGCTTTATCTCGCATGTCGATACCTCGCCGGAGATGAACGGGGCGGATATCAGGCCGCAGGTGATCGAAAACTATGACGGGGGCGATATTCTCCTCAAGGGGGCGGGGCTGACGATGAGTCCGAAGGATTTTCCGGAGCTGCTGGCGGTCAAGGGGCATACCATTATTACCACGGACGGAACCTCGCTGCTGGGGGCGGACGACAAGGCGGGGGTGGCCGAGATCATGACGGCGGCGGAGTATCTTCTGGCGCATCCGGAAATTAAGCACGGGAAGATCCGCATCGGCTTCACGCCGGACGAGGAGATCGGGCGCGGGGTGGATTTCTTCGACGTGAAGCGGTTCGGGGCGGAGGTAGCCTACACGATGGACGGCAGCGCGGTGGGGGAGCTGGAGTACGAGAATTTCAACGCGGCGTCGGCGAAGATCGCTATCCGCGGGCGGGGTATTCATCCGGGCTATGCGAAGGATAAGATGGTCAACGCGTTGCAGGTGGCCTGCGAGCTGAACGGCATGCTCCCGGCCTGGGAGCGGCCGGAGCATACGGATCATTACGACGGCTTTTTCCACCCGATCTCGATCAAGGGGGATGTGGACGGCGCTTCCATGGAGTATATCATTCGCGACCACTCGCGCGAGCGGTTCGAGGCTAAGAAGGCTGTGATGGAGTCGGCGGCGGCGTTCATCAACGAGCGCTATGGGCAGGGGACGGTGAGCCTGACGCTCAAGGACCAGTATTACAATATGCGCGAGATGGTGGAGCCGCACCCGCAGATTATCGAGAAGGCGAAACGGGCGATGGAGATGGCGGGGGTGACGCCTGAGGTGAAGCCGATCCGGGGAGGGACGGATGGGGCGCGGCTGTCGTACATGGGATTGCCGTGTCCGAATATCTTTACGGGCGGGGCCAATTTCCACGGGCGGTACGAGTACTGTTCGCTGGACACGATGCTGCTGGCGGCGCAGACGATCGTGAACCTGGCGCAGCTGTGGTGCGGGGATAAGGAGTAGAGGGGTTTGCTTTTTTGAATGGTCGTGCCGCGGTTTCCCATTGGGAAACCGAGGCACGGTTTGTTTTGAGTGCGTAGTTGTATTTATCCGGAACCGCACTCGGCTCCGAGCCGAGTGCGGTTCCGGGGGCCGCTGCGGCCCGAAGCTTACCCTTCGGGCCGCAGCGAGGCGGGAATTATTTCCGCGGCACGGCATGCCGTGCCGCGGAAAATGAGGTATCGAGCGAGTAGTTTAGTTTCCATGCCAATGGTGGCCTTTGCGCCGGGCCGCAAAGCGGCCGGGGGGACGGCGCAAGGCCGAACCCGAAAGAGCGAGTAGCTGAGTCCTTTTGCGCGATGCTTGAGCATCGCCGGGCC
>CANQXP010000108.1 GCA_947627885.1 uncultured Rikenella sp.
CGCTGTTTTGTGGCGCAGTCCAGTCATTCTGCAGGCCTGCGAAATAGAAGCCGGAGAGGTTGCGGATCGCGGAAAAAATGGTATTCCCAAGAGTTGCCGCATTTACCTTGCGAACCCCCAAATCACCCTTCCCGGTATTCCCGTCTTGGGTGCCATCTACCGTATTATAAGCATCCCATCCTGAAATTGTACGATTATTCGTATCACCACCCGAATATTTAGGAACATAGAAAGTTTTTCCATTCTCATTCGAACCGTCACGGCTCCCCACAAACGGATCCTTCCTACCCCATTGATACAGAAGACCATAAGACGCAACCCCCGGAGAAGCAGACATAGCCCCCAGATTACGGTCCATAATCGGGTGTTTCACACCCCCGGAAATAGCCTCGGTACCCGGATCGTTGTTCAGCCACCCCGCGTAAGTGTGAACAGCCGCAGTACCGTCATTAGCCGTGGCATTGGCCGCAGAACCCGGAACAGTCCCAGGCTCCCTCGAACTATTGCCATCGCCTGGTTGATAGGAAGTTACCCAACAATGCCAACTCCAAACCGTTTCATTATCCCACGCCGTACCATCCGCTTTTACAGCCCTGCGCAAACGAAGAATGCAATTCCCCGCACCTGCTCCTTGCGCTTTGATACGGATCAAGTCACGCCTGTTGGTAATCACCGGATTTTCGATGGTCACCAAAGGCTGTCCCCCATTCTGCTCGTCCTGCCAAGCGATTTCAGCGATCCAAACCCGCTTATCGGCATACTCCGGCAGGGAATCCGCCTGATTGTAAGTCACGCTCGAAGCTATCCACGAAGGCCCGGTAGGACCGTTAAAACCCTCCTGGGCCTCTGTACCTCCCTGATATACAGTTCCGTTCGTAAGTCCGTAAAGCGCAGCCACTGCATCGGTATAAATCTCGTTCGCACGTTTCACCGGAATATAGGTCACAGCCGCGGAACCCGGAACCAGCATGTAACAGTTGGCCACCGGGGCATCCACCGTAGTGATCTCCACACGATTATCCCCACCCACCTCGAAATCGTTGATGGTGCAGGTGATCGTGTAGATCTTATTCCGCTCGATATTGAAATTGTCGGTCATATTGGAACCGAGATAAACTTTCATGATGGCCTGCTTTTTCTGACTCACTGCCACCCGCTCGGCCTTCACCTCCACATAGGTGCAGTAATCGCCCAAAGCGGCGCTCGGCACCTTTTTCAGCGGGTCATTATTGGTGATCATTCCGCGCACATTGTCCGGCACGAACCAAACCTGCTGCTCCGCTACACCCTTATTCGCCGCTGCTTCCTCGAAGTTAGCGGCAGCCGACGCCGGGTAAGTCACCCCGTCAGGCACTGCAAAATAAGCAATTTTCGGCTTATTTACCAGCTTTACCGAAGTGATCGTGTAATTTTCTGCTGCAGACGCTCCGATCTTAGCCGTGAAAAGAATCTGGGCGACCACCCGCTTCAGCTTGATCCCCGTTTTGGACAGGAATTTGCCATTGGAATAGATATCCGCCGTCACCTCGTCGCTGCACATCGGAATCCCGCCCGAAGTAGCCATATTCAAAGACGAACCTAACGCAGCCGTCATTTTCTTGAAATCGGCTACCGTTTTCCCGGCCAATGCGTCCGAAAAAACGGTAGCGTCGTCCATAGCCGCCACCACATAAATCCGCTGGCTTTTGCCCGCCCGCAGGGTCGGCGTCAGGGTAGCCCCAGCGGCCAGCGTAGCGGTCTTGGAAGCCGTTACGAACGCGCCCGCCGCATCGAACTGGATCACCCAGACATTCTTCAGCGCAATGGACGCCTTGGTAGCCTCCGACCCGGTTTCCGCCGCCGAGAACTCGACATCCATGGCTTCGCTTTTGTAAACCTTGCTCTTTTCGCCGCCTTCGACGACAGGAGCCGCATCTTCGACCGTAAAGCCGATCTCGACCCGGACGGGGTCGCCTGTGCCTCCGAACTCCTCATTGATACGTTTGGTGCAGGATGCCAACAGAAGGGCTGCCGAACATAGTGCGATCAATTTTTTCATATTGCCTGTTATTTTGTTTCTCTTGTCATGCCATTACTCTTTCACGCACCGCACCGGATAGCCGTTCGCGCGGGACTGCGCAGCCGGAGCCGGGGTCGAGGCCGAAATGCCCCACGCCACCGACGAATTCCCGCTTACCGTGGACGACCAGTTGGCCGTACTGCCCGCTCCCGCCGTCACAGCCCCGTCTGCCGCTGCCCTGTACCCCTGTGCGGGATACCAAGCCGGGCCGCCCAGAACGATATTCCAAAGCCGGACACCCGTATTCCCCGTCCCGTGCGTCGTCTCCCACACCATATTGCCCGCCGCCACATTCGCCCAGATCGTGCTCCGCGGAACACGCCAGCCCGACGGGCAAGGATCGAAAATAGTTTTCTCAGCGTCCTGCCAAAGCAGGTCGTTTTTCTGCGTCCAGTCTGCATTCGTCCCGCCGGTATAGAAAGCGGTCGGGTTCACAATGCCGTTATAGATATTATTGACGCCGGCCCCGGCTGCCGTTTTGGCCATATCCGCTTCCGTAGCGGCACGGAAACCGCCGCTAGCGTTAGGCACATACCACGCATGCGCCGCGGTTCCCGTACCTGCCGCCCCGACGAAAGGATCCTTGCGCCCCCATTGGTAGAGCAGTCCCCACGAACCGGTGTCGAACGGCCCCGACGCCGCTCCCAAATTGCGATCCATAATAAACTTGCCGTTATCCCGCATCCACCCGGTGTACTGGTGCACCTCGCCCACGCTCAAAGCCCCGGCATAATCGGTCACCGGCTCGTAGTCGGTGATCCACAAATGCCAGCTCCAGACAAGGACTCCGTCGCCCTTGCGCCGCAGCCCGACCACGCAATTCCCGGCCACACCCGTCGGCCGCAGGACGATATTGTCGTTTCGCGTGCGGATCGTTCCGCCCGTAATGTTCACCATCGGCGCGCTGTTGTCCTGCCAGAGCACCTCCGCAACCCATTCGCGCCCGTCCATCGCCACGGCCGGAAGGGAGTCTTTCTGGCGGTAGCCCGGCACGCTGAGCAAGCCGTAACGGTCGCAAATCTTGTCCCGGTAGATCTCGTTCACCCGTATGACCGGGATTTTGACATCGATAGCAGTCGCCGCGGGGTTAATCATATAGCAGTTCGCCACCCGGTTACCCCCCATGGAGACATCCCCGCTTTCGCTGCCCGGCTGTTCGTCGTCCACACCCAACTCGCCGCCCCCGTCGGTCACTGAGATCCGCATATCCACCACATTCGCCCCCTTGACCACCGCGTCGATCTTGTAAACCGTATTCCGCTTCAGGTTGTAATCCTTCACCGGATCGGCCCCCAGATAGAGTTGATATGCCAGTTCCACCGTCTGCCCGTCACGGGTATAGTCTCCGATCATCTCCAAGTAGGTCGCCTTCTCTCCGCCCGAAGCCAAAGCCGCGGCCGTCTTCTGCGAAGCAGTCTCCGCCGTCCCCGTGCCCCGTTTGTTCTCGGCCACATACCACACCTGCGACCCTTTCGCATCGCGGGTCGGCTGGTTCGTCACGGCAACCGCGGGATAATCCCCGAAAGCCGCCGAAACAGCAGGATAAACCTCCGCCGGAGCGGCATACGACATCACCTTCGGCACATTCCGCAACCGGATGCTTTTGAGCGTAAAAGAGATATGCTTATCCGCCGCATCGGGGATATCCACCCAGTAGCTCAGCTCGATCTTGGCCACCGCGCGTTTCATCACGACCGCCGCCTGCGTCTTCCCCCCGATGATATTTCCCCGGTACTCGCCGTACATCACCAGCGCATTGCCCGCCGTCAGGGCCGCTTCATCGGCCACCGCGCGGGTGAGCGCGCGGCAGGCCGCCAGATTGCCGGAAAAGGTCTTGAACGGGGCCGCATCCGCCACATTGGCCACGAAAACGACTGTCTGCGAGGTGCCCGAAGTGAGATCGAGCGCAAGTTTATTGTTCGCAACGGCCCCCCCTTTGTAAATGTATTTCACAAAGTTTCCCGAAGCGTCGAACTGCAACACCGCCACGTTTGACAGCGTATTCTCCTGTGCCGCGGTCAGTTTCGTCTGCTTCATATCGAACGAACCGGGACTCAGCCGGAAAGTGGCCAGTCCGTCCCCGACTATGTCCGGCCGGTCGCTCCTGTTGCAGGCGCCCAACACCCCTGCGGCCAGTAAGAGTAGAATTATTCTTTTCATACCTGATTGTATCTCGATCTTAA
>CANQXP010000109.1 GCA_947627885.1 uncultured Rikenella sp.
GGCCGCCACGATCAAGCCCAAAGAGACCACGAACTGGAAACCGATCAGGGCTGTGCGCAGCTTACGGCCCTTAGGCGACATCCCGAAGCTCCCTTTCAGCACCAAAGCAGGAGCGAAAGAGGTGGTATAGAATGCGGGGTACAGACCCGCCAGCAATCCCACGCCCACAGACACCCCAAAAGCCAGCAGGATCACGCTCTTGTAGACCGAGAAGGAGATGCCGCCGGAGATCAGCTCATTGAAACCGGTATCCTGGAGCAGGAAGACCCACAACAGGGCAAGTCCGAATGCGATTACGGCGATACCCACGGCTTCGGCGACTAGGGCCGAACGGAGGGTCGAAACGGGGGAACCCAAAACTTTCTGCGTGTTGATGCTCTTGATCCGAAGCGGGGTCAGAGAGGTCGAGAAGTTCACGAAGTTCACGGCGGCGATGCCGATCACCAGCAACGCGATGGCCAGAAGCAGGTTCATGGTCGCCCGGCTGCCCTTGGGAGCGAAATCCCGATCAACCGTCATGTCGTAATAGACATCTTCGAGAGGCTGGAGGACGAAAGTGTACTGTTCATTGGCCCAGTCCGGTTTTCCGACGCTGTTGTAATGCGCCGTCATCTGCCGGGCCGCATCCTCAGGATCGCTCCCCGGCCAAAGAGTGACATACATGTTGTAATTCCAGTTGCCCCATCCGTTCGCATTCTCACCCGGATCGAACTTCCGTTTGATGGTGTTGGCCAGCGAGCTGTTGGCCGGGAAATCCTTATACACGGCACCGACCTCGAACGTGCTTTTCGTTCCGTCATTCCCGATCCAGTCCTCGAACGTCACGATCTTGCCGATCGCAGTTTCGTTGCCGAACAGTTTCCGGGCCAGACTCTGCGGCAAAGCCAGTTTGCGGTGGTCGTCGAACGCCGCTTTGGTCCCCTCCACGATCTGGTAGCCGAAGACGTCCGGCTCGCCGGGATAGACGTTCATGACCTCTTCGACATACCCGGCTTTGGCGCCGTCTCTCACCACCGAGAGGTAGGTGCTGGCGCCGTAAGGCATATCCATCGTAGCGGCCTTGATGGCCGGCGAGCCCTGCATCAGCACGTCGCACATCGGCCGCGAGTACCAGGCCGAGTGCCGGGTACTGTCCTTGATCTCGACCCGGTAGACCTGTTCCGGGAAACTTTTGTCGAACCCGCGGTCGTAGCTCACCTGCATCAGGATCACGATAAAGGCGGCGAACGCCACGGAGAGTCCGAGGATATTCAGGGCCGAGGCGAGCTTGAACCGCTTCAGCGTGCTGAGGAAATTCCTGAGGATCGTTTTCATTTCTCTTTTTATTTATTCTCCTTTGACGGCGTGGGCCGGGTTTTCGACCGCCGCCTTGTAACTCTGCCCCAGGACGGTCAGCAGGGCGATCACGAGGGTCGCCAGCCCCGCCACGACGAATATCCACCAGCTCATCTCCGTGCGGTAAGCATACTGGGCCATCCACTTGTCCATCAGCCACCACACCAGCGGCACGGCGATTACGAACGAGATGGCCAGCCATTTGAGGAAGTTCGCGCACAGCATGCCGATCACCTGCCCGACCATGGCCCCGTGCACCTTGCGGATGGCGATCTCCTTGCGGCGGCGCTCCACCGAGTATCCCACCAGCGCGAAGAGGCCCAGGCAGCCGATAAAGATAGCCAGGATGCTGAAAGTCATCAGGCGGGCGCGGAACAGGTTCTCCAGTTCGTACATCCGGCCGAACTGCGCGTCCATGAACTGATATTCGTAGATCTCGTTCGGGAACATCTCGCGGAACGTGCGCTCGATGTGTTTAAGCGCCGGTTCGATCTGGCCGGCCGCGATCTTGATATAGGGACTGCCGCTCCACGTCCGGACCAGTACCAGCGGCGTCACCTTTTCGGTCACCGGCTGGTGCTGGAAATCCTTGAACACCCCGATAAACTTCTCGCCCGGGATCTGCACCTCCGGCGCCACACCGCGGATATATTTGGCGAAGGCCTCGTTGACGACCATATTGTTCTGGTTCCATTGCAGGCGGTCGAAATTGGAGTCCGAGATGGAGTCCCCCTCGACCATCGGCACGCCCAGCACGTGGAGCGTATGCTGGTCGCCGTAGAGGTACATCGGCGTGAAATCCAGCGATTCGGTGATCTTAACGGTGTTCATCTGGTCGACATGCATCGGGTCTCCCTGGATCAGCGAGGCATCGACGATGGAAGGCGAGGAGAGCAATTGCGTGCGGAAGGCGTTGAACTTTTCGTTGTTCATAAACGCACCGCCGTTTACGGTCACCACGTTCTCCCGGTCGTATCCCAGGTCGAGCGTCGTCAGATAGCGCATCTGTTTGTTGATCAGCAGCGTGGCCGCGATCAGGCCGATCGAGATCACGAACTGGAACACGATCAGCACGTTGCGCACCACCGACATCTGGCGGCCGCCGCTGGAGCGGTTGGCTATGGCGTCCAGCGGCTTCATCCGGGTCAGGGTGATCGCCGGGAAGATCCCCGACAGCACGCCGCACACCACCGGAAGGCCGATAAAGAGCACCAGCAGCACATCCCAGCTCAGCGAGAAAGAGAGTTCGCTGCCGACGATCATCGGATAGAGCGGCCGGAGCAGGTAGGCCAGCCCGAAGGCCGTGACGGCCGAAACGAAAGTGATGACCACTGAGTCGCCGATAATAAAGCCGATCAGGCTGCGGCGGCTGGCCCCCATGATGCTCTTGATCCCCATCGAGCGGATCACCTCGGTCGAGCGGGCCGTGTAGATATTGACATAGTTGATGATGGCGATCACCAGCACCAGCGCGGCGATAATGCCCAGCACCATCAGCGACGACGGGTCGTAGGCATTACCAATCCCCCCCACCTCGGGCGTGAAGTAGCAGTCGTTGAAAGGACGGATATGGGGCATCCGGGGACTTTCGGTGCCGCCCAGCTCCTCGATCTTGTCATCGATGGTTTTCCCGTTTTCATAGCCGCCGAATTGCTCTGCCATCCGTTCCAGAAGCGCACGCCCGAACTTGGCATTCAGGGCGGCCATATCGGCCGTGGGATTGATGCGGAAAAAGCATTCGCTCATCCACATGTACCACTTGTCGGCCTTGTCCTCGGTATCCCCCATCATCGCCTTTGCCAGCTTCATGGTGAGGATCACGTCCGGATTGTAGAGCGAGTTGCCCGGAATGTCCTCGAACACCCCGGTGACGGTGACCGGATAGGTGTTGTTGATCTCGATCTGCTTGCCGACCGCGTCGGCAGTGCCGAAGAGCTTCAGGGCCGAAGAGCGGCTCACCAGCCCCCGGGTCGCGTCGGACAGGGCATCGGCCCCGCCGCCGCTGACCAGCCTGAACGGCAGCACCTGGAGCATGGTGGAATCGCCGCAGATCGTTTTCATATTGAACCGGTCGCTTCCGGGGCGGTTCGGCACGGAGACATTCGCCTCCCCGATCGAACCGATCCGGGTAGCCGCAATAACCTCCGGGAACTGGGTCATAAAGCGGGCAGTCGGGTCGGGACAGATCGAACCGATCTGCTCGACCTCGATCTCGCACCGCGCCACGTCGTCCATCGGGCGGCTGTAACAGGAGTCGTGCCGCACCTGCGCCATGATGAAGATGTACATGACGATCACCGCGGCGAATCCGAGGGTCAGCCCCAGCCAGTTGATAATGAAGGAGAGCGGCCTGCTTTTTTTCGACCTGAAACTCTCCACAAGGAATCTTTTGAACATATTATACGGGGTTAGCAGTTATTTTGGCCTTGAATATTCCCAACACCGTGCCATTCCGCACAAGCTATTGACAATCAAAAATTTGCACAAGATGCAGCAGAGGCCGGATGTCTAATAATTAGACATCTTCTGTCCATTCCTTAGACAGTCGGCCACGGGTTTACTCCGATTTCAACGCCACCACCGGATTAGCCGTCGCAGCGCGCCAGCTCTGCACCGTGACCGTAATCAGGGTAATCAACAGCACCACCAACAGCGACAGGGCGAACACCCACCAGTAGACCGGAGTCCGGTAAGCGAAGGTCTCCAGCCACTTCGTCACCCCGTACCATGCCAGCGGAGCAGCTACCACAAAGCAAACCAGCACGAGCCGCACGAAAGATTTGTTGAACATACCGAGGATCTCAGCAACGGTAGCCCCCAGCACTTTCCTCACGCCGATCTCCTTGCGCCGGTACTGCGT
>CANQXP010000110.1 GCA_947627885.1 uncultured Rikenella sp.
AGCCTAATGGCAACTCGGCTGCGGCGTCGGTTCGGGCCGACCGCTGGCGCGGAGGCTTAGGATAGTCACAGCCGGGAAATTCAATAAGATTCGTTCGAATTTTTTTGTTCACAAAAAGAACGCTACCCTCCGGCTCAATTACAAATAAACGTACCTTTGTAATTATGATGGCACTGAAAGAGAAAATCGAAGCGCTCAAGCGCCAACGCAATGCAGTCATACTGGCGCACTACTACACCGAAGGCGACGTGCAGGACGTGGCCGACTTCGTGGGAGACAGCCTGGCCCTGTCGCAAAAGGCGGCGACCACCGATGCCGACGTCATCCTGTTCGCCGGCGTCCATTTCATGGGCGAGACCGCCAAGATCCTCTCACCGCAGAAAAAAGTGCTGATGCCCGACATGGCCGCCGGGTGTTCGCTGGCAGACTCCTGCCGGGCCGAAGATTTCGCGGCGTTTATCGCGGCCCATCCGGGGCACACCGTTATTTCATACGTCAACACCACGGCCGAAGTCAAAGCGCTGACCGACATCGTCTGCACCAGCAGCAACGCGGTGCAGATCGTGGAATCTTTGCCCAAAGACGAGCCCATTATCTTCGGGCCCGACCGGAACCTGGGGAATTACATCAAGAATATCACGGGCCGGGAGAATATGCTGATCTGGGACGGGGCGTGTCATGTCCACGAAGAGTTCTCGCTCGAAAAGATACTCGAACTCAAAAAAGAGTACCCGCAGGCCAAAGTGCTGACCCATCCGGAGTGCAAACGGCCCATTATCCTCGTTTCCGACTACGTGGGTTCTACGGCAGGACTGCTGAAATACGCCACGGAGGATACCTCTACGGACACCTATATCGTCGTGACTGAGCCGGGCGTGCTGCACCAGATGAAAAAAGCGGCGCCGGGCAAGACCTTTATTCCCGCGCCGCCGATGGACTCCACCTGCGGCTGCAACAATTGCAGCTTTATGAAGCTCGTCACGCTGCGGAAAATGGCCGACGCGCTCGAACGCATGGAACCGGAGATCGTCATCCCGGAGGAGGTGAGGGCCAAAGCGGAAAAATCCATCCGGCGGATGCTGGACATCTCAAAAAAACTGGGGTTTATCTAAGCCCCAGTTTTTTAATTACTTACGTGGCACCTCCACCAGTTTGAACACCTTGTCGCCCCGGTGAACCGGCTCCGGCGTCTTGACCGAGCACTTGACCCCTTGCGGGGCATGATCCACCGGCTGCAAGTCCACCCGGATCTCGTCCGGAGTGAGCTCCAGCGCCCCGGTGGTCGCCCCCAGGAACAGGAGCTTCTCGCCCAGCGCCAGCGGCACCGCCTCGACCGAGACCTCCGCCACCCCGATCCGGGCGAAATAGTTGGTCACCTTGCCCACCATCACCTTCTTCACCGTGGCCGCCGAACCGTAATGCTCCGACCACTCGCCCAGCCGCTGCCCCAGGTAATAGCCGTCCCAGAAATCGCGGTTGAAGACCGTCCGCAGCCGCTCTTTCAACTCCGCCGCCAACTCGCGCGTGAACCGTCCTTCGGCAACCGCCCGCACACCTTCTTTATAGCATTCGCATACCCGCCGCACATACTCGCCCGACCGCGCACGCCCCTCGATCTTCAATACCCGCACCCCCGCCTCCAGCATCTTGTCCAGAAACTCGATCGTGCAGAGATCTTTCGGCGACATAATATGTTCGTTGTCAATAACGAGTTGCATCCCCGTTTCGACATCCTCGACCCGGTACGACCGCCGGCACAGCTGCCTGCAAGCTCCCCGGTTGGCCGACTTCCACGCCTCGTGAAGGCTCAGGTAGCACTTCCCGGAGGTGGCCATACACAGTGCCCCGTGGGCGAACATCTCGATCCGCACCCGCTCGCCACGCGGCCCGCGAATATCGCGTTCCGCGATCTGATCATAGATATACCGCACCTTATCCAACGAGAGCTCCCGCGCCAGCACCACCACGTCGGCGTACTGCGCGTAGAACGCCACCGCCTCGGTGTTGCTGATGTTGAGCTGCGTGGAGATATGCACCTCCACCCCCCGCTCCCGCGCATAGTTCATGGCCGCCTGATCGGCGATAATCACCGCATCGACCCCTTCGAGTTTCGCCTGGTCGACCACCTGTTTCATATACGGAATGTCCTCGTCGAAAAGCACCGTATTGAGTGTCAGGTAGGTCTTGATCCCGTGTTCGCGGCAGGTCTGCACGATCTGCGCCAGATCGTCGAGCGTGAAATTGACGCTCGACCCGGAGCGCATATTAAGCCCTTGCACGCCGAAATAGACGGAGTCGGCGCCGCCCTGTATGGCGCCTTGCAACGACTCCCACGACCCGACGGGACACATCACTTCGACCTCGGTAGGTTGTATCATTATTTTTATCTATCTTTGCTATGTAGCTGTGTACGTGCTTATAACCCGTCTGGAATCTGGAAAATTTCTTTCCACTTGAGCCGGTTTGACGTCCTGATCCGGGCAATGCTTTAACGGTGTGCCCGGAGGCACCGCGGGGTCATGTCTTTTTTCCGATCAAGGGCATTCCAGAGTCTCGACTTGAAAGAAGATAGGCCCTGCGGTTTTCGTTTTTCACTTGAACCGGGCTGATTTCCTGATGCGGCCATTGCCCAGACGGAGTGCCCGCGGCACCACCGGCCATCCAAACGCGGAGCCAATTTTTATTTCGTTTCGGGCGGCCGCCTGCGGAAGACGCATTGCGGCTTCCCGCCGGGGGAGGCGGTCGCCGCTCGCTGACGCGGGACGATCTTCTCAGACGCCCGGTGCGCTTGCTCGTGCCGAGCGTGAGGCTGCGCTCCGGCCGCTACTGCGGAGACTCGGTTACTCGCTCTCTCGGATTCGGGCCGCCGCCACCGGGCGAAGCGCCGAAGGCGCTTGGCGGCTGGCCCGCCATTGGCATGGAAACGAAGCTATTCGCCCTCAGCAGCGGCCCGCGCCGGGCACTCCGACCGGACAACCACCCCCCCTAACAACACCAGCAAGCTTCGACCCGAATAAAGTCTTCGCCGTCGAAAGAACTCCCTTACAAATCGATCATTTCCACGCGCCGCTGGTGGCGGCCACCCTCGAACTCGGCCTCGAAAAAGGCGTCGAGGATAGCCGCCGCCTGCGCTTCGGTCAGGAATCGGGCCGGCAAGGAGCATACATTGGCATCGTTATGCTGGCGCGCCAGTGCCGCAATTTCAGGACACCAGCAGACTGCGGCCCGCACCTTCGGGTGCTTATTGAGCGCCATGCTGATGCCGTTGGCGCTGCCGCAGAGCGACACGCCGAGATCGCACCGCCCTTCGGCCACTTCGCGGCCGAGGGCGTGCGCGTAAACGGGATAATCGACGCTCTCCTCGCTGTGCGTGCCGAGGTCGTTGACGGCGTATCCTTTGGAAAGGAGGTATCCGGCGACGAACTCTTTCAGGCAGTATCCGGCGTGGTCGCTGGCAATGGCGACGTTAAAGGTTTTCATAGGAGTCTCTCTTTTGATTTTTCAACGCCGCCAAAGTTACGATTATTTTGCGGGATTGCCGACGCAGGCGGTCACCTCCGGGGCCTGCTCTTCCTGGAAACAGTAGGTTCCGGAAACGTTCTCGTAGCTGTAAGGCACGTACTGCATCACCTGGAGGGCCACGAACCGTCCGTCTTTGGAGCGTTGCACGTCGAGCCGCACGGGGCCGCTCTCTTTGCGCCGCGCGGTGCGGATCTCGTCGAATCTCCCTTCCTCGATCAACCGGACGAGCTCGTCGCCGGAGAGGGCTTCGAAGTATAGGGTATGGCTTTTCACAAGGCTTTTGGTCGGGAGGTAGATGGTCTCTTTACCGCCGACGATGAGTTTAAGGACGCCGACGATCATCGCTGCGAAACCGCCGACGGCGCAGACCATATAGAGCGACGAGGAGGTGTCGTGTATAGTGGTGGAGACCAGATAAAGTGCGATCCCGGCGATTATCAGACCGAAACCGGCAACGGCGGCTTTGCCGCTCCTTCGTTTGGCGATCAGTGATTCTACGGTGGTTGTATTTACTTGTGCTGACATGATTTCGTGATTCTTAAATGGTTCGGTTTTATTTACAGTCCCGTATGGGACTGCCGCTTTTTGTAAAAAGCGGGCCCGTTGGGCTTCCGGGCTGTAACTACCCAACCCTTAGTCTGCCGAAGTCCTCATTCTTTGGGGCGC
>CANQXP010000111.1 GCA_947627885.1 uncultured Rikenella sp.
GCTCTTCACCATGAAATGGATACCGTCCGGCTCATTTGTCACTTCGAGAATTTCTGTATCGCCCGGCACATGGCCGCCGCCGGCGGTGGTGAACATGTGTACGACGGTGAACAGATCCTTGGCATTCGTGCCCTCGGGGTAGGGGACCGTAACGGCGACGCCCTCGTCCGGGAGGCTTTCGGGCGTCACGATCACCCACGCGCCGTCGACCAAGGTCTCAAGCTCCACGTCATAGACCACATAGTGATCGCCCGCAGCGACTTGCTCCGCCAGGACCCGCTCGATCTCTTCCACCGTGTCCACAGCCGGGACCTGCTTCAGACCCTCCGGCACCTCGGTCAGCGTCTTTGTCTCCAGAAGCAGCCCGGTGCCGCAGGCGCACAGGCGGTATCTGCCGTTGTCTCTCTGCTCCCAGCCGGCGTTGAACTGGTGGGTGATCTTGAAGTCCGCCGTGGCGGTGACCTCGTTATAGTCGTCCGTCGCCGCAAAGACCGCCTTGACCGTGTATTCGCCCGCCTTGGTGGGCTTGGTCTCGCTGAACGCGTCCCGGCCCCGCTCCGAATAAGTGAACTTCACGTTCCCTGTTCCGTTGGTCGCGGACTCCGCCACGGGCTCAACGCTGCCGTCGCCGCAGGTGTAGTCCGCCATGGTGACGGCGCCCGTGCCGGGCCGCATCTGCGTAAAGACCGCGTAGACGGTCATGTCGCTGCTGACTGGAAAGTCCTTTACGAGATCCGCCTTGGTCCGCGCCTCCTCTGTGGACCAGCCCGCGAAGGTAAAGCCCTCTTTGGCCGGCTGTGCGGCGGGCAAAGACGCCTTGCTGTTGGAGTACCACACGACGTCATCCTGATCCTCAACTTTGCCTGTGATCTGGAAAACGGTCTTGTCGACGCTGCCCGTCAGCTCGGGCGTGCCGCTGTTCACCGTCTGGCCCCAGACCGGGGAACTTTGATCTTTTTGCAGCAGCCACGCCACCTCGCCGGAGGCGAACTGGCCGGCGGACTTTGGCGTGCCTTGGCCCGTCGCGCCGCAGGGTTCGAGGTAATAGCAGTCTGTGCAGGCGCCATATCCCACAACGCCGCCGCCTTGTCCAGATTCGGTGGTGACCTTGACCGCACCGGTGTTGTAGCAGTTTTTCACCGTTCCGCTATTCAACCCCGCGACCCCGCCAACGCCGCCCTTGCCGTTGACCGCGCCGGTGTTGTAGCAATTCTCCGTCGTGCAATTGCTGCTGCTGTTCATTCCCACAACGCCGCCGATGTTGGAACTGCCGGTGCCGGTCACCGCTCCGGTGTTGCAGCAGTTTTGGATGACCCCGTCACTACTAAAAGAATTGATTTGGCCCGCTACACCGCCTATATTGTCAGTGCCGCTGACTGCACCGGTGTTGCTGCAGCCGCTCACTGTAATATCATAGGCAATCCCCACAACACCGCCGGCATTCGCTCCGCTGCCGGTGATATCCGCCGTGTTGTGGCAGTTTTCTATGGGGCCTCCGCTTCGGCTCATACCAACGATCCCGCCGGTATTGTCGCCGCCATTGATTTTACCTGTGTTGCGGCAGTTTTTGATAGCGCTGTTTTGGCTCGAACCAACGATCCCGCCGACGTCCGAGCTGCCCTCGACAGTGGCGGCGTTATGGCAGTTGTCTACCGTGCCGCCATCACTCAGGCCAACGATTCCGCCAACGTATGAGCCGCCAATGACTTTGCCCTCCACCGTCAGATTTTTCACCGTACCGCCGTTGGATATAAATCCGAACAGGCCCACATACTGATGGCTGGTATCCTGAAAAACGCCGGTTGGTCTCCTCTCGATATACAGCCCGCTGATCGTTTTGTTATTGCCGTCAAAGGTGCCCTGGAATGGGATGCTTCTGTCTTTCCCGACGGGCGTCCACGGGTCATCCGCGCCGCCAAGGACGATGTTCTCCGTCAGCTTGAAAACCTTGTTTTTGCCGTGGTCGGGGTCGCTGTCGATAAACTCCCGAAAGGCTTTCATCGTGTCCGCGTCGGGGATCTCGTAGGGGACGTCGGCGCTTATGATGTCTGTCTCCCGGTTGGAAAGGAGCACCGGGCGGCCGGCCACGGAATCCGCCCAGCCCTCGCCCAGGGTGGAGGCCAGGAAGTGAAACGCTCCGGCGGACTTCGCCGTTGCCTCGCTGCTGTCACCACCGCCGACGCCGGTCGTTGCAGTGCTGTCAAGATAATAGCAGCTTTGAATGGTAGAATTTTTAAGATTGTACCCGACGATCCCGCCGACATAATTGGTTCCTCTGACTATGCCGGTATTATAACAATTTTTAACGGTGCAATTATTTCCAAGCCCTAAAATACCGCCGGCCTGTTGTCCTCCATTGATATTGCCGGTATTGTAGCAATTCTCTATCGTTCCGGTGCTCTGCCCCGCGATGCCGCCTGTGCTTTGACCACCGCCTTCGACACTACCTAAATTGTAGCAGTTCCGGATCGTGCCGCTATTCAGTCCGGTTATGCCGCCAGGAAAGCCGCCCGAGGACTTCACAGTACCGGTAAAAGAACAGTTTTCTATGGTCCCGGCCCCCGAATTTTGTCCCGCGATGCCGCCTGCATTTCTAGAACTGGTAACGCTGCCGCTGACACCGAGATTTTTTACTGTGCCCGAAAATAATCCAAACAATCCGGCAAAATCCGTCTCGTTAACAAACAATCCGCTGACCGTGTACCCTCCTCCGTCGAGGGTGCCCCTAAAACTATTTATGGGTGTCCATGGGTCATCCTTGCTGCCCTTAAGGTCAATGTTCTTCGTCAGCTTGAAGTATGTATCCTGGCAGCTATTTCCGCCGTTCACATATTCGCTCAGTTGCTTCAGCTGCTCTGCGTTCTCGATCAGATACGGATCGCCCGACGTGCCGCTGCCGGAAAACCCATCGGGAAACGCCATGGCCTCCGGCTCGTCCGCCCCGGCCTGCCCGTCCAGCGCCGAGAGCGCCGCTACAGCCGCCATGTAGCGGGTGACGTCCAGCGCGTCCCGTTCCTCGTCCCCAAGGGCCAGCTTCGCCTCGTTTATAGCGTTAAGCTGTTCCTCCACATCGGCGCGGTTATCGTTGGTGATCGCCTCCGGGTCCGGGAGGGCGTCGATGAGGGCCTGCACCTGCTGGGCAGGGGTGGGCGCGTCGGAGCTCTCCGGGTCAGAGTCGGCCCCGGTATCCGGCGTCCCCGTGCTCTCCGGGTCGGGCTCCGGCGTGCCGTCCGGGGCAGGCGCCGCCTCCCCGCCGCCGGAGGGCGCTTCCGTCCCGTCCACGGTCTGTTCGTCCTGCGCCGGCAGCGTCTCATCTTCCGCCAGCGCCGCCGCGGACAGCAGGGCCAGGACCATCACCACGGACAGCAGCCCCGCAAGCCACCGTCCCCAGGTCCGTTTTGTCATGCGCTTCATATTCAGAACCTCCGCAAGAGAGATCGCGTATCGCCCCGCGCCGGTATCAACAAAATAGTGATTTAGCCAGCGCGGTCCCCGCGTTTCACCACGCGGCGGACGTGAGACCCGCTCCCCGGAGGCGCTGCCGGGCAAAAACCGCATAGAAACCAGAGCCGCAAAAGGATCTCTGCTTTGCGGCCCCGTTTTTCATGTCTTTTTGGCGGCGGCGTCTTGAATTATCGCGGCTTTAGTGATATAAATTAATATGTATCGCCATAGCGCGGATCCCAGCGGCCCTTTGGGCGGGACTGAATCACTATTTTGTGATATGCCGCTATGACACCAGCCCCAGCCGGTCCAGGGTGCGGGCGTGTTCCGCGCCGGTGGAGATCAGGTAAATGCGGGTGGTCTCGATGGACGAATGGCCCAGCACGTCGGACAGCTTGGCGATGTCCCGCGTCACCCGGTAAAACGTCCGGGCGAACAGGTGCCGCAGGTTGTGGGGGAACACCTTGGACTTCTCCACCCCGGCTTT
>CANQXP010000112.1 GCA_947627885.1 uncultured Rikenella sp.
TGCGCCGTCCCTCCCGGCCGCTTTGCGGCCCGGCGCAAAGGCCGCGGCTGGCGCGGGGACTTTATTTGTCCTCGGCACGCTCCCCCCGCGCCGGCCCGTCGGGGCTCTTATTAGGGTCTGCATGACCCTAAGGGCCGTCGCAGCGACCGAGGACACCGCTAACGCGGAAACCCGGCTTTTCGCTTCTTCCGGTTCGGCCTGCGGTGCCTGCGGACATGTCGCCGAAGCCGTAGCTACCCGTTTCGGCCCGCCGCCTAGGGGCGAGCGCCGAAGGCGCTGGCGGCGGGCCCGCCATTGGCATGGGAAACAAACTTTGCGTTCTCTCGCATTCGGCTGCAGGTGCCTGCGGGCACGCAGATAAGGCTGTAACTACCCTTAAGCGCCAGCGCGCAAGGCCGGCGACCCGTCCGGGTCGCGCTTTTCGCTCACCGTCTTACCGCGGCTTCGGATTTACGTCCGCCGCCGAAACACAAAAAATCATGTCGGGAGGGGATCGATCCCCTCCCGACATGATTTTCAATATACTATGACCCGGATGTCGCTGCAAAGACCGGTCACAGGATAATGCCGCCGATGCAGCGGCGCGACGCGGCGGCGCCCAGCCCCGAAGTGGGCGCATAATCCGGAAACATTTCCCGGTTCGCCTCCACGTACTCCACCGCATAACGCAGGAAGGTACGGGCGTCGCGCAGCGCCTGTCGCGACAACAGCTGCCACTCCTCGGACGTGGCCGCCCGCAGCGTGGTGCGCGTGGTATCGCCGTGACCGCTGTTCTCGGTAGTGCCGGTGGTGCCCACCGTGGCTTTCCGCGTGGTGAGGTCGTTCTGCTCGTCGGTATTCGTCGCGGTGGACGACTCCGTCCCGGTGACCTCCTGTGTGCCGTCGGTCGTGTCGGTGCGCGTGGTGTTCCGGGCCTCCTCCTGGCTGGTGGCGGTATCGTCCTTGGTGTTTTTGGTGGCGCTGAGCTGGTCGGTGCCGTTTTTCTCCAAGATGGTGATCGAGGTGGGGGCCGCCGTCTCGGTCTGCTCGGAGGTGGAGTTCTGGACGGTGGTGCGGCTGGTGTCGGTGACGTTGACGGTGCGCTGGTCTTTGCCCTCGCGGACGATGGTTTCGTCGGAGGCCACGGTGTCGGTCGACCGGGTCGTCGTCTTGCGGCCGTTGGTGCCGGTGACGGTCTTCTGGCCGTTGGCCACGCGCACCAGCTCCTGGGTCGACGAATCGGTCCGGCTGCCGGTGTCGCTGCGGGTGGCGGAGGTGGTCTGGCTGCTCTCTTCGGAGGAGGGACGCACCACGCCGCGGTCGCCGGCGCGCACGGCCAACTCGCCGATCAGCTCGTAACGGACGAAATGGGCCAGGGCGGGCTTGATGTACTGGCTGACGAACGGGTCGTACCGCTCCATCCGCATGCTTTGGTACATGGCGTCGCCGAAAGCGGGACGTATGTAGCGCAGCTGGGCGGCTTCGATGCGCGCCCCGCGCACGTGGGCGGGGTCGATCGGGTCGTCGGGCGAAAAGGCCAGCCCCAGCACTTCGTCGGGATTAATAAGTTGCATATCTTTTGGTTCTTAATAAATGTATAAAGGGCCGGACACTCGGTCGGGCCTCGGACGCAGCAGCCGTCGGCTGTTTTATCGACTGTAACTACCCGATCGGCCTTGCACCCATCCCCCGAAGCGGTTCACCGCTGGCGCGGAGAGTAGGCAATGGCCTTATTTGTCCCGGCGCGCTGACGTTGCCTGTCTTGCTGGCTGTAATGACCCGATTCGGGCCGCCCCCGCGCGCCCCACGGGGCGGCCCGGCGATGCTCAAGCATCGCGCAAAAGGACTCAGCTACTCGCTCTTTCGGGTTCGGCCTTGCGCCGTCCCCCCCCCGGCCGCTTTGCGGCCCGGCGCAAAGGCCGCCGCTGGCGCGGAGGCTTTTTCATTTCCGTCAATCTCCCTATGTCAGGCCGGAGCCACCCCTGGCGTAGGCCTGCACTCGCGATGCTCGTTAAGGCCCCGCTGGCTCCGGCCCGAAATTAAAGACGGACTGGCTGCTGGCGCGGGCACTCCGGCAGGGCTGTAACTGCCCTATGTACTGCTTGGCGGCGGGCCCGGCGACCCTCACGGATCGCGCTACTCGCTCATCGTCTTATCGCGGCTCGAAGCTCACGCTTTTCGCCGCCGAAACAAATCTTTAGGGCTTGAGCCCGCCCGCCGGACACCTATATCTGCGACAGGAAGAGTTGCTGCGCCGGATCGTCCGGATCGTAATCGTAGCCGTCGGCCTTGCGGGCCTCCCACACGCGCATGTAGTCCGGCTTGACCTCGAACGGAGGCCGGTTGACGAATGCCAGCGAACGGGCGTCCTCGCGCAGCACCTCGGCGCAGACGTTGCGGATCGGCTCGATCAGCTCCTGCTGCTCGACCCGGATCAGGGTGTTCAGCGCGATGTTGTACTCGTGGCGCACACGGTCGGCCGAGAAGCCCGTGGAGTACTCCATGCCGCTGAGCGTCCGGAACCAGCTGTGAGCCACGATGATGTCCGACACGGCCTGGTCGTGGAGCGATTTCCAGTCGCCGTCGCTGGCGGTGGTGATCGGCACGAACTTGGTGGTGTCGCCGTCGATGCCGTTCTTGACCAGGAACATCACCTGTCCGGGTTTCCCGGCGAAGCGCTCCTCGGCCAGCCGGGCGATCTCGGCGGCCTCCTGTTCGGAGTCGGTGTCGCCGTCGAGCACCATCACGCCGGAGGGCTGGAAGGCGTTGTCGAGCCGCGAGAGGTTCCAGCGGTCGGTCTTCCAGACGATGGCCGAGGCGCCGAGGCCGGCGATGTACTTGGGCACGCCGTAGTGCTCGAACATCGGTTCGTAGTCCTTGTAGTGGATCACGGCGCGCAGGGTGCCGTCCTCGCGCTCTTCGAAGGCGGGGTACAAGGGCAGGGTCGCGGTCTCGGAGGGCCGGTACTGCCGCCAGTCGTGGTGCAGGACGACGTGGCCGCCGTCGCGCGAGAGGCGGCAGCGGGCGGCGTCCTGGTGGTAGAGCGAGAGGAAGCTCCGCGCGGGGTCGGTGACCACTTCGAGGAAGGCGTTGCCCAGGAGGCAGCGGTCGAGGGCCACGCGCTGGATGACGTTGCGCAGGCTCTGTCCCTGGCCGTTGGCCTCTTTGACGAGGGCGGCGGTGCGCGGGATGGCGCTGTCGGCGGTCAGCCCGCTGCCGCTGATGTAGTCGGCTTTGTCGTTGATGATGCGCCGGTGGACGGTGGAGCTGCGCGAGAGGGCGGCGAGGGCTTCGGGCAGCCGGTTGTCGGCGCCCCACCGCCACACGTCGCGCCGGGCGGCGGCGGTGACGGGCCGTGCTCCGGGAGGGGCGGCCTGCCCGACGACGAAGAGCCTGTTTCTGAGGTTTTTATCGGTTTTCATATCGGATATGTTGGTTGTAAAAAGGGGGGCGGCGTGGTTTTCTCTCCTGAAAAAGTTTTGCGGTTGCAGATTTTTGTCTATATTTGTGGTGTAAAACGTTGCGACCGCTTTTGAGCGGCGGGGCGATTTTGTTTTGACATACTTTTAATCTCTATCGTAAATCTGGCCGATTTACATTGCACAGAGATTAGGGGTTGGTAGCCATGCTTGTATCTTTTACGGGCATGGGGCCAACTTCTTTCTGTGCAGGGCCCGGCCAGAGCCTACGATGGGGAGAAGATTTGGCTCCATGCTTTTTTTATAGATCGAGGGCTCCTGCGGCGCGGTTTCCGCTATGTTAAGGGGTGAATGGCGGTTCCGCTAAAAAAGAACGGTCATCCGCAGGCCGGGGTTTGGGCGATCATAAACTTTGACCGTGCACGGGGCC
>CANQXP010000113.1 GCA_947627885.1 uncultured Rikenella sp.
GCACACGGTGCAGGTCTTGGTGTGGCCGTCAGCCGTACGGGTCCAGGCCTCGGAGTGCTCAGCGAACTGGCCAACAGACACGTGGCACACGCCGCACTTCTCCTGGTGGCCGGCCGCGTCCTTCTCGTAATAGAAGTCCTTGTGGCCGTCAGCCTCGATCACGAGAGTAGACTCGTCCTTGACCATATCCTTGCCGTACCGGTCGGTGAACTTCGTGTTGCAGGTCGGGCAGGTCCAGTAAGCCTTGTTGCCGTCCTCGGTGCAGGTGGCATCCTTGGCGGGGGTGGCCTTCAGCTCGGCCTCCACGTGGGTCATGTCACCATGCTTGACCAGCTTGCCGCCGCCAGTGGGAGGCGCAACGTCATCAACGGTGACTTTTCCACCGCTAGCAGCGGCCTGATCGACCACGACGTCCGCAGCCACGTTGTCGGGGGTCTGCAGATCAAGCTTGCCTTCATCGCCAGTCGTATTGTCGCTGACCTGGGTGACCGTCAGGGTGTCGCCATCCTTCAGCTCCTTGGCGGCGTCCTCGATGGTTTCCTTGCCCACATAGTAAGTGGTATTGCCGTCCTTGTCCTCCTTGTTCGCGATGGAGGGCTTCTTGTTTGTAGTAGCATCCGTGAAGTTGGTCACGTCGCTGGTGAAGGTACCGCCATTAACAGTGGGTATACCCTTCCTATCAGTTTGATTCTGAGGCTCCGTCGGGCTGTTATCCTTGCTGCCGGTAGCGTACACCACGTTGGGCACGTTCGGCTTGGAGGTGAAGGTACCGCCTTCGACGGTCACGGTGCTGCCCTCAGCGCCATAAGTCGCGTTGGCCTGCGTATCCACGACCAGGGCGCCGGCAGGAGCGGCATCCGGGTCGCCATCGCCCATGGCGACCGTGTCACCAGGATTGGCGGTGGACTCAACGACGGTATTATCGCCGGTCACGTTGACGGCGCCGTCCGTACGGGAGTAGATGCCAGCCTTGCCGGAGATCTTGCCGGCGCTCATCTGGAAGCTGCCGCCGGAGATGAACGCGCCAGCGACGCCGCCGGTCAGCGTGGGAGCAGTCTCGGTCTCCGGGTCCTCACTGACTACGATGCAGTCATTGGTAAAATCTTTTGTTGTCCCGTTAACCAGGCCGTTGATGGACACAGCCGCCGAGCCGCCTTCGACCTGGGCAGCGCCGGTGACAGTGATCTTACCGCCATTCTGATTATTATTTTTGCCGATCTTGCCGATGCCGAGGCCGTAGCCATTCTTAGCGGTGTAGGTGCCGCCCTTAATGACCATCTGGGCGCCGCCGGCAATACGGCCGGCAGAGCCGTCCTCGCCTGTGCTGGTGACCTTGGCGTTGGTGAGGGTAGCCTTAATGTTAGTTCCGTTGGCACCGGTGCCCTCGACGGAGACGCCGTACCGAGCGCCGGTGATGGTAGCGTCCTTAATGGTGAGGGTTGTTTTGGTTTCACTTGCCACCTTATTGTCGCTGTTCGTGCTGAGGTTTCTCTGGTCGTCACGGACAGAAACGCCATCGGTTTTGCCGGTGATCGCGGTCTCCGCGCCGCTGATCTCGACGGTGGTGCCAGTGGTCGTCAACTCAGCGTCAACCAGGATGCCCTCAGCGACCGTACCGGTGATGGAGCCGCCGGTGATGGTGAGCGCAGCGCTCGAACCAGCGGTGTAGTTGTCATTCGGGGTTTTTGTATCGTTATCATCGGAGTTCATGACCGCGATGCCGACGGGGCCGGTGAAGGTGCCGCTGCTGATCGTAGCGGACGGCGCGCCATGGCTATAGTTGGAAAGCGAGTCAACGACCAGGGCCGCCTTGGGAACCAAGGTCTTCGAATCGCCGGCTTCGATCGTGCCAGCCTCGGTGGCGTCGGACTTGATCTCGCCGCCGGAGATGACGACCTTGCCGCGGGCCACGATGCCAGCCGCGCCGGAGATGGTGCCGCCCTTGACGTTCACGGTGCCGCCAGCCGCATAGATGCCGGCGATCGTGCCCACGCCCTTGACGTTGCCGCCATTCACATTAATAACAGCGTTAGCTGTGTCGGTGCCGGCAATGCCCATCGCGCACTCACCGTCACCCGTGATGGTGCCGTTTTCGATATCCACGGTGCCGCTGCTACCGCTCACGAAAGCAATGCCGTAGCTGCCGCTGATCTCCGTCTTCTCGCCGTCAACCTTGACGAGCTTTTTACCCGTCCCCGAGACGCAGACGCCCATATGGGGATTCTTCTTGTCAGAACTCTTGATCGTAGCGTTGGTGATGTTCACGGTGCCGCCTTCGACAAGGACGCCGTTGCGTCCGCCATCAACGGTGCCGGTGATGTTCACGGTGCCGCCTTTGACAAGGACGCCGTTCCCGTCAGTGTCAGCCTCCGTCAAATTGCTTGCCACAGTGCCGTCGATGTTCACGGTGCTGTTGCCCGCGACCTTCACGCCGGTAAAGGGATAGGACTTGGTCCCACCCTCGGCGATCTCGCCGACCTTGCCGTTCGCGCTGATGGTCAGCGTGGCGCCGCTCACATCGATGCCACAGCCGGAAGAAGTACTGGAAGAAGTACTCTTTGCTAAAACCGTGCCGTTGACGGTGACTATTGCGCTGGAGGCAGCCTTCACGCCGGTACCGGTCGTCGTGCTACCAACAGTGCCATTGATCTCCAGGCTGCCGCCCGTGACATCTGCAGCGGCCACCGTGTCAGTGCCAACGATCTTGGCGCCTTGGGCAACCGTGATCGCCGTGCTCTTGCCAACCACACAGGTGACAGTGCCCTGGAGCACGTCCAGCTTGCCGCCCATCGTGTAGTAGATGCCGATACTTCCTGTCTCGCTATTCGCAACACTGGCGTTCGCGCCGTCCACAGTGACGGTCTGATCGCCCGTGACCGACACGCCCTTGGTGACCTCGCCGGTGATGGTCAGAGAGCCGCCATTGACAGTTATGGCATCGTTCGCGTTCTTAACGGTGACCTCGCCGCCGTCGATAGTCGATCTGCTGCTGATGGCGCCCTCGACGGTCACCTTAGCGGCCCCGGAGCCGACAGCCAGGGTAGTCACGGCGTTCTTGGCGGTCACAGTGCCGCCATTGACGGTCAGCGCATTCGAACCCACGTCCTCGCCCAGCTCCACGGTGCCGCTTTCAACGGTGACACCGTCGGAGATAGCGCCGGTCACCTTCATGTTTTCGGCTCCGGCAATGGTCAGCCCGCCAGCAGACACAGTCGCAGCCATCGTGCCCGCGCCGGTCACGGTCAGGTTGGCGCCCGAGCTGATGGTGCCGCTGAGCGTTTTGCCGTTCAGGTCCAGAACGACATTCGCGCTGCCAAGGCTACTAACCGTCTCGGCATGATCCTCGCCCAACTGGATATAGACGGTGCCCGTCTTACCCTCGACAGCATCGGCGATTTTTGCAACCTCATTCTTCGAGCTTTCAGCCGGATCCTTCTTCACGATAATGGGTTCCTCCGCGCTGTCACCCGCAGCCGTGGTCTCGATCTCGGCCTCGGGCTCCTCGGCGGGAGCTTCCTCCACAGGGGCCTCGGGCTCCTCAGCGGGGGCCTCGGGAGCGGGCTCCACAGGCGTCTCGGGCTCGGTGGGCTCCTCGGCGGGAGCTTCCTCAGCAGGAGCTTCCTCGGTGGGCTCCTCAGCAGGGGCTTCCTCAGCAGGAGCTTTCTCAGTGGG
>CANQXP010000114.1 GCA_947627885.1 uncultured Rikenella sp.
CCACCCCCGGCGCAGGCCTGCAACATAGGGTAGTTACAGCCCGGCTGGAGTGCCCAGCGGCACCGCTGGCTCCGGCCGGAATTGCACAATACCTCCTGCGGTATGGTAGAAACCCGACGTACCCTGCAAAATAACCGAACGATTAACGAGTTATGCACACGATATTAACAATAGTGGTTGCCGCCGGTTCCGGGACGCGGATGGGAACGGGAATACCCAAACAATTCCTGATCCTTGACGGTGAGCCGATTGTGATGAAAACTCTGCGGCGCATGGACGAAAGCGTCGCGAGGTTTTTAACAGGATGTTCACCGGATGTGGATAAAACCGTCAGTAATTTACCGAATGTGGATAACAGTGTTCATAAGTTGGCCCTTGTGTTGCCCGAAGCCTATATCCCGTACTGGCGGGAGTTGTGCGAAAAGTATCGTTTCGGGTTGCCGCACACGGTGGTTGCCGGCGGGGAAACGCGGTTCCACTCCGTGAAAAACGGGTTGGAGACTTTTCCGGAGGCGGATATCGTGCTGGTACACGACGGCGTGCGGCCGCTGGTCGATGACGGGGTGGTCGCCCGCGTTATCCGGAAGGCAATGACGCACGGGGCGGTGGTGCCGGTGGTGCCGGTGGTCGATTCGCTGCGGCGGATTTCCGGCGGGGATGGGCACAGCGTAGCGGTAGACAGGGCGGAGTTCCGGGCGGTGCAGACGCCGCAAGGGTTCCGGGGGGATTTGCTCCGGGAAGCGTATTCCGTGCCGTATGACGAACGGTTCACGGACGACGCCTCGGTGGTGGAGTTTTCGGGGCTAGGGGCGGTGGCGCTGACGGAGGGGAGTCCGGCCAATATCAAGATCACGACGCCGGCGGATTTAGCGGTGGCGCAAGTTTTGCTGGAAGGGTGATTTTTCCGGCGCAGGGGTTGCCCCTCTGCCGAAAAAGTTTATATTTGTAGAACGAAACAGGGAGTTCCCGTAAACGCGTGTTTCGTTCTTTTCCTTTTTGCCCGAATTTAAATCCCTGAGGCTATGATCAAGATACTGGACCAGCAGAATACCATACTTTCGCGCTATGTGGCGCAGATGCGCGACGAGGTGACGCAACGCGACCCGATGCGTTTCCGCCGCAACCTGGAGCGGACGGGCGAGGTGATCGCCTACGAGATCAGCAAGACGTTGAATTACAAGCCTCAGACGGTGATCACGCCGCTGGGCGAGGCGGAGATGCTGCTGCCTGCGGACGAGGTGGTCATCGCCTCCATCCTGCGGGCCGGGATACCGATGCACAACGGGTTCCTCAATATCTTCGACAATGCTTCCAACGCCTTTGTGTCGGCGTTCCGCAAGTACAGCAAGGACGGGACGATGAAGATCGTGCTGGAGCAGGTGACCACGCCGGACTTGGAGGGGAAAGTGCTGATTATCGTGGATCCGATGCTGGCGACCGGGGCGTCGATCGAGCTGGCGTACTATGCTTTGCTGGAAAAGGGCGGGGTGCCGTCCCATACCCACCTGGCGGCGGTCATCTCCTCGGCGGACGGGGTGGAGTATGTGCAGAAGCGGCTGCCGATGGATCACGTGACGCTCTGGACGGCGGCGGTGGACGAGGAGCTGACGGTCAAGTCGTACATTGTGCCGGGGATCGGCGACCCGGGGGACTTGGCGTACGGGAAAAAACTGTGACCCTGCGGTTGTGAAGGCCTGCATACAAAGGGGGACGGTTCCTTGGCTAAGGAACCGTCCCCCTTCGTTTCCGGTTTTTGTTCGTTGTGTTTTTCCGCGCTTGACGATTCAGAAGGCGGTAAATAACGCATTCGGAGCATCTCGCCTTTGGCACGGGGACATTTTCCCACCGCAGCCGGCGGGGGCTGCGGCACACCGGTGAGGCTGTTACTACCCCAAGCGGTATGGGCGCGGCTCACCGCTATCACGGAGACCTGACTATTCGCTCTTTAGGGTTCAGCGTGTCACCACTGGGACGGCTGGGGGTACGGGGACTTTTTTCGGTCGCAGCCTGCGGAGTGTTTGCAACGAAGTTGCGGGCCTCCGCGTGGGGAGGCTGCGGCCCGCTCGCTACCGCGTAGACCTGGCTACTCGCCTTCGTATGTTCGGCCCTGCGTCCAACCCGGAGCCCCCCGCAGGGCTGGTGCCGCTGGGCACTCCAACCGGACTGTAACTACCCTTCGGGCTCCGGCCTGACTGCGGGCGCGCAAGCGTTGCCTTTTTTGTTGGCAGTAATTACCCGATTCGGCCTTGCGCCGCTTCCCCCCCCGGCCGCTTCGCGGCCCGGCGCAGAGGCCGCCGCTGACGCGGGAGCTTTTCATCTGAAGCCAGGGGTGCCGCCTGGCGCTCCAAAACAGCTGTAACTGCCCGATTCGGGCCGCTCCGTCGCCCCGGCAATCTTCGATTGCCCGGAACGGCCCGCCATTGACCTGGAAACACAGTTTTTCGCCCTTCCGGATTGGGCCTGTGGTGCCTTCCTCCGCTGGCGCGAAAACGATACGGTCTTAAAGGGAGTGTCGATTATTTGAAAGTCATGGTGAAGACCGATCCGGGGCTTTCCGCCGCCGGGCGGTATTTGAGCGTGCCGCCGTGCAGGCGCATGATCTGGCGCGAAAGGCTCAGCCCCACGCCCGACCCGCCCGTCTTGGTCGTGAAGAACGGAATGAAGATGTGGTCAGCCACCTCCGGCGGGATGGTCGGCCCGTTGTTCTCCACTGTCAGGATCACCTGCTCGCGGCTGTCCACCGTGGCCGTGAACGAGATCTTCGGATTCTCGGTCTCCAGCGTCGCTTCGATGGCATTTTTGAGCAGGTTGATAGCCACCTGGCTCACCAGCCCGCGGTCGGCGTAGAGGATCAGGTCGTCCGGCTCGACCCGGATGCGGATGTCCACCGGCCGCGCCCCTTCCGGAACCGTTGCCAGCGCCAGCGCCCGGAGGTTCTCCATGAACTCCTTCACGTAGAACAGGGTCGGTTCCGGCGCGGGCAGCCGGGTGAACTTGCGGTAGGACTCGACGAACGAAATGAGGTTCTTGGCCGTCTGGCTGATGGTCTCCAGCCCCTGCCGGATCTGCTTGTCATCCTCTTCGCCCACGCGCTCGACCAGCGAGTCGCTGATGGAGGTGATGGGGTTGATGGAGTTCATGATCTCGTGGGTCAGCACGCGGATCAGCCGGATCCACGATTCGATCTCGCGGTCCGAAAGCTCGTTCTCGATGTCAGTCAGGGCCAGGATCTTGAGGGTTTCGCCGCGCCGGACGATGGTGGAGGCGTGTACCGAAAGGGTGACCGATCCCCGCTCGTTGTTGCACGTGAGCTGCCGGCTCTCCCCGGCTTCGATCTCGCGCATCAGGGCCGGGAACCGCTCGTCGAGCCGCGAGAGCTGGGCGATATGGGTGAAAGGCTCGATGCCCAGGAGCCGGATCGCCTCCCGGTTGGTCTGGGTGACGTTGCCCCGCTCGTTGATGATGACGATGCCGGTGGTGACGCTTTCGAGGATCAGCTGGAAGTATTTCTCCTGCTCGATGGTCTCGTCGCGGGCTTTGGTCAGCAGCTCGTGGATGCGGTTGAGCGACTGGTTGACCAGCGTGTTGTGGCGGTTGCGGCCGCTGACAACACGCTGGTCAACCAGTCGC
>CANQXP010000115.1 GCA_947627885.1 uncultured Rikenella sp.
CCAGCATCATCAGAGCGGTGAACAGGGCTACCAGTTTCTTCATGTGAGGTACCTCCTTTTTTTCTATCTTCAGCGGTCATGCCGCCGAGGATGCGTAAACCATGGGGCCGGAAATCAGCCCTTAACCGCGCCGACAGTCAGGCCGGCGACGAAGTACTTCTGCACGAACGGGTAGAGCAGGATGATCGGGCCCGTCGCCACGACGGCGGTCGCCATCTTCAGCGTCTCGCTCGGCAGGTTCTCCACGACGACGTTCGCGCCCGCAACGGAGTTGCGCAGGCTGGCCACCTTGTTGATGACGTTGTAAAGGTGGAACTGCAGCGGCCTGTAGACGACCTTCGACGTGAGGAACAGGGAGGAGTAGTACCACTCGTTCCAGTAGCTCAGGGCGAGGAAGAGGCCGATGGTCGCCAGCGCGGGCTTCATGCTCGGCAGGATCAGCGCGTAGAAGATGCGGAAGTCGCCCGCGCCGTCGATCTTGCCGGACTCGGTGATCTCATGCGGGATAGCCTTGACGAAGTTCTTCATCAGGACGATCAGCCACGGGCTCATCAGCAGCGGCAGCAGGATGGCGAGGTAGCTGTCCTGCAATTTCAGCGTCTGCACGATGAGGAGGTAGAACGGAACGAGGCCGGCGGAGAACAGCGACGTGAAGTAGATGTAGAACATGATGCCGTCGCGGTAGGGGAAGTCCTTGCGCTGGAGCGCGTAGCCCGTCATGGAGACCACGAACAGGCCGATCAGCGTGCCGACCGCGGTCAGGCCGATGGTGACGGCGTAAGCGCCGAGCATCTGATCGGGCGAGCGGAACAGCAGCTGGTAGGAGTAGACGGAGAAGTCCGTCGGGAACAGCGTGAAGCCCGTGCGGCGGATGGCTTCCTCAGTTGAGAACGAGGAGGCGATAACCATCCAGAAGGGCATGATGCAGATGATGCAGAAGATGGTCACCAGCACGTACGTAAAGCCGCGGATGAACATATCGGACGAGTCGAGCTTGACCTTCGTCGGATGATCGTGCTCGTTTCTCACATGCTTTTCAGACATTGTAGGCACTCTCCTTTCTGCTTCGCCGATCAGAACAGGGCGTAGTCGGGGTCAAGATGCTTGACGAACGCATTCGCAGCGATGACCACGAAGAAGCCCACAACGCTCTGGAACAGGCCGACGGCGCTCGACTGCGAGAAGTTGAAGCTGTTCATCATCGAACGGTAGACGTAGGTCTCGATGATGTCCGTCGTGCGGTAGAGCATGGAGTTCGCGCCGACGAGGTTGTAGAACAGGCCGAAGTTGCCTTTCAGGATGCCGCCGATGGCGAACAGGAACAGGATGATGACGGTCGGCTTGAGCGTCGGCAGGATGATGTAGCGGATGCGCTGGAAGCCGTTCGCGCCGTCGATCTGCGCGGCCTCGAGCATGGAGGAGTCCATGCTGGTGATGGAGGCGAAGTAGACGACCGTGCCATAGCCGGTCTGCTTCCAAAGGTTGACCAGAACGATGATGAACGGCCAAGCGTTGGGCATCTGGTAAACCTTGGGCATCTCGCCGCCGAGGCCCGTCACAAGGTGAGAGATGAAGCCGTAATCAAAGTTGAGCAGGTTGTACACCAGCAGCGCGACCAGAACGTCGGAGATGAAGTAGGGCAGGAACATCAGCGACTGGCTGATCTTGCGGAACTTCTTGCTCTGCACCTCGTTGAGCAGGATCGCGAAGAAGAGCTGGAGGAAGTTGCCCAAAATGATGAACGCGAGGTTGTAGAGGATGGTGTTGCGCAGCAAAAGGCCCAGCTGGCCGGACGTGAACAGGAACTTGAAGTTCTGCAGTCCGATGAACGGGCTGGCCCAGATGCCCTTGTTATACTGGAAGTTGGTGAATGCGATGTACGCGCCGGGCATCGGCATATACGAGAACACGAAGAAGAAGACGATTGCCGGCAGACACATGAGAATCAACGTTTTGTTCTGCCCGATTGTGCGCCATACACTCGGTTTCTTGTACGTTCTCAGGTCAGCCGCTTTAGCGCTTTTGACCATATGCGATCCCACCTTTCAATTTTTCTTCCAAGTTGCATTTGTCGCTTTTGGCTAGTAACGACGATGCCTTATTTTAAAACGGGGGGGGGTTTACGTCAATACTCTTTCGCTAAAATCGGACGATTCACTCAAAAACAGAACGCGCGTTAGCGCGAAATGCACAAAAATAGTTCATTTATACAGATAAAGTGCATAAAAAGGAAACGGCCCGCAACGCCGCGATTTCGGCGAGCCGCATGGGAAAATCCGTCCTAAAATTGCGGGCGCGGTTTTAATGGCTTTGTACAACATTTTTGACAAGTCGTTTTGAACAAAAAAATACCCCCTCCCGGAAAAGGAGGGGGGGAAAAAGAAAGATGCGCGACGGCCGCCGCGGACAGTTTCCTTTTTATAGCTTTCGCAGGATTATCGCGCGGTTGTTCTGCGCCCGGTTAATAAAGCCGCTACGATATTATTCGTTATACGAATCGCTTCATCCGGATTCTCTTCCGTTCTGCTGTGAATGATGTAATCGGCCGCGTCTTTCAAACGAACGGCCTCGCGCTCCGCGGGGCTGCCGTCTATCTCCTTGAAGCCGTTTAAAGGGATACTCGTCCCCGTTTTCTGGATATATCTTTTACAGCGCTCCCGTTCGCTTGCTTCCACGTAGATTAGCTTCGCTTCGCCGTATCGGCTGCGAATATCCTTAAAGGTTCCCTCGCGCCGGACTCCGTCGAAGACGATGGAGCTGTCCGCGCTCTCGGCTCCGGCGGATTCCATGGCGAACTCCAATGGGTTTGCCGCCCCTGAGGTTTCCATAGCGTCCTGACTTACGACCGCGTCCAAATGAACGTATCGGGCGTTCAGCGCCTTTGCGAGCGCTTTGGCGTAGGCGGTCTTTCCGGCGCACGGCTGCCCCGAGAAGCATACGATTTGCCGCCCGTCGCATATCGGCTGAAACAGCCAGCCGTCCATTCCGATTCTTTTGAAAAACACGCCGCTGTTCGCCATAACGGGGTTCTTGCAGCGCATGAAGGTCGCGAAGCGGGCCTGCCTTTTTTGAACCCAAAATGCCGCGTCCGCTTGAATTTGCGGATTGTATTTTCTCTCAACCTCCGCAACGTCAAACCCCGTGAGCGATTCAACGGATTCTACGAAAAAATATCCGTAGATGTCCCCGCCGCTTTTCTTTAAAAGAACCATGTCTTCCGCTTCGACTTTTCCGAACGGCTTTACCCGGTTCTTGCTGAACCGTGATTCGATCGTCTTTACGCCGTCCATGATTTTCCTGATGGTCGGAAAATCGACGATGGCGATGTGGACTTCGCTTCGCTCCGTCATGGCCTATGCCCCTTCCGTCGGCGTCGTGAACGCCGCGTAGCTTCAGCAAAACGTTCAAAATAATGAAGCCCCACAAATATTTGGAAACTTCAAGAATTGAAAACCCTAATTCTCCAAAAATTTCCAAACGATTGTGGGGCCGATGTTTGCGCTTTACACGGCCTTCTTGCAGCCCGCGCGGGAAGGGCATCCCTCGCAGCCGCCGTCGCATGCGGGCGCGGAAGCCGCCGCCGCCTCGTCCTTGGCGATGAGCGCCTCCTGCT
>CANQXP010000116.1 GCA_947627885.1 uncultured Rikenella sp.
AGAATACTTCGGACGCAGCCGGTGGAGGAACGCTTTGCGGGCCTCCGCGGGGGGAGGCTGCGGCCCGCACGGCTCGCTACGCCTGCCGACTAATATCGACGTTATCTTGATAATTAACCCTACGGTTTAACTTCTATTCGGGCCGCCCACGCCCCCACGGGGCGGCCCGTCACCCTCGCGGAACTTAAGCTATTCGCTTTTTCGTGTTCAGCCCGCGTTATTCGCTCTCGCGGGTTCGGGCCGCCGGTGCCGCTGGGCACTCCAGCCGGGCTGTAACTACCCCATGTACTGCCTGGCGGCGGGCCCGGCGACTCGACCGAGTCGCGCTTTACGCTCACCGTCTTACCGCAGCTTCGGGCTTACGCCCTCCGCCGCCGCGATTAGCAGGATACCCGCCGGATTCGGACTTGCGCCGACCTCCGGCCGGCCCCCATCGGGGCTCTTGTGAGGGTTTGTGCAGCACTAAGAAGCGGCCCGGCGCAAAAACCGCCGCTAACGCGGGAACCAAGCTACCCGCTCTGCCGGGTTGCAGCCCGCGCCGTGCGCCTTCGGCGCTGGGAAAGACGGAGCGGGTCGGCATCAAGGCTATTCGCCCAACGCCCGTTCGGGATTCGAAAGCCAAAGCTTTCGCAATCAAACGTCTCAGACCCGCTGCATCCCGAAGTTCACACTTCAGGCAACAGCGTTCCGAAACCGCCTCCGACTCAATAACAGCCGTTAAAAATGAATGCCGTCGCCCTTGCCCAGCCTCTCCCGGCGCGGGGTATGGTACGGCGAGCCGTCCGGCCAGCGGCACCACTTGCCCGTGGCCTTGAGCCGCGGCACCTGCGCGTCCATCCGCCGCAGCTCCGCCGTCAGCCGTTTCGCCATCCGTTCGCGCCGCTTCTCCTGCCTCGGATTGGTTCCGTGGTCGATCTTCTCGAAAATATCCTCCCGCAGGTTGAACAGCATCGTGCGCCCCGTGTCGTAGTAATAGATCAGCTTCCAGTCCCCCATCCGGATCGCGCTGTACGGCGCGATGCCATCCCCCGTGGCGTCCCACATATTCGGGAAATGCCACACCAGCGGCCGCCGCCGCTTCATCGCCCCCTCGCCCCGCAGCAGCGGGACGATGCTCTGCCCGTCGATCCGCTGCACCGTCCCGACCTTTCCCGCCTGCGCGATCTCCAGCATCGTCGGCATCAGGTCCTGGATCGTCACCGGCACCGTACAATGCGTGTTGCTCTTCGTCACCTGCGACCACTCCACCATCATCGGCACCCGGACGCCCCCCTCCATCGGCGACCCCTTGCCGCTGCGCAGCGGCCAGTTCTGCGTGCCCGGCTTGCCGCCCCGCGCCCACACCGACAGGCCGCCGTTGTCCGAGAGGAACACCACCACGGTGTTCCGGTCTATCCCCTTCTCCTTCAGGTAATCCCGCAGGTCTCCCAGGCTCTTGTCCATCCCCTCCACCAGCGCCGCGTAGGCCGCCTCCTTCGGGTCCATGCCCCGCGCGGCGTACTTCGGGTAGAAACGCATGTCCCGATCCAGCGGCACATGCACCGCGTAGTGGCTCATGTAGAGGAAAAAGGGCTTGTCCATCGCCAGCGCCGTGTCGATCTGCTTTTTGGCCTCGATGGTCAACGCCTCGGTGGCGAAAATATCCTGCCCCCAGTACTCCTCCAGATCCGGCACGGCAAACGGCGACTGCTCCGCTGCGCCGGGCACGTTGCCGAAATCGTTTTCGCCCAGGTAGGAGGCCAGCCCGCCCGCCGCATGGCCCGCCACATTGGCGTCGAAGCCGAGGGTCAGCGGGTCGGCCGCCGGCGTCCCGATGGCCCCGAAATGGGCCTTGCCGACGATAATCGTCCGGTAGCCCGCCCCGCGCAGCAGCTCCGGCAGCGGGGTGACGTAGGTAGTCCGCTCCACGCCGGGGGTGGCCGAGATGCCGTTCACGCTCCACGCGGGCCACTCCACCAGCGGGCTTTCGGGGTCGGGCCCCTGATCCTTGCGCAGCGTCCAGTTGGTGACGCGGTGGGCGGCCGGGTTCATGCCGGTCATCAGGCTCACGCGCGAAGGCGAACTGATGGCCGCCGCGTAAGCGGCGGTGAACTTGACGGCGCAGGCGGCCATCTTCTCCATATTGGGGGTGTGGTAGGTGCGGTTCAGGGGGGTGGTGTCTTTCCAGAAGGGTTCGGAGGTGTCCTGCCACCCCATGTCGTCCACCAGGAAAAAAAGGATATTGGGCCGCTCGCCCTGCCGCGGGGCGGGCGTGTCGGCTTTGCGGTTTTTGGCGGCGGCGGGCAACGTGAGGAGGGCGGCGCCGCCGAGGGCGGTTATCAAAAGGTGATTTTTCATCCGTGGATGCGATTTTCGCATTAAATTTGAAGGCAAGTTACGAAATTTGGCGTATATTTATTGAAATAAGGGGGCCGGGGTGCCCGCGAACGAGAAAGCGGGGAACGTGTTCCCGCGTGAGCGGCCCGAATAGGGTAACCTATGCTGTGCCAGCCGTGAGCCCGGAGCCGGCAAAGGGCTGTGCGAATTTCCGGTCGAAGGGGATCGGAAACGCGTCGTGCGTTCCGTTAGGAACGCCGGCCTTGCGCGCTGGCGCCGTAGGCGCCACCCCTTGAGCGCGCAGGCCGAATCCGAAAGAGCGAGTAGCCAGTATTCCCGCGCCAGCGGTGGCCCGGTCGCGGGCGAGCCCGCAGGGCGCGGTATGACGATAAGCAAAAAGCGCGATCCGTGAGGATCGCCGGGCCCGCCGCCAAGTAGTACATGGGGTAGTTACAGCCCGGCTGGAGTGCCCAGCGGCACCGGCGGCCCGAATCCGAATGGGCGAGTAGCGCGTTCCGTCAGGAACGGCGGGCGGACCCGTTGGGTCTTTTGCTGGTGTTTTTAAGGATTCATAGGGGCCGGGGCGCCCGAATCGGGTAGTTACAGCCATCAAGACAGGCAACGCCTGCGCGTCAGCGGCGTTTCGGCGGTGTGTTTTCGGGTCGAAGCCTGCGCGGCCGTTGGCCGTTTTATTGGCCTGCCGACCGA
>CANQXP010000117.1 GCA_947627885.1 uncultured Rikenella sp.
GCCTGTGACGGCGCGCCCAGTTTTTTGTCTCTATACGCTCACGCCCCGACGCTCTCCAGGTCCCGCGTATCCGCAACGCTGTCTTCCAGCATCTGCCGGGCCAGTTTTCGCTTGGCCGCCGCGATATGCTCGCGCATAACGGCGCTGGCCTCCTCGCTGTTGCGGTCGACGATATTGAGAAGGATCTGCTCGTACGCCTTGGTGGAGCCGCTGGAAATGCCCGTGTACTGCATGGAGATGTCCAGCAGTTCGTACAGGCTTTGATACATTTGAATGAATACGCTGTTCTTGGTGGCCTTGACCACGCACTCGTGGAAGTGGTGCGAGTACTCCCGCAGCTTCGTCTGCTCCTCGCTGGTGAGCTCCGCGGACGAGCCGGCAAGGCGCTTCATCGCCCGCAGGGTCCTCTCCATCTCCTCGATGTCGTCGCTGGTCCGCCGTTGCGCCGCGAAAGAGGCGCCGATGCATTCCAGCTCACAACGCAGCTCCATCAGATCGTTGACGGCCTGGTTGGTGACGGTGAACGCGAAAGTCATCTTCGTGAGGATATCGCTGACCCCCACGTTGCGGACATACGCCCCGTCGGAGCGCATCTCCAGCACCCCGATGTACTCCAGGATCTTCATGGCCTCCCGCACCGGGACCCTGCTGACGTGGAATCGCTCCGCCAGGTCCCGCTCCGAGGGAAAACGGTCGCCCGCTTTCAGCACACCGCCCACGATCATCTCTCTGATCTGCTCCAAGATCGGCTCGTAGCACCGATACTGCGTACCCCGTCCCATAGCACTCTCCTCTTGTATTTCATAAAAATGCCGTATCATGCTCGTGCGATACGCAACGGCCATGTTGGTATACCACATGGCAAGCGGCAGGTCCGGCAGTGATCTATAAATCGTTTTATATTATACAAAATAATCCTGTTCGCGTCAAGTATGCCACAAATTTTTCCTTTGAAACAGCTGAATTTACTGATTTTTATCCGTCATTTTGCCCGCCGGACATGCTCCGGCGGCATTTTATATTTGAAATTGTAAAACATGCATAAAAATTTTGCCGAAATTTCAACCAAAATATAGAAAATGAAAAAATCCTTTACAAGCCGGGTCAATCTGGTATATCATGATAGCAGCTTGGTATACCAGTTGGACGTCCCATGTAAGTTTTCCGGAAAAACGGATAGGAGGTGCGAATGGTCCATAACTTTGACGAGATCGTCTCCCGGCGCGGTACGGACTCCAAAAAATACGCCATGGCGTATCCTGCCGGCGACGTGATCCCCATGTGGCTGGCCGACACCGACTTCAAGTCGCCCCAGCCGGTCATCGACGCGCTGGAGCAGCGGCTGGCCCACGGTATCCTCGGTTATCCTGTCAGCAGCGAGCGGCTGAAGCGCGCGGCGGCCCATTGGTTGGAGACACGGTTCTGTTACCACGCCTCGCCCGCGTGGGTAGAATATACCCCGGGCGTGATAGCGGGCATCGACTTCTCCATCCAGGCGCTGTCCGAGCCGGGTGACGGCGTGATCCTGCAGACGCCGGCCTACCCCCCGTTCTCCCAGGGCATCGAGCTGAACGGCCGCGTTCTTGTCCCGAACCCGCTGGTTTTGCGGCAGGGGCGGTATGAGATCGACTTCGAGTCCTTTGAGGCGGCTTGCCGCCGGCCGGACACGAAGCTGTTCATCCTCTGCTCCCCCCAGAACCCGACCGGGCGGGTCTTTTCCAGAGAGGAGCTCGCCCGCATGGGCGACATCTGCCTGGAAAACGGCGTCGTCGTGCTGAGCGACGAGATCCACTCCGACATCGTCTTTCCCCCGCATCGTCATACCGTTTTTGCCAGCCTGGGCGAGAAATACTCCGCCAACTGCGTCACTTTCATCAACCCCAGCAAGACTTTCAATATCCCGGGACTGCGGACCGCCGCGCTGATCGCGGAGGACCCGGCGAAACGAGAGGCCATCCACCGGCAGATCATGAAAGTGAAAGCCGTCGGCGAGACCGTTTTCGGCACGCTCGCCCTGTGCACCGCCTATGAATCCTGCGCGTATTACGCCGACCAGGAGGTCGCCTACATGGCCGGGAATCTGGCCCTGGCCCGCCAGGCTTTCGAAGCGATCCCCTCCATCGATCTCATCGAGCCGGAGGGAACGTTCCTGTTCTGGCTGGACTGCCGCAAGACCGGGCTCACCCAGGACGCGCTCATGAAGCGCTTCGTGGAGACGGCCCGTGTCGGCGTAAAGGACGGGGCGGATTTCGGCCCCGACGGCGTCGGATTCGTCCGTATGACCGCAGCCGTGCCGCGCGCGGTCCTGGAAGAAGTTCTGGACCGGATCACCAAAGCGTTCACTGAACCAAATCACCAATGATCATTAGGAGGAAAATCATGAAAAGATTCATTGCTGTTCTTGCAGCCGTGCTGCTTCTCATCTCCCTCGTCGCCTGCGGCGGCTCCAACAACAACGCCGGTTCCAACGCCGGCTCCGACAGCGGCTCTGCTTCCGGCTCCGACAGCGGCTCTGCCTCCGGCGCTGAAAAAGCGGACGACGCCGCGAAGAGCACGTTCCCCGAAAAGGACATCAAGCTCCTGGTCCCCTTTGCCGCCGGCGGCGGCCTGGACATCACCACCCGTATCATCGTCAACAACATCCCCGACGACGCTTTCAACGGCCACAGCGTCAACGTGGAGTGCATGGAAGGCGGCGGCGGTGTGGTCGGCACCACCTGGGTCAAGAACCAGCCGGCCGACGGCTACACCGTGCTGTGCATGACCACTTCCGTCATCTCCAACCCCATGCTGAAAGAGACCTCGTTCACCCATGAGGACTTCCGCCCCGTGGTGATGTACGCCTTTGAGCCGGAGCTGCTCATCTGCAACGTGGACGCGCCCTATGACACCCTGGACGAGTTCGTCGCCTACGCCAAGGAGCACGAGGTCACCCTGTGCACCCCGGGCCACTCCACCTCCCACCACATGGCCGGCATCAAGTTCGCCACCGGCGAGGGCCTGAACATCTCCTACCTGCACAA
>CANQXP010000118.1 GCA_947627885.1 uncultured Rikenella sp.
AAACGGCCGACCAGCCAAACGGATTGCCGTGGACCAGCCCTTTCAGCGTCGAGGAGAGCAACCCGCCCTCGCCGGTCAGCGTGACAGACGGATAACGGTTGGCCACCGCGACGCCGACATTCGCCGTCGCCGCAGCCACCTGATAATAGGCTTGCAGGATATCCGGCCTGCGGTCGAGCAATGAAGTGGGCAATCCCGCCGGCACATCGGCAGGAACCAATACCGAAGTGAACAACCGCGTCCCGTCCACGTCGAACGGATGCGGGTTCTGGCCCAACAGGGCGCACAGGGCCATTTCGGTCTGGATTTTGGCCCGTTCGTATTGCGGGATAGCCGCGGCCGCCGTCGCCGTCAGGCTTTTCGCCTGCTCCTGATCCACGGCCGACGACATGCCGTAATAGACCATCGAGTCGATGATATCCTGCGACGACTTGCGCAATTCGTAAGTCTCCCGCGAAATGCGCAGCGACATGTCGTATTGCAGCAGGTTGAAATAGGTGGTCGCCACCTCCGCCGCCAGCGACAGCATCACCGAGCGGTAGTTCTGTTCGGTAGCGAGCATCTGCGCGCGGGCAGCCTCCGCCGTGCGCCGCAGTTTACCGAACAGGTCGATCTCCCACGAGATATTCGGCTCGATGCTGTACTCCTGTACGATCTTGGTCCGGTCCGTATAAGTTCCCTCGCCCCGAACGCCCAGCCCCACCGACGGCCCGAACTCGGCGCGTGCCATTTTGAGCTGCAAACGCGCCTGTTCGATCCGGGAAGCAGCAACGGCCAGGTTCCGGTTGCTGTCCAGCGCCTGTATGATCAGGCCGGAGAGCATCGGGTCGCCGAAACTGTCCCACCAAGTCAGGTTGACCACCGTATCGCCCCGCGAAGCCACGAAATCGTAGATATACGCTGACGGCACCGCCACTTCCGGCGACTTGAACTTCGGCCCCACGGCGCATCCGGCGAAGGCAACCGTCACTGCCAAGGCCGCCAGCCAGCTATGATTGTTTCTCACTCTTTTCATCTTTCAGGTCGTTAAGTCTGCGTTCGCGGATGCGGTCGAACCGCCCCACTTTCGCGATAAAGGCATACAGGGCCGGGTAAACGAACACGCCGAACAAGGTCGCGATCCCCATTCCGCCCACCAACGCCACGCCCATCACCGTCTGGGCCACGGACGACGCCCCGCTGGCGAAGATCAACGGCGACACGCCCAGCAGGAACGCCAGCGCCGTCATGATGATCGGCCGGAAACGCAGCCGTGCGGCCCCGACCGCCGATTCCAGAATATCCTTGCCCTGGTCGAAAAAGAGCTCGTTGGCGTACTCCACGATCAGGATGGCATTCTTGGCCGAAAGGCCGATCAGCAGGATCAGCGAAATCTGCATGAAGATATTGTCCACGTAGACCGGGACGAACAAGTGGGCGCAGAAGATAAAGACCATCGCCCCGAACACCGCGAACGGCACCCCCAGCAGGATTGCCCACGGCAATGTCCAGCTCTCGTACAACGCCGCGAGGATCAGGAAAACGAAGACCACCGCGATGGCGAACGCTCCCATGCCATTGCCCGAAGCGTTGCGCTCCTGGAACGACATCCCGCTCCAGGCGATGCTCATATCTTTCGGCAGCAGGGAATCGGCCAAGGCCTGCAAGGCATCCATCGCCTGCGTCGAGGAATATTTGCTCGACGCGTTGGCGGTCAGCCCGATCGCCCGGTAAAGATTGAACTGGTTGATATACTCCACCCCCGTGGTATCCACCATGGAGACGAACGAAGCCAGCGGCACGCTCTCGCCTTTCGCATCGGTCACGAAATAGCTCATCAGGTCGTCTTTCGACTGCCGGTACTCCGCCTCGCTCTGCACGTAAGTCTGGTAAATCTTGCCGAATCGGTTGAAGTTATTGATATAGGCGCCGCCCAGATAGGTGGAGAGCACGTTGTGGATCTCGTCCATCGAAACCCCTTGCTGGAACGCCTGGTTTTGGTCGATCACCACTTTCCGCTGTGGCACTCCCGCATCGAACTGCGAAGTGATGGAAGATATTTCGGGCAGCTGTTTCGCCTTTTCAAGGAACTCGTCGGTATGCTGCGCCAGGTAAGGAATGCCGTTCCCGCCCCGGTCCTGCACCATCAGCGACACGCCGGCGGTGGTTCCCAGCCCCGGTATGGAGGGCGACTGGAACGCAAAAGCCTGCGCATCGTTGACCATCACATACAGCTCGCCATTCAGCTGGTCTACCAACTGCATGGCCGTGGTCTTGCGCTGGCTGTAATCCACCAGCGTCACGAACAGCACGCCGCTGTTCGACGAGGCCACACCCGAAAGCAGGTTGAAGCCCGATACCCCGGCCGTGTACCTCACCTCCGGCAGCTGCGACACGATATGCTGGATCTCGGTCACCGCCTGCTCGGTACGCTCCAGCGAGGCGGCATTGGGCAGGTTGATGCCGATCATTAGATAGCCCTGATCCTCCTGCGGCAGGAAACCGCCCGGAATCACCCGCGTCAGCCCGAAGATTGCCAGGCCGATAACGGCGATGAAGACCAGCGTCCGCACCCCGTGCCGGGCGATAGTTTGGGTGAAGCCCAGATAGCCCTCCACGCGGCGGTCGAACCACCGGTTGAAAGCCCCGAAGAACCCTTTCGTCGCCCGCTCCTTATTCCTCAGCACCAGCGAGCACAAGGCCGGCGAGAGGGTCAGCGCGTTGAACGCCGAGATCACCACCGACAGGGCGATGGTGATGGCGAACTGCTGGTAGAGCCGCCCGGTGATCCCGCCGATAAACGAAACGGGGATGAATACCGCCGCCAGCACCACAGTTGTAGCCACGATCGG
>CANQXP010000119.1 GCA_947627885.1 uncultured Rikenella sp.
GAAGGTTATGAAGCGGATGAATAGGGACGGCGCGGATTCTGCGGCCGAATCAGATGCTGAGGGCGTAACCGTCGACGAAAACAAAATAATCCCGCTCGAAATTTTGAGATTTTAAATAAAACGTGTAGCTTTGCACCACTTTAGTCGCTCGGGGTGTAGCTCAGCCCGGTTAGAGTACTCGTCTGGGGGGCGAGTGGTCGCAAGTTCGAATCTTGTCACCCCGACCAAACGGGAAAGCCTTTGTAATCAATCTTCTATGATGATTATAAAGGCTTTTTCGTTTTGCCTCTTATCGCTTTTCAAGCCCCAGCCACGTCAGTTTGTGCCACAATGCCTCCAACGGCCCCTGTTTGTGCCGCGACAACCACCAACGGCAGAACAACACCTGCAAGACCAACAGCCCGAAACCGATCAGCAGGCTCCCCGCATAGCCGCAATACGGCGCCAGATACAAACCGAACGGGAAATAGATCAGCGCCCCCAGGATTGACTGCGAAACATAGTTCGTCAGGCTCATGCGCCCATAGAACCGTAATGCCGCAGTCCTCCGCCGGAAAGCCTCCTTGCGGTAGAGCAACACGAACGACGCCACCAGCACCGCCGTGAACGCCAGTTTCTGCCACATATCCAGCACCACGCCCACCGTCCGTGCCGCCATCGTTTCACCGCCGCCGACCAGCACATAGAGCGGATACAGCACCCCGAACGATACCGCGCCGACAATAAGCGTTTTCTCCCAAAACCGTCCGCTCTGCTCCGTCGCTACGAACAGCTGCCGCCGCCCCAGCAACAACCCCAGCAGGAACAGCCCGGCAGTTTGCAGGAACCGTCCCGCACCCACCGCCCACAGCAGGCTGGCCTTTTGCCCCAGCGTCACATTGCCCCAAATAAAATTCCAGAAATCCCCCGCCCTGGTATATTCCGCCACCGTTTCGTACATCGGCCCGACGCCCAGATCCGGCAACGCATAGGACGAATCGAACAGGCTCCGCACGTAGTGGAACCACTCGACCGGTTGCAGCAAAAGAATAACGGCCAACGCAAGCACCGCCTTGTCGCTCCATTTCCGCACGATGACCAGCACCGTCCCCACCACGGCGAACAACAGCAGCACGTCCCCCGCGGGGAAGAACGCCGCGTTCAAGGTTGCAAAACCCAGCAACAACAAAAGCCGCCACAGGAAGCGAGGGCCGAAGTCGTGGCCTTTCAGTTGCTGGTTGGTGTATTGAATATAGAACGTGAAGCCGAAAAGCAGGGCGAAAATCGCGTAAGCCTTGCCCGCAAAGAGCGAGAAGGTGACGCTGAACACCCCTTGGTTCAGCACGTCGAGCCAACCGGGCTGTTCGACAGGATAGACGGGAAAGATAAAATGTTCGACGCTGTGAATCAGCAGGATCGCCATCACGGCAAAGCCGCGCAGGGCATCGACCGCCTCGATGCGGGGCGTCTTGGTCGGAAGGGTGGTTTGCATGGAAATCGGTTCGGGTTTCGGGCCGCAAGATAGCGAAATCCACCGGATTATAAGGGCGGTATATCTTCCGCCGTGAAAATCTCGCGGTACCTGATCTGTCCCTCGTCGTCTGTCCGCAGGCGCCTCAGCCGGTTGTACTCTTTGCAGTCCGCCTCGACCCACACCGTGGGACGGCCTCCGCTGGTATGCTTGCGGACAAAGACCTCCACCCCCACTGCCGTCATTCGCATGTGCGTGCGGAACTCCCAACGCCACGGGAATTCACCGGGATGATCGTTGCGGAACACCAGCGTGTCCATCGGCTCGGGCGGGTCGATCAGGTGGACGAGAATGACCGTGTCGGCATGGTCGTGGGCCGCCAGATTGACCCGGAAACGGAGATGGAAATGGGATTTGCGCATAAAAAAGTGCAGGCTAAACCCATCCGGTAACTTAGGAACCGACTAAAGAACCCTTACAACCAGGATAAGCAAGCCCGCACCGTAGCCATACCCGAAAGGGTATAAACCACAATGCAAGCGTACATTATCGTCTTGGTTGTAATTAAAATTAGTCGGTTTTAAGTTACCAGACGTAAATACGTTTGTCAGTATGTCGGGACAAAGATAATAATTAATTCGAAGCGTTCAGCGGCTCCGGGAGCCGCGTGCCCCGAAGCCACCCCCGGCGAACCGACGCTGCCAGTGAGAGCCAAACAAACTTGTTTGCTTGGCCGAACGGCGAGGAGGGAAACGAGCATAGCGAAGTTAACGGGCACAACCCTCACAAAGTTCGGGCAGCCCCTCCGCTGGCTTCGGACCGGCCGCTGACGCGGGAATTCAGCTATCCTACCACCCTCCCCCCAACGCCTTGTAGAGCGAAACGTATTCCGCCAGCTGAGCCGACAACACCTCCGAGAAACTGATCTGCGTCGAGAACAACTCCCGCTCCGCATCCAGCACGTCCAGATAGGTGTTCGACCCGTTGCGGTACAGCTCCTGCGTCAGCATCTGGGTAGTCCGCGTCGCCCGCAGCAGCTCCCGGTACCGTTCCACCTGCGAGCGGTAAGTCGCGACGCCCGCCAGCGCACTTTCCACCTCGCCCAATGCCGTAATCACGCTTTGCTCGTAGTTCAGGATCGCCTGTCTGTTCTCCTCCTGAGCGACCTCCACCGCCCTCTTGTTCCGGCCCCATGCGAAGAGCGGTTCGGCGATCGACAAAACGGCCGATATGACCTTCCTTCTTAAATTCATAGCTCTGCCTCCTGCAAATCTCATATTCATA
>CANQXP010000120.1 GCA_947627885.1 uncultured Rikenella sp.
GCGAGGCCCCGGTTGAGACGCCGGCGCCCGCGCCGCGGCAGGTCGAATACAATCCGGCGCAGGAGCGACCGCGCGTGAACGCCGCGCCGCCCCCGCCGCCGAGGGTCAGGCTGGAGCCGCCGTGCACGGCGCGCAGCGTCGCGTTCTTCAAGTACGTGCATCTGGTCTGCGGCTGGATCCTGATCGTCGTGGGCATCCTCGCGGCGGTCGCGGTGATCGGCGGCGCGGGCTACGTGGGCTCCGGCGGGCTCGACCGGTATTTCACGACCTCCGGCCTTGAAATCCCCGGCGTCACCGTGGACGGCATCCAGAACGTCAGCGTCAGCTCCGGCGAGTTGGCGGCGGCGCTGCTCAGCCTCACGTGGCTGATCCCCGTCTCCATTATCATCGCCGGGCTGTCCCAACTGGCCGAGGGGCACGTGCTGGGCGAGCTGCTCGACACGAACCTCAAGCTCTCCGACGAGAGCGGACGCCGCCCCAAGCCCTACGTGAGCCGCACGCTCTCGTTCATGCGCTACGTGTACTTCGTCGTCGCGCTGGGCGTGCTGGCGGTGGGCGTCTACCTCGTCGTGCGCACGGGGTCGGACGGCATCCTCGCGCTCATCGCGTCGCTGCTCGCCAGCGTGTACTACATGATGCGCAGCAAGCGCCTCGAGCTCTTCCTCGACAACGACCGCAAGGCGGCGGACATCGCCGCGCAACTGCGGCGCTGAGGCAGGCCGGGAGGCCGCAGCAAAGCGGCACAAAGCACAGATAAAGCAAAAAAGAAGGGGCTTTCCTACGGGAACGGAGGAAGGCCCCTTCAAGCTGAAAAAAACGTCGTATGGCCAGAGCGGCAAATTTTACCACAGCGCCATTGCGACGGATTCTTTTCTTCCCCCCAACCGTTGCAATTTCATTTTACAATAAGTCCAAGCGAAAAGGAGAAGAGAACATGAAACACTGCGCTTTTTCGCGTCGTCCTTGCAGGTTCATCCGGCATGCTTTGGCGTCCTTCGGTCTGGTTTTTGCGTTTTGTTTTTTGCTCAACGTGGCCGTCGCCGACGAAGGGTCTGTTCTCCCCGAAACCGCCGTTGTCAGCAATCCCAACCCGCAGGATCGGTTAAATCTGCGCGAGCAGCCGACAGAGACGGCCGCTTCGCTGGGCAAATACTACAACGGCGTCGCGGTGCAGGTCGATCAAGATTTGCAAAACGGGTGGGTACATGTCAATATCGGCAACGGCGAAGGGATTGCGCGGGGCTACATGTCCGCGCAATATCTCGCCTTCGGCCAAGCCGCTCAAACCGTCGTATCGGCGATCCCCCAATATCAATCCACTTCCAGCCGATGGAGTCTGCGCGCCCTGCCGAACGATTCCGGTACGGAGTTGCCTATTCGCTATGCGAGCGGCATGCAGATCGAGCTGTTGGGGTTCACCGACGAATGGTGGCATGTGCGCGTTGGGGATTATACGGGGTACATCCGGCACAATCCTGCGGCGTTCAAGCAGGTATCCGGCAGCTATTATGACGGCTATCGGACAGGCGTCGTGAATAACCCCAATCCCTCCGACCGGCTGAATCTTCGCGTGCAGCCAAACGCTAACGCCGCTTCGCTGGGCAAATACTATAACGGCTGCGTTGTCGCGTTGCTTTCGGATGAAAGCGACGGTTGGATTCGCGTGCGCATTGGGAATCTCGAAGGGTATATGCAAGCGCGCTACCTTTTGCTGAATGCAGGAATCGACAGCGTGGCATCCGCCATGCCGACAGTCACCGTTCGGAATGCATCGGGTACCGGACTCAATTTGCGAGAAAATCCTTCGAAGGATTCCGCTGCGTTGGGGCTGTACCCCAACGGAACATCCGTTCAGGTGCTGGGGCTGTCGGAGAACTGGTATCACGTTCAGGTTGACGGAAAAACAGGCTTTATGATTTCCAGCGGTTTTTCCGACCGGCTTTCTTACTCGTCTTCCGGTGCATCTTCCAGCGCCGGCAATTCTTCTTCATCTGCTAACAATGGCAGTTCTTCTAAAGAGAATACCGGTTGGAATGGGCCGACGGGAACGCATCAAACCGCAGAGTGGCCGTTGGTCATCGACGACTATCTTGCGGTTGTGAACAACCCGAAAGCTACCGACAGGCTTCACCTGAGAGCCGCCGCAAGCGAAAAATCCGCTTCGCTGGGGAAATACTACAACGGCGTCCGAGTCGTTATCGACGGGCCCGTGGACGGCGAGTGGACCAAAGTGATGGTTGGCAATTTAGAGGGGTATATGAAAACCGAGTATCTGGTCGTCAGCGGCGAAGGAAAGCCCTATCCTGCGTCTGCGATGCCGGTCATGACCGTCAACAATCCGAATTCCGAACAGTGCGTTGACCTGTATGCAGGACAATCTCAAGAATCGGAGTTTTTAGGCGTTTATGACAACGGCACGTCGGTGATCCTCATGGGATTTAACGCAACTTGGGCGCATGTCATCGTGGACGGAAAAGTGGGCTTCATGCTCGCCAAGTATCTTAAATGAGCGCGCAGCATTTCACATTGAGAAACAGACCGTTCAAAATAGCAAAGTCGTCTATTTAGACGAATAAAATAACAAGCCAAGCCGCGCATAAGCGCGGTTCAGCGTGTCAAAGAAGTTCTCCCCCTTCGGGGAAGGGGGACGCTCCTTTGACAAGCCGAAGGGACCTTCC